>NZ_JAAOXO010000006.1:0-225891 GCF_011605365.1 Paenarthrobacter sp. MSM-2-10-13 | reverse complement strand
CATCGACATGACAACCGGCGCCCCCTGGTTCATCCCCCCACCCCACATCGACCCCCACCAAAAACCCCGACGCAACCACCACCACACACCCCAACGAACATAAACCCAACCCACAACAACCCCACGCCAGCGACACAGTCCCGCGCCCGTGGACACATTCCCGCGCTGCGTCGCAGCCAGGCGCCCGTCGGCAGAACCGGGCGTTGGGCGACACATCCGGCTCTGCACACCCCGGCGGTCGCTGCACAGCTGCGCGCCCGTTGGTACATACCCGCGCTGGCGGCGCAGCCCGGCAAAACCCTGCGCCGGGTCCACCCGGTTCCGGCGCGCAATGCGTGCCCCTACCCCCTCGTTACAGGGGCCAGAGCAAGGGGCCGGCCGTACTAGTGTGAGGCCTCGTTCAACATGCCGTCTCCGTCGGGCTCGGAAAGGGAGGTTCACCAGTACCGAAACAGCTTTGCTGCCTCTTATGCGCCAGTGCGGAACTGCCAGGTTGAGGTCCGCTCAGACACCAACGACCGCATCTTGTAAAAGAATAAGGGCCTGAGCACGGCTCAATACCGTGCCCAGGCCCTCGCTTCTTGGTATCCCTGCCTATTGGGCAAGTCCGGCTTTCGGGGTCCAGTTCATATCCGCTTCCAGTTCATATCCGAGTCCGGTTCACTTCCTGGGACCCCGTGGCCGGGACCTCCTTCACTGTGACGTTAGCGGCCGCCTCCTCCGATGACCCCGGCTTCGACTGCTTTGGTTACTGCGTCAGCTTCGGCTTGCGTCAACTTGCCGTCAGTGACCGCTTTGTCGAGCTTGGTCTTCAGGGCGGCGGAACGTTCTGCCTGGCCTGCTGCGCGGATCTCTTCCAGGGCTGTGGTGACCTTGGATTCGTCAACAGCCAGCGATTCGGCGAGCGACTTCGCCAGGGCAGCGTCCTGTGCTGCGCGGTCCGGCTTGGTTCCTTCCGTTCCTTCTGCAGGAGGCGTGGTGGGCTTGTTCGCCTCACGGAACGCTTTCAAGGCTTCAGCGACTTTCGCTTCGTCCACGCCGAGCTTTGTGGCCAGTTCCGCGGCGATCTGGCCGCCGTCCCGCCCGTGTCCGTGACCGCCGGGCCTACCACCGCGATCTGACGGGGTGGTGGCGTCCGCGGATGACGTGGCACTGGGCGATGGTGTGGTGGCAGCTGTAGCGATGCTGGTTGCACCCAATCCTGCCCCCAGCGCCAGAGCTCCGGCCGCAAGTCCCAGTGTGATTCTCTTGGTTTTCGACATATGCCTCTCCTCAATGAGCCGTTGGTACGGCTTGTGTCTGAGGGACGGTCAATGGTTCCGTCCTCTTAACACGATGGGAGACCCACCACAGTCCAGGCTGTTCTGAACCTGTCATTCGGCTGTGAAAGTGAACGGGAGTCTGTGAGGGTTGCACCCAACGGACTTGCCCCTATCGGACGTTGCTCCTATGGGATATTGCCCTTATCGGAAACGGTCCAGAGCGTCCAGCAGTCTCTTGACCGATCCACCCAGGTTCCATTCTGTGGCCAACTGCTCAAGTTCTGTCCGCGCGTCTCCTGTGACGGGGCGCAGCTCAGCGCCAGCGTCTCGAAGTGTCGGGACGTCCAAATCACGCACAACATTCACGACGGCGGGCGCCACCTTGAGATAGTCAGCCGCCGCGGACAGCTTGGCCCGCACGGTAGCCGACAAACCGCCGTCGGGAGCTTCCGCAGCCTCAAGCAGTCCCTCCAGCGACCCATGGGCAGCAAGCAGCGACGCAGCCGTCTTTTCGCCGATGCCTGCGACGCCGGGGAGGCCGTCGGAGGCATCGCCGCGAAGTGTTGCGAAGTCGGCGTACTGCTGGGGCAGGACACGGTACTTGCCCACCACGACGACTTCGGTGAGAACTTCCAGGTTCTTCATACCGCGTGCTGTGTAAATGACGCGGACCTCTCGGTCATCATCGACAAGCTGGAAGAGGTCCCGGTCACCGGTGACCACGTCCGTCGGGATGGTTGCGTGGCTCGCGTAGGTTCCGATGACGTCGTCGGCCTCGTGTTGGTCGACGCCCACAACGGCGATCCCGGCGAGGTCCAGGACGTGTCGGATCATCGGGATTTGTGCCTCAAGAGGGTCCGGAACAACCTCCACATCCGGACCGTTGGGCACAATCTCCGCCACCCTGTGCTGCTTGTAGCTGGGGATGAGGTCCACGCGCCATTGCGGACGCCAATCATTGTCCCAACAGGCCACCAAGTGCGTGGCTTCGTAGTCGGTAGTGAGGCGGGCAATCATGTCCATCAATCCCCGCACTGCGTTCACAGGCGTCCCATCGGCTCGGCGAATGGAATCTGGCACGCCGTAGAAGGCACGGAAATACAAAGAGGCAGTGTCCAAGAGCATCAGTCGCGGCATACCTGATCCTGACATGCCCGTGACCTGATGCGCAGGAGGCAGCACGAGGTTCTGGCAGAAGAGACGCCAGGGACTTGAACCGGGATGTGAGCCGCATTACGATTATGTGAGCGATAATAGAACAGGTTGTTCTATTATCGAACATCGTTCTCTGTTATTGCCCACAAAGAAGTGAGGAAAGCCCGTGCAGTTTCATCACCACGGTTACGTATCCGGTGACCCGCGAGTTGAGCCGGCCGCCGGCGTAGGGATCGATCGTCCCGCCGAGCTTCCTGACGAGGTGGATGTTTTGATTGTGGGCACTGGCCCCGCGGGTATGCTCACGGCGGCGCAGCTCTCCCAGTTCCCGAACATCACTACGCGCATTATTGAGCGCCGTCCAGGGCGTTTGGCCATCGGTCAGGCGGACGGCATCCAGGCCCGCAGCGTGGAGACGTTCCAAGCGTTCGGATTTGCCGAGCGAATTATCGCGGAGGCCTACCGCATTACGGAGATGGCGTTCTGGAAACCGGACCCGGCCGATCACTCCCGCATTGTCCGGGCTGCCCGGGCCGTGGATGACCCGGCAGGGATCAGTGAGTTCCCGCACTTGATCGTGAACCAAGCCCGTGTCCTGGATTACTTCGCGGAGTTCATGGCCAACTCCCCCACACGAATGAAACCCGACTACGGCTATGAGTTTCAGGGCCTCAACGTCACCAGCGAAGGTGATTACCCGGTTGAGGTGACCTTGGGTCACACCTCAGGACCCAATGAAGGCCAGGAACGGGTCATCCGTGCCAAGTATGTTGTGGGTGCTGACGGTGCCCGCAGCAAGGTCCGTGAGTCGATCGGATGTCACCTGGCCGGCGATCAGGCGAACCATGCATGGGGTGTCATGGATGTGCTGGCAGTGACGGATTTCCCGGACATCCGCACCAAGTGCGCCATCCAGTCCGGCTCCGGTGGCAGCATCCTGCTGATCCCGCGCGAGGGCGGGCACCTGTTCCGCATGTATGTGGACCTGGGCGAAGTCAACCCTGAGGACAAGGGTGCAGTGCGAAAGACCACCATTGAGCAGATCATTCAGAAAGCTAATGACATCCTCCACCCGTACACTCTTGACGTCCGTAACGTCGCTTGGCATAGCGTTTACGAGGTAGGTCATCGGCTCACGGACAGGTTCGACGACGTTCTGCCGGAGGACCGCGGTACCCGCACCCCGAGGGTGTTCATCACCGGAGATGCGTGTCACACCCACAGTGCCAAAGCCGGGCAAGGCATGAACGTGTCCATGCAGGACGGCTTCAACATCGGCTGGAAACTCGGCCACGTCCTGGAAGGCCGCAGCCCCGAATCTCTTTTGGACACCTACTCGGCTGAACGGCAAGTGGTGGCGAAGAACCTCATTGACTTCGACAAGCAGTGGTCAACGCTGATGGCCAAGAAACCCGAGGAATTCGAAGACCCGGCGGAACTGGAAACCTTTTACACCAGCACTGCCGAGTTCCCTGCCGGTTTCATGACCCAATACGCGCCCTCGATGGTGGTTGCCGACGCACGGTACCAGGACCTTGCCACCGGCTTCCCCGTAGGAAAGCGCTTCAAATCAGCGCCCGTCCTTCGGGTCTGCGACACCAACCCCATGCACCTGGGCCACCACGCCAAAGCGGACGGCCGGTGGCGCATCTACGTTTTCGCCGACACCGCAGAGGCAGGAGCGCCGGGCCCGGTCGCTGACTTTGCCGAGTGGATCGCGAACTCGCCTGCTTCGCCGCTGGCCGCTACGCCGTCGGACGCTGACCGCGACGCCTGGTTCGACGTGAAGGTGGTCTACCAGCAGGACCACACCAAGGTGGACATCAATGCGGTACCCGCGGCCTTTAAGCCTACTGTTGGACCCTTCAGGCTGACCTATCTCGAAAAGGTGTTCGGCACCGACCCCAACAACGACATCTTCGAGCTGCGTGGCCTCAGCCGTGACGGAGTGGTGGTTGTGGTCCGCCCTGATCAGTACGTCGCCAACGTCCTGCCCCTGACCGCGACCAGCGAACTCGGTGAATTCTTCGCATCGCTTTTAGCCGTGGAGCGGAGTAAAGGTGTCCGAACCGAGCCGGGTTTGGTCAGTAACCAGGCCTAGCGAGCGAAGGGCAGTGCCGGGGAGCCGAGTGCCGGCTTCCCGGCAGTTCCAACGCCACACCCTCACCGCTGTTCTATAGTGTCGGAGCCGTCGGGCAGAATGTGAGGCATGGGGCGTTGGAGCGAAGAGACAGTCATTAACGCGGCCCCGGACTCCTCCTCACTGGCAGCAGCACGGAAGCTTGCGCATCCGGGTCCGTGGACGGACTGCGGCAGCAACGACGACCTTGTGTGGGGTAAGTGCCAAGGCAGCGGAAAAACGCCATACCAAGTGAGCGTAGACATTGTGGCGCCCGCCTACCGGTGCTCGTGTCCCAGCCGAAAATTCCCGTGCAAACATGCCTTGGCTCTGCTCCTGCTCTGGGCACGGGGCGAGGCGGCAGAGGCGGGAGCCGAGACCGCTGATTTCGCTAAGGAGTGGGCAGACCAACGGGCTGTTCGCGCCACGGTCAAAGAACGCCGGAATGCGGTGCAGCCCGCCGATCCGGAAGCGCAGGCAAAGCGTCTCACCGCCAGACTCGCCCTGATGGACGCGGGGGTCGACGATTTTTCGCGCTGGCTGACGGACCTTGTCCGCACTGGACTTGCCGCTGCCCGCAACCAGCCCTATTCATGGTGGGATGCCGTTGCAGCACGTTTGGTGGACTCCCAGCTTCCTGGTCTGGCCGAACAGGTACGGGACATGGCTTCCCAAGTCCACGGCAGGACCGACTGGGCTGACCATCTTCTACGCCACGCGGGCCGTTGGTGGGCCTTAACCAAGGCATGGTCAGGCAGGGACAACCTCACGCCGGAAGAATTCGCGGACGTCAAGGCTGCCCTCGGGTGGGCCACGGCGTCTGCCGATGTACAGGGCACTGAATCGCTGCCGGGTCCTTGGCTGGTTCTGGGAGCGCACCGGAGCGATGACGGACGCCTGCAGCAACAACGAACGTGGATACAAGGCCCGGACGGAACGGTAGTAGTGCTCCTCGATTTCGCCGCGCAGGGCCAAGGTTTGGCGGCGCCGCAACTTGCCGGGGCTCTGCTTGATGTCACAGTTGCCCGTTACCCCGGAACAACACCGCAGCGCGGGATGTTCACGGGCCCTGTCACTCCCTTGGACGTGGCTTCAAGCCTCGGCACGGGGCACAGTATTGTGCAAGCCCTTGAGCACGAGTCTGCCGCTGTTGCCCGTTCACCGTGGCGGACCAGGATTCCCGTGCTTTTGGACGAAGTCACGGTCAATTCCGAGGGAACCGGGTGGCTGCACGATCCGCACGGCGACGCACTCCCATTGGTGGACGCCCCGCTCGACTCGTTGCTGGCACTGACCGGTGGCCATGCTGCCAGTATTTTTGGTGAACTGGAAGATGGTCGAGTGCGTCCCCTGACCGTGGTGGTTGACGGAAGGGTGGTGACCCCATGATGTGGTTGGCGGAGCTGCGAACAGCAGCGCTGGTGGGTACCGGACGGCACGACGCCCCCCAACCGCCCGCCGAGCTGGGATTTCAAGCACCCGATGGACTGAGCCGGGAGGAATCTCTGTTGGATCAGGCCGCGCTGGCTGACATTGTGACCCGGGCGACGCGGACAGCCTCTGCCGCCTCCAGTGCAGGATTTCCTTCACCGGCGCCTGCTGACGCAGTGCCACAAGCCAGCGGAGAGGCCGCACGGCTGTTGGAACTTTTGCTGACCCAGGCACCTGTGGGTCCTGGCCTGAGGACCCAGCTGGTAGTGGATTGGCTGACGTTGGCTGAAGAAGCACGACGACGGGTCCCCCACCGGCTGCTGCCGGCGTTACTGACGTTGGCTGAGACACAGTCCATTGTCTTCAGGCGTATGGAACCGGCAATTGGAACCCGCGGCCGGTGGATGCAGGAGATCAAAGGCCAGCCTTCTCAAGAGCCCGCAACCCAAAGTACTGGCCTCCGCGGCTCTGATGCTGCGGCAGGCTACGGACCGCTGAGAGGCCGTGATCCAGCAGCTGCACGCATACAACTTAGCGAGTGTTGGACGTCGCTCAGCGCCCGGGAACGGGCAGGCAATCTGGCGTTGTTCGCCGGAAACCTCCATGACAACGACGAAGCTCTGCTGGAGAAGGCCTTGGACGACAAAGCAAAAGGCGTACGGGACGTGGCACTCCGGCTCCTGGACCAGCTTCCCGGAAGTGCGCGTGCTGCTCGGATGGCCGCCAGGCTGAAGCCTTTGCTGCAGCTCAAAGGGCTCCTGAGCAAACGGCTGGAGATAGACCTCCCCCCGGACCCTGACAAGGAGGCTCTGCGGGACGGCGTTCCAGCGGACCCACGCAAGGGCGAACCGGACCGGATGGCACGGTTGGAGGCCATCGTCAGAGGGGCACCGCTGGACGTGTGGACGTCGGTAACAGGCCGTAACCGCCCGGCTACCGTTGCGCTGCTGCAGGACGAGCCCCGCGTCCTGAACGCGATGATCGCTGCAACTGCCGCCCGCAACGATGTTGAATGGGCCCGTGCGCTTCTTGGGGTCCTGACAGACAGGAGGCTGCTCGATTGCCTCCCTCCCGATGAGCGGGCACATTGGCTCGAGCGCCACGTCCGGGAAAGCAGTGACGAGCCACTGACACTGGCTCCACTCCTGCAAGACCTGCCGCAGCCGTGGTCCGTGCCGTTGGCAGAGGCGGTATTGACAGTGATTTCCGGCAAGGATGGGGGCCGTCTGGCCGTCATCCTGTCCGAAGGCCTGCCTACCGCGCTTCCACCGGAGGTCACCGAGCGTTGCCGGCAGCTTTTGGCACAGGCTGACAAAGACGCTTCCCGGCGCCGTGCGCTGCGCGACGCTGTCCAATACCAATCATTCAAACAATCCCTGACGGAGGCTTTCCGATGACCGATACCCAGAACGCCACGGAGGTTCTTCGCGCGCACGCCGAAAACGCGTACGCCGATGAACTCAGCGCTTTGGACGCTGTTGACGACCGCCCCCGCCCACCCAGCTGGCGGCTCTCTCCCTGGGCTGTCACCACCTATATCCTGGGGGGTACGTTGGCCAACGGTGTTCAGATCAGCCCAAAGTATCTTGGCTCGGAACGCCTGGTGGAAATCGCCGTGGCGTCACTGGCCACAGACCGGGCCCTGCTGTTGCTGGGTGTGCCGGGAACCGCGAAGACCTGGCTTGGTGAACACCTCGCCGCAGCCATCTCCGGTTCATCCACGCTGGTAGTGCAGGGCACTGCGGGTACCCCTGAAGAGGCTCTGCGGTACGGCTGGAACTATGCCCGGTTGCTGGCCGATGGCCCGTCCCGCGCCGCCATGGTTGCCGGCCCGGTGATGCGCGCCATGGAGACCGGAAGCCTTGTGCGGGTTGAAGAACTGACCCGTATTCCTTCCGACGTGCAGGACTCCCTCATCACTATTCTCAGCGAGAAAACGTTGCCCATTCCTGAGCTCAACGAGGAAGTCCAGGCACGGAAGGGCTTCAACGTGATCGCCACCGCGAACAACCGCGATAAAGGCGTCAACGATCTCTCGTCCGCCCTTCGCCGCCGGTTCAACACGGTGATCCTGCCGCTCCCGGACAGCATCGACCAGGAGGTGGAGATCGTGACCACCCGTGTTCGTAGCTTGGGAGAGTCATTGGAGCTGCCCGCCGATTTGGCTGCACTTTCCGAGATCCGCCGAGTGGTTACCGTCATGCGCGAACTTCGGTCGGGGGTGACCCAGGACCAGCGGACCACCATCAAGTCCCCATCTGCCACATTGTCTACAGCAGAGGCCATTTCCGTGATGACCAATGGGTTGTCCCTGGCAGCACACTTCGGTGATGGCACGGTCCGGGCAGAGGATGTAGCCGCCAGTCTGGTGGGCGCGGTGATCAAGGACCCTGTGCAGGACCGTGTGATCTGGCAGGAATATCTGGAGACCGTTGTGCGGAACCGGCCTGACTGGAAAGACCTGTACCGGGCCTGCCGCGACCTCGAATCGTCCAACTGAAAGATGACAGACGTCCACGTTCTGGGGATCCGGCACCATGGTCCGGGCTCGGCCCATTCCGTCGCGGAAGCCCTTGCGACCCTTCGGCCTGATGTGGTGCTGGTGGAAGGGCCACCGGAGCTTGACCAGGTCATCCCGCTGATCACGGACCCGGACATGCTTCCCCCGGTCGCAGGCCTGATCTATGCGGTGGATGAGCCTCGCCTGGCGTCCTTCTACCCCATGGCCGCGTTCTCGCCCGAGTGGGTGGCAATCCGCTGGGCCTTGTCCACGGGTAAGCCCGTGCGTGCCATTGACCTGCCCGCCGCCCACACGTTCGCGCTCCGAGCAGCAGAGGAACGAGCAGCAGAGGAAGGAGCCGCACAGGAACGAACCGCACAGGAACGAACCGCACAGGAGCCAGCCTCGGCGGCTTCGGAGAAGGAAAAACCATTAGTTGCCACTTCCGACGACGGCGGCGAATATGCCGCCGTCGACGGTAAGCCTTCGGATGACATGGAGAACCCCCCGGCCGCCCCGCAGCAGGCGTACAGACCCGATGCGATTGGCATGTTGGCCGAAGCTGCGGGCTACAGCGACGCGGAACGATGGTGGGAAGACTCCGTGGAGCACCGCAACACGGACCCCGTTGAGCGCTTTGAAGCTCTCATCGAGGCGATCACGGAAATCCGGGCCATGGATCAGCGTCCCGCGGACCATCCTGACGTGCTGGAGAATAACCGCCGGGAAGCTGCCATGCGACGCTTCCTGCGGGCAGCCATGCGCGAAGGGCATGAACGCATCGCCGTGGTGTGCGGCGCCTATCACGCACCGGCCTTAGTGCCGTCGGGGTTCCCTTCGGTTTCCGCCGACAACAAAGTCCTCGCCGGTTTGCCGAAGGCCAAAGTGGCTGTCACGTGGGTTCCCTGGACATCGAACAGGCTTAGCTTGGCCAGCGGATACGGAGCAGGGGTCACTGCCCCGGGCTGGTACCAACACCTGTTCGCGCATTGGATGGCCAAGGACCCCGGGCAGGATGTTGCCACCACGTGGCTGGTCCGGGTAGCCCATGCGCTGCGTAAAGAGAATCTGGATGCATCCACGGCGTCCGTGGTGGAGGCCAGCAGGATGGCTACTGCGTTGGCAGCTGTTCGTGGGCGGCCCACCCCTGGCTTGCCGGAGCTGGACGATGCCGCGCAGACAGTCCTGTGCGATGGTTCGCCGCTGCCGCTGGCCTTGGTTCATCGCGAATTGACTGTTGGTCGCGAGCTAGGGAACGTCCCGGACTCCGTGCCCACCCTACCGTTGGCAGCGGACCTCGCCGCTACCCAGCGAAAGCTGCGCATGAAACCCAGTGCCATGGAAGAGGTCATGGTCCTGGACCTGCGCAAGCCGAACCAGTTGGCCCGTTCGGTCCTCCTGCACCGCCTGGAACTGCTGGGTGTGGCCTGGGGTCAGCTGACGGACGCCGGCAGGACTTCCGGCACCTTCAAAGAAGCATGGACCTTGCTGTGGAAACCAGAGTTGGCTGTCTCCTTGGTGGAAGCGAGCCGTTATGGCACCACTGTCGCCTCAGCCGCTGCTGCTTTTGTCTCTGAACAGGCGCAGGCAGCCGAAGGCCTGCCGGTTCTCAGCAGCTTGCTGGAAAGCTGTCTGCTGGCCGAGCTACCCGACGGAATTGCCGGCGTCGTGTCCGCTTTGGCTGAACGCACCGCCCTGCAGCAGGACGTTGCTCCCCTCTTGGAAACCATCGCGCCGTTGGCCCGCACATGCCGGTACGGCAACGTCCGTGGAGTAGACGTCAGTGATGTGGGGAAAATTCTGCAAGCCACGGTGATTCGCTCGTGCGTTGGACTGCCCACCGCCTGCGCCGGCCTTGATGATGAGGCCGCGGGTGTGATGCGCCGCGCGATCGACTCTGCACAGAATGGCTTGAGCTTACTGCCGGAACTGCCACTGGATGACTGGCATACGGCCCTCTCATCCGTGGCCAACTCTGACTCGATCCATGGCTCGGTGGCGGGCCGGGCCACCAGGCTCCTGTTGGATGCGGGCCTGGTGGAAGGAGACGACGTAGCATCACGCCTTAGCCGGCGCTTATCGATCGCTACCCCAGCCTCGGAAGCCGCAGCCTGGTTGGACGGCCTGCTGTCCGGCGACGCCACCTTGCTCATCCATGATCGGCGGCTTCTGCAGATCGTTGATGAGTGGGTGGAAGGAGTGCACGATGACGTTTTCGAGGACGTCTTGCCCTTGATCCGGCGGACTTTTTCCGCCTTCAGCAGGCCTGAGCGGCGCGAAATCGGCGAACAGTTAAGCCGGGTCGGTTCTACCGGCTACGCAGCAGACTCCTCTCCCATTGACCTGTTCGACGCCGGCCCTGCGCTGCAAACCATGGCAAGAATTCTGGGATGGAAGGCAATCGCATGAGCAACGATGCAGCTGTGACAGGTGACTCTGGCGCGCTGGAGGATTCCGCCGGGCCCGGGCGTGACCGGTTGAGCCGTTGGCGTTTGGTGCTGGGCGGGCATGATGCTGACGGCATCTCAACCGAGGAAGGGGTGCCGGTTCAACTGTCGGACGATGATGTCCGCCGTGATGAGGCCTTGGAAGAACTCTATGGTGGCGGGTCGGCCCGGCGCGGAGGTCTAGGCTCGTCCAGTCCGCGGGTGGCCCGATGGCTTGGCGACATCCGCGGCTATTTTCCCTCCTCGGTGGTCCAGGTCATGCAGGCCGATGCCATGGACAGACTCGGCTTGAGGCAGTTGCTTCTGGAACCGGAAATGTTGCGAACTGTCCAACCGGACATCGGTCTGGTGAGCACCTTGGTGGGCCTGGGGCGGGTGATTCCGGAGGAGTCCCGGGAGACAGCCAGATCGGTCATTCGGCAGGTCACCAAAGAGCTGGAAGAACGGCTGCGCGCCAAAACAATTCAGGCAGTCTCCGGGGCGCTCAACCGTTCAGCACGGACCCGCCGTCCACGGCATAGGGATATCGACTGGAACAGGACCATTGCCGCCAACCTTAAGCACTATCAACCCGAGTACCGGACGGTGGTGCCCGAGCGGCTCCATGGACACGCACGGCGCAGCACCGAAATTCAGCGCGAGATCATTCTGTGCATTGACCAATCAGGCTCCATGGCCGAATCAGTGGTGTACTCCAGCGTCTTTGGAGCGGTCCTTAGTTCACTCAAGTCAGTAAGTACCCGGTTGGTGGTCTTTGACACCGAAGTGGTGGATCTGACCGAAGACCTGGACGATCCAGTGGACGTGCTGTTCGGCGTGCAACTGGGCGGTGGCACGGACATCAACCGGGCCCTCGCCTATTGCCAGGACCAGATCACCAAACCCGCCGAGACCATCCTTGTGCTCATCAGCGACCTCTACGAAGGTGGAATAGCAGAAGAGATGCTGCGTCGTGCCGCTTCCATTGTGGGCGGCGGGACCACCATGATCGCCCTGCTGGCTTTGAGCGACAGCGGTCACCCATCCTTCGACTCCAGCCACGCCGCAGCACTTGCGGGGATCGGTGTTCCTGCCTTCGCGTGCACGCCGGATCTGTTCCCGGACATGATGGCGGCAGCCATTGAGCGCCGGGATGTCAGCGAATGGGCAGCCTCCCAGGACATCCCTACGAGTCACGAAAAGTAGCCCGCAACCACTGGTTTCTCTGGCGGCGTGAGGGCAACGGGACGAGAATTAGCTGGTGGTCCATCCTGGCACGGGTGAGGGCGGCGACACCCTCAATGACGCCGCCCGAAAGATCCAGCGCGTCTACCTGACCTTGACGCTGGGCAATACCGTTGCGGCGTCCTTCATCTGGGGCATCAACACCCTTTTCCTGCTGGATGCGGGCCTGAGCAACCTGGAGGCGTTTTCCGCCAACGCCTTCTTCACTGCAGGCATGGTTCTTTTCGAAGTTCCCACGGGCGTGATTGCCGATGGGTGGGGGCGGCGCGTCTCATTCCTCCTGGGCACGGTGACGTTGGGCGTCTCCACCTATTTGTACTTCGTGATGTGGCAGATCTCCGCGCCGTTCTGGATGTGGGCCGTGGTTTCGGTTCTCCTGGGCCTGGGCTTTACGTTCTTCTCCGGCGCTGTTGAGGCATGGCTCGTCGACGCACTGCGCTTCTCCGGCTACGAAGGCGGGTTGGAATCCGTACTTGGCCGAGGGCAAATGGTTCAGGGCGTAGCGATGCTGGTGGGCTCGGTGGCGGGCGGGGTGATAGCCCAAGCCACCAACCTTGGCGTTCCGTTCCTCCTGCGCGTGCTGGTGCTGCTCGCCATGTTTGCTGTTGCGTTTGGGCTCATGCACGACGTCGGCTTCTCGCCGGAGCGTTCGACGCACCCTCTCCGCGCGACCAGAGCGGTTCTGTCCGCATCAATCGAGAACGGTTTGAAGAACCCGCCCGTCCGGTACGTGATGTTGGCAGCCCCGTTTACGGCCGGCGTCAGTTTCTACGTCTTCTACGCACTGCAGCCGTACCTTCTGGACTTGTTTGGCGACCCCAAGGCCTATTCAATAGCCGGTCTGGCCGCTGCGATCGTTGCGGGATCGCAGATCCTGGGCGGCTGGCTGGCCCCACACGCGAGGCGGCTGTTCCATAAGCGCACCACTGTGCTGATCGTCGGTTGCCTGGCAGGCTGCGTCATCCTTCTGGTCCTGGGATTGACGCGTGTCTTCTGGGTGGCTCTGGTCCTGCTCGCCATCTGGGCCGTTGTGGGCTCGGCAGCCATGCCCGTCCGGCAGGCGTACGTGAACGATATGATCCCGTCGAAGCAACGGGCCACCGTCCTGAGCTTTGATTCGCTGATGGGATCCAGCGGCGGCGTCGTCATCCAGCCAGTGCTGGGCCGGGGCGCAGACCTCTACGGCTACCCGGCATCATTAGCCATGGGCGGCGTCCTTGAACTCATTGCCCTACCGTTCCTGCTGGCCAGCCGGAAGCAAGGATCACCAGCCGACAACGCCAGCACCGCGGAAACCACCCCAAACCCTGAACCGCTTCCGTAAGGACGGCGACCAGAAGCTTTGGGGGCAGCGGCCCGTTGCTGCTATTGGGGCCCAAGTACGCCAAACTGGTGGTAACACTACTGAAAGCGCGGTTGCCACGTGATCTCCCTACACCAGGACGCCCAAGGATTCATCCGGATGAAGAGGCACTTTCCCGCCACCGCTGCGGTGTCCGTGGTTTTTTCCGACGGGACCGAGGAAATCTTCACGGCGCAGCGGCTCAACCAGATCTACGACGACGCGCTGGCCGCCTACCGTGCGGCGAACCATCTGGATGCCAAGGGCTTTGACCGGGGCCCCAGGAAGAAGGTCCAGCAGGGCATTGAATTCGTCCCGGTGTCACCGGGCATGTCCAGCTGAACCACCTTCCTGGTACGTCAAGCCCGCTTGCCCGAGGCATGGTGGACGCAGAACGGTGTCCATGGCCTGACCTCGAGTCTTTCTTCGGGAATGTCTACGCCGCACACCGCGCACTGCCCATACGTTCCCTCCTCGATCCTCGCCAGGGCCTCCTCGATCTGTTCCAAGCCCACCCGGCTTTGTCCCATGAGGGCGGATGCCTGGGAAAGCTCGAAGGCGATGGTGCTGCCCTCGGGATCGTGCTCGTCGTCCACATTGGAATCCTGACGGGCAAGACTCACCGAGGTGATGTCGCTTCGCAGCGCCTTCAGCAGCTCGAGTTTACGGTTCCGTTCACTCTCCAAAAGAACCCGAAACCGTTGGATGTCAACCACGGCGGGTCATAGGTCCACGGTGCCGCTCTCGCCCACGCTGAACCGGGAGTTTGTGACCTTGGACTTGACCCACTGTAGGACCGTGGCGGCCGTTCCGCCCGGGCTGGTCCAATACTCTGCCGAGTCCGAGTCAACCCGAAGCAGGCAAACCTCCGGAGTGTCGGGGCCATCGGGGTACCACGCCTCAACTACCTGGTTCCACAGCTCATGGATCTTTTCCCGATCGGTGACGACCTCTGCAGTCCCGGCCACAGAGACCCATTCCGTGTTTTTGCCAAAGGAAACGTTAACCCGTGGGTCCTGGCGAACGTGGGCAACCTGTGAGGTTCCCAGGCCCGTAAAGAACCACATGTCGCCGTCGTCCTTGACTTCCTGAACGGCAAGCGGCCTGCTGACCAGCGCCCCTGTCTCGTTCACAGTGGTTAGCATCCCGATCTTCGAATCGTTGATGATGTCGGTGACCTTCTTAATGGATTGTTCGTCAGTCATAGGGTCCTCACTTCTCCTTTGAGACTCGACTCATCGCCGTGCCCGGGGTACTTCCCATAGCCACCCTATTAGTAAGGCTACTGATTTGCTAGGCGATCGAGAAATGTCGCTGTTGGACTTGGAAACAGGATGCGATTGATGAGGGAATCATGCTGGGGCTTCATCCGTTCACTTCATAGTGACATGCCGACGGCGGTCAGGCTTGCTCCCGGGGGCAAGCGAAAACGACGGGAAGTTTGGGGACTACCATGACGTTGAGTGAAACCATTGACCGCTTGGAAACGGCGCACCTTATGGTCCGCGACGCCGAAGAATGGGACGGACTAACCGCCGCCCTCGCGGACGCGTATCGCACCCGTGATGATGACCTCGTAGAACAGCTGCTGCCGCCTTTTCTTCAGTCCTGGCGTACCGTGACCCACTATGTCCTCCGCGATACCTTCGACTCAGCAGGCATCTCAGTGACTGAACCCAGCCACCCCTGGGGAATTGCCACGTTGACCGCCTTCGGCGTTAGACGCGAACCGGTACTCTGCCAGATGGACCAGGTGGATTCGGCGGATCAGGTAGGTGCAGCTGTCGGAGCACCCACGTTGCTCACTTTTGCCGAAGCCATGAGGTACTACGCCGGGTGCCTGGCATCTCTGCTGGAACACGCTAACGGTCAGCAGGAGCAGTACAGGAACTAGCCTGATCAGCGCGTGTATGGATAAGTACTGCGTAGGAGCCATTGTCCCAGCCCGCGCCTCTATGATCTCAACCCCGTCTTGCTGTTGGCGGCCCGTCAATCACAGTAGGAATGTACTCCAGCAACTGCGACCTGCCGTCGAACGTCCGGCTGTCCACCAGCTCCAGAGAAACATCCGGGTATCCGTCGTAGATCCGCTCCCTGCCGGTCTTGCCCGTGATCACGGGAAAGACAACCAGCCGGTACCTGTCCACCAACCCGGCCGTCAGGAGGGAACGGCAGAGGCTCAGGCTGCCCAGCGTACTGAAGGTTCCGGACCTGCTCCTTTTTAGCTCTCTGACATTCTCCACGGCGTCACCGGAGATGAGCTCACAGTTGGGCCAGGCCAAGGGCCCCTTCAACGTGGACGAGAAGACAATCTTGGGCATGTCCGCCAAACCGCCCAGACTGGCGCCCTCTTCCTCCGAAAACCCGGAACTGTCTGCGGCGGCCTGCTCCGACATACTGGACATCAGTCGATACGTGGTGGCCCCCATGAGCGTAGTGAATTCCTTCTTTCCCTCTTGCTCGAGCCACGCGAGGTATTCCGGGCCTTCCAAACCCCACCAACCTGGCCAACCATCCGCTGAAGCGTAGCCGTCCAGTGAAATGATCAGGTCCACCATCAAGGTTGCGGGGGTCTCACTCATAGCAGTCTCCTCGTTTGACCGCGGGCTTTAGCCGCGCTCATTGCCCGTGCGCGGGAAACGCTAGTCCTGAGCAAGCCTTCATTCAAGAGGTCGGCACTAGAAGAGGAGTAGGACGAATCCCCCGAGCGTGCTGAGTATCCCGACCCCGGTGAGGATCCAGCCCAGAATGAGCACCGTGTTGTCGTGACGCGGTGGCCTGAGCGAGCATCGCGACGGATGGCAGAGGTCATAGTGGACCACCACTGCACCTGAAACAACGTTGTTGTCGTGAGCCGGAATATCCAGCAGGACTTTTTGTTCCTCGTTCGATTGATCGTGCCACCGCAGCCCCAGGAATCCACCTGCGGCGAACTGTTCTCCGTCCGCGGTGGCCCACACGCAACGACGCTTGGCTATGATCCATGCGCTGATCAACAGTGGCACGCCCGGAACGAACCCCACCCACGTCATCATTTCCAGGATGGGGCCAAGGACATCGAGGGAACCGGCCATGACATGATCCTAAGCGCAAGGAATGAAAACGATGTGGGGGGTGACAACTGCAGGGCGACAATGTTGCTTGGCACCAGGCCTACCTGGAAACTGGAACCGTGCCGGCGAACGTCACTGCAATCGCGCCGGACTGGACGTCCGTGACGTGCAAAGCTTGATCCATGGACCTGGATATCCCGCCGTCGCTGACTATCCCCGCCGCGGAACTTAGCTGGCGGTTCTCCCGCTCGTCCGGACCAGGCGGCCAACACGTCAACACTACGGATAGCCGGGCGGAATTGACGTGGAATGTTGCCGGATCCACAACCCTGACTGATGAGCAGCGGCAGTTGCTCCTTAAGCGCCTGGGACGCAAACTCATCGGCGGTTCCATCACCGTGACGGCATCAGAGGAGCGGTCCCAGCTTCGCAATCGGGAGATCGCCATGGCCAAGCTCGCTGAGATCATCAGGGTGGGACTCGTCCCGGAATCAATCCGTCGCGCGTCCAAGCCGACGCGAGGTTCTGCCCGGCGTCACCGTGCAGCAAAAGAAATCAGATCTGCCACCAAACAACAACGACGCCGACCCGCCGCGGAATGAGGTTTCTTCCCCTGTGACTGGAGGACTACTGGCGGGATCATACAGTCATAGCACCCGTCCAACTCACCTGTCCGGACGGGCCAGTGACCGGTGAGGCCCTGGAGCGCCACTCCTATCTGCTACTGATCTCCACCCACTGTGAACGCCATTCCGGAGCCGGAAAGGCCTCACTCCAGTAGGCAGTTTCCCTGGCGATCCTGCCGTCCCGGAACTCGAAGATGAAGACTGTCTGGTACTGAGGTCCGTCGTAGTCAAGCAACGCCTCAGCTACTACCAGATTGCCGCCGCTGAGCAGTCGTCGGGGCGTGATGGTGGGCAACTGCGGAAAGGCATTGTAAATACCCCTGCGGTTCCCGGCCCCGCGCACAACTTCCCCGGACTGCGGCCAATGCATGACGGCATCATCATGGAACAGCTCATTCATGACTTCAATATGGCGTTCGTTGATGCACTCGATCAGCCGCCTGACCACGTTCTCGTTGACGTCCTGTGGTTCGCCGCCCTGTTCCCCGAGGCCGCCCGGGTTCCCGGCGATTTGTTCAGCCATGAACCGCATTGTCCTCCCGGGGACCGGAAAGCACCATGCCTTGCGTCCTCAACGTGACCTTGCCGGGACTGCGGGCCGATAGAGTCATGTCAATGGACAGTAAACTGACAATCCCCGGGCACCCCGCTTCCAAGCAGCCGAAACCACAGTCTGCCGACTCTGAAGATGGCTTCGTCAGAGTCCGTGGAGCGCGCGAAAACAACCTCCACAACGTGGACGTGGACGTACCCCGCGATGCAATTGTCGCGTTCACCGGGGTTTCCGGCTCGGGAAAGTCGTCCCTGGCATTCGGCACCATTTTTGCCGAAGCCCAACGCCGCTACTTCGAATCCGTGGCCCCCTATGCCCGGCGCCTCATCCAACAGGGCCACAACCCCAAGGTTGAATCGATCACCGGGCTGCCGCCCGCCGTCGCACTCCAACAGCGCCGCGGCACGGCAACCGCCCGCTCCAGCGTTGGCACGGTGACCACGTTATCCAACTCAGTCCGCATGCTTTTCTCCCGGGCCGGCAGCTATCCCGAAGGGGCCAGCCAGCTGGACTCAGACGCCTTCTCCCCCAACACTGCTGCTGGAGCTTGCCCCCAATGCCACGGACTGGGTGTTGCCCACACGGTCACGGAAGAGACCTTGGTTCCTGATCCCTCGCTCAGTATCAGGGATGGTGCGATCGCCGCATGGCCCGGCGCCTGGCAAGGAAAGAATCTCCGCGACATCCTGACTCACCTGGGCTACGACGTGGACACACCCTGGCGGAAGCTGCCCAGGAAGGATCGTGACTGGATCCTCTTCACGGAAGAGCAGCCCGTGGTGGAGGTTACGCCCCAACGAGACCGCGTCGCCAAGCCCTACAAGGGCCGCTTCTGGAGCGCCAAAAGCTACGTGCTCCACACTCTGGCCGACTCAAAAAGTTCCACAATGCGTGAGAGGGTGCTGCGATTCATGGAAACCGGCCGGTGCCCCCAATGCAGTGGCAGCGGGCTTCGCCCGGAGGCACTAGCGGTCACCTTCGCCGGAAAAACCATCGCCGAACTCAACTCCCTGCCCATGACCGAACTGGCCGACATCATCCGCCCCACCACTCAAGTGACGGCGGCCAGTACTGCCTCACGGACCCAGACTTCCGGTGAAGTCAACGAAGTAGCCCTCGCCATCACCCGCGACCTCCTGAGCCGGGTCACGGTACTCCTGGACCTGGGGCTTGGCTACCTGGCGCTGGGTCGCCCAACACCAACGCTCTCCCCCGGCGAGATGCAACGACTCCGGATAGCCACGCAGCTGCGATCCGGGCTTTTCGGTGTCATCTACGTCCTTGATGAACCTTCTGCCGGACTTCATCCTGCCGATGCCGAGCCGCTTCTGGAGGTGCTGGACCAGCTTAAGCGCTCCGGTAACTCTGTGTTCGTGGTGGAACACAACATGGACCTGGTCAGGGCGGCCGACTGGTTGGTCGATGTTGGCCCGCACGCTGGCGAGGGTGGGGGACATATCCTCTACAGCGGCCCAGTAGCCGGACTGGCGGATGTACAGGACTCCGTGACGCGGCCGTTCCTCTTCCCTGGGCGCGGCGACGGCGTCGCCGGTGTTGAAGCAACCCACGACGCCGGTCTGGTCGCCGCCGGGACCAGGCCCGCGTCTCCCCGGCCACCAAAAGAGTGGCTCACGCTCCAGAACATTAACAGGCACAACCTTCGCGACGTTAAGGCTGAGTTCCCGCTTGGCGTGCTGACAGCGGTGACAGGCGTCTCCGGTTCGGGCAAGTCAACCCTGGTCAGCCACGTTCTGGCCGAAGTGGTGGGAGCCGCGCTGCATCCGGAAACCCCTGACACAGACGCCCCAAGCGCAGACACCCGGCCTATGCAGGACGCTGTGGGTTTGGTGTCCGGACTCCACCAGCTCGATCGCCTGGTGAAAGTCGATCAGAAGCCCATCGGCCGGACCCCCCGCTCCAACCTGGCCACTTACACGGGGCTCTTCGACGGAGTCCGGAAAGAATTCGCGGCCACTCAAGGCGCGCGTTCCCGAGGCTTCGGAGCTGGACGGTTCTCCTTCAACGTGGCCGGAGGCCGCTGCGAAACCTGCCAGGGAGAAGGGTTTGTTGCCGTGGAGCTGCTGTTCCTGCCAGGCAGTTACGGCCCCTGCCCCGAATGCCAGGGTTCGCGATTCAATCCAGAAACCTTGGAGGTTACCTATCGTGGACGCAATATTGCCGAGGTCCTGGGCATGACCGTAAACGCAGCGTCCGACTTCCTGGCTGATCTCCCCGGCGTTGCCCGCAGCCTGCAAACCCTGCGCGAAGTGGGCCTGGGCTACCTCCGGCTAGGCCAGCCCGCCACAGAGCTTTCCGGCGGCGAAGCCCAGCGCATCAAACTCGCCACCGAACTGCAACGCGTCCAACGAGGCCACACCCTGTACTTGCTGGACGAACCAACCACCGGACTGCACCCTGCCGACGTCCAGCTGCTCATGGCCCAATTGCACAAGCTGGTTGACGCCGGCAACACTGTCATCGTGGTGGAGCATGAGATGGACGTCGTGGCCGGCGCCGACTGGGTGATCGACCTGGGTCCAGGTGGTGGCGACGCCGGCGGCGAGATCATGGTCGCAGGCCCGCCGGCCGTCGTCGCGGGTTCGCGAACAGGCCGGACAGCACCCTACCTCGCCGCCGCCCACGGGCGGTAGCCTACCGCCGGGGAATGTTGCGCAGGTTGCTTCGTGCCATGCTGACAGCCTCCCCGGCACCACGGTTCAGGACCACTTTGGACATTGCGGTAGCGAATCCAATGACCTGCGAACCCGAAATCTTCGGCGGAATGGACAGGGCGTTGGGGTCGGTGATGAGTTCCACCAAGGACGGACCTGGATGGGCAAACGCCGCCCGGTACGCCGCCTCGATGTCAGCGGGATCCGTGACCCGGACTGCGTGGAACCCCAAGGCCTTGGCCACCGCCGCATAGTTGACGTCCGGAACGTCCACGCCGAAGTCGGGTAGCCCGTCCACCAGCATCTCCAGCTTGACCATGCCCAGGGTGGAATTGTTGAAGACCACCACATTCACCGGCAGCTGGTGCGCGGCCACGGTGATCAGCTCGCCCAACAACATGGACAGTCCGCCATCTCCGGACACGGAAATTACCTGGCGTCCGGGATAAGCCACCTGCGCGCCAATAGCGTGCGGGAGTGCGTTGGCCATGGACCCGTGGAGGAAGGAGCCGATCAGCCGACGCGTGCCTAACGGGTTGATGTAGCGCGCGGTCCAGACGTTGCACATGCCGGTATCGGCCGTGAAAATTGCATCCTCGGCCGCAACCTGGTCAAGGAGCGACGCCGCGTATTCGGGGTGGATGGGCTGTTTTTTCTCCACCTTGCGCGTGTAGGCGCCCACGGCTTTGTTCATCAGGCGGTCATGCTTCTTCAGCATCTGGTCAAGAAAGCGCCGGTTCTTCTTAGGCGTCACCAGGGGCAGCAGGGCCGTCAAGGTTGGCAACACGTCGCCATGAACTGCAATGTCGACGTCGGTCCGCCGCCCCAGCCGCTGTGCCGCCCGGTCAACCTGGGCCGTCCGGGTGTCCGGCAGGAATTGGTCATAGGGAAAGTCTGTGCCCAGTAGGATCAGCAGGTCCGCGTCCTCAATGCCCTCAGCCGCTGCGCCGTAGCCGAGCAGCCCGGTCATGCCGATGTCGAAGGGGTTGTTATACTGGACAAAGTCCTTGCCTCGCAAGGAATGGCCGATGGGTGCGTTGACCAGCTCTGCCAGGGCAATGAGCTCGTCATGGGCACCTTCGACGCCAGCGCCGGCGAAAATGGCAACCTTCCCGGCGTCGTTGATGGCGTCAGCAAGTTCCCGGACGCTGGCTGGATGGGGAACCAAAGCGGCCGGACGGAACGTTGCCGGCAGCGGGGTGGGCGCCGTTGCCTCAAGCCCGGCGATGTCACCCGGGAGCGTCACAACAGCCACTCCCCCAAGACCCACTGCATTTTGGATGGCGCTGTGCATGACCCGGGGCGCTTGCTCAGCGGTACTGATCATCTCCGAGTACACCGAGCACTCGTTGAACAGTCGGTCCGGATGGGTCTCCTGGAAAAAGCCACTACCAATCTGCTTACTGGGAATGTGCGATGCGATGGCGAGCACCGGGGCCCCGGTACGGTTGGCGTCGTACAGTCCATTGATCAGGTGGAGATTGCCGGGACCGCAAGAACCCGCGCAAACAGCCAACTTTCCCGTCAATTGGGCCTCTGCAGCAGCAGCAAAAGCGGCAGCTTCCTCGTGGCGGACATGGATCCAGTCGATGCCGCCCTTCGAGGAGCCTCCTGTTTGCCGAACAGCATCCACGATCGGATTAAGGCTGTCGCCAACGATTCCGTAGATCCGCTGCACACCGGCAGCTTGGAGTTGTTCGATGAGTTGGGTGGCAAGTTCCTTGGCCATAGTGTGCAGGCTCCCTCAATGGTGGTGGTGGGCTGACAGGGCCAATATAGTCGGCCCGGCCGGACGTCACCTCCGAATGCCCCCCGCTTAAGCTGCCAGCCGAGTCTCAAACAGGCGCTCCGCCAGCGTCAGCAGATGGCTCGGCACATCCTGGTCATCACCGCTTGTTCCGTGACCGAGGAAAACCGCAGTCCCGCTGACGGTGCCTTCGACAGGAGTGCCTGCTTCACGAATCAAGACCTCAGCCCGAGGGTTCAAAGGCAAAGGAATATGATTTGCCTGGTCATTGACCAGAACGTGCCATCCACGGCCGGTTATTGCTTCAACATTCCCCTCCACCAAGGATTGCTGCATTTCCATGACCGGCTCAATCCTTTCCACGCGGATACACTCGTGGATACGTGCCGGGATAATGAGTACCGTGATGAGATACCGCATCGCTTTAATTTCCGTTTCTCTACCCTTACCGCCTTTCCAATTCGCAACTGGTGATGCCGGGCGGCGGTACTAGGTGGCCGGCATCACCGAACAGCATCACCGAACGGCGGCAGCAATTCGGCCCTTTCGATGGTTATCGCTGGTTTTTCCTGGGTTTTGAAAAGAGATTCTCACTACCCTCAGCCTTTGCCCTCTTTTCGGCTCTCTTTTCCAGAATAGTCTTGCCGGACTTTTTGGACCTGGCACTATTGGGTGACTTACCGGACATTTTAGGCTCCTTCAATATTTTGGATATGACAACACCATACCCACTTATTTTTTTAAAGCCAGTTACAGAAATTTGGGCTTCATGCCTACGAGGTTTCTCTGCCTTTCTCCACGACAACTCTGGCTGGGAGGGCTGTTCGTTGCTAGCGTGGCCGCATGAACCCGTCGAAGTCCCCGGCAGAGATCCTCGACATCGCCGGCAACGAGGTCCGCATCTCCAACCCGGACAAGGTGGTGTTCCCCGAGCCCGGGCTGACCAAGCTCGATCTCGTGAACTATTACCTCGCAGTCGCGGACGGTGCGCTGCGCGGCGCGGGAGGGCGCCCCATGGTGCTCAAGCGCTTCCCCAAGGGCATCGATGCTGAACCGTTCTTTCAGAAACGCGTGCCCGAGAACCATCCCGACTTCATTGACACGGCAACACTCCACTACTCGTCCGGAACTTCCGCCGAGGAAGCGGTCATCCGTGATGCGGCAGGCCTCGCGTGGGTGGTGAATCTGGGATGTCTGGACCTCAACCCGCACCCCGTACGCGCGGAGGACCTCGACCATCCGGATGAGCTTCGGGTGGACCTGGACCCCATGCCCGGCGTTGACTGGTCCCGGATTGTGGACACCGCGTATGTAGCACAGGAAGTGCTGGACGACGCCGGACTGGTGGGGTGGCCAAAGACGAGTGGCTCCCGCGGCCTTCACATCCTGGTGCGCATCACGCCGCAGTGGTCCTACCGGGATGTGCGCCTTGCCGCCGAGACCCTGGCCCGCGAAGTGGAGAACCGTGCTCCGGGGCTGGCAACGGCCAAATGGTGGAAGGAGGAGCGGGGCGAGAGCGTCTTCGTCGACTTTAACCAGAACGCCAAGGACCGCACCGTAGCCTCCGCGTACTCGGTCCGCTCCCGGCCCGACGCCCGGGTCTCGACGCCGCTCACGTGGGACGAGGTGCGCTCCGCCCGGCCGGAGCAGTTCACTGTCCGCACTGTGCCCGCGCGCTTCTCGGATGTGGGCGACCCGCACGCAGGAATCGATGAAGCTCCCGGCTCGCTCGATGCCCTTCTGGCTTTGGCTGCCGAGCTCGGCCCCGCCGAGAAGGCCCCCAGAGCAGGCGATGGCTCGGGTCGCCGGGTGTCAATGATGCCACTCATCGAGGTAGCCCGGACCAAGACCAAGCCCGAAGCCGAAGAAGCACTCGATGCGTGGAAGGAACGGCATGCAGACGTTGTTTCCCTGCTTCACCCGGCCGACGTCCTGGTGGACGGAATGCGGGGATCGAGCTCACTCTGGTACCGGGTACGGGTAAATCTTCAACACATCCCGGAAGAGCGACGACCGGCCCAGGAGGAGCTGATCGCAGACTACGACCCGTGGGCGGGCAAGGAGTGGCCGGCATCCGGAGGCTGAGAGTTCTGGCGCGGGCGGTGGCGTGGCGGTAACTTTGGAGTACTTTTCCTTGAAGCTGCCGAGGTACCGGAGGCACTGCCGATGCAAGGCTTGTCCGCGTCACTGGTCCTCATCGCCGTGTTGGCTGTGGTGGCCCCCCTTGCTGCACGGCTCCTGGATCGTTGGGTCAAAGTGCCCATTGTGGTCTTTGAAATTGTTCTTGGCATCCTGTTCGGACCAAGCCTCCTGGGATGGGTCCAGTCCACTCCCTTCACGGACACGCTGGCTGATTTCGGGCTGGCCATGCTGTTCTTCGTTGCCGGCAACGAGATTGACTTCGCGGCAATCCGCGGCCGTCCCCTTTACCGTGCCTCTGCAGGGTGGGCCATCTCCTTGGCCGCAGGCATCGGGGCAGGTTTTGTCCTGGGGCCC
This sequence comes from Paenarthrobacter sp. MSM-2-10-13, assembly GCF_011605365.1. NCBI lineage: Bacteria > Bacillati > Actinomycetota > Actinomycetes > Micrococcales > Micrococcaceae > Paenarthrobacter > Paenarthrobacter sp. MSM-2-10-13. The sequence goes on along the minus strand of NZ_JAAOXO010000006.1, from coordinate 201,264 downwards.
TCACCGGAAGCCGCCGTGATCATTGGTGTTGCTCTGTGCTCCACCGCTTTGGGCGCATTGCTGCCGATCCTCCGGGATGCCGGTGCCTCCAAGTCGCCGATCGGTGTCGCCGCTACCGCACTGGGCGCGGCCGGCGAGTTTGGGCCGCTCATAGCCATCTCCTTGTTCTTCAGCGGCAAGCAACTCGGTGTGGCATCAGGAGTGCTTCTGGGCTTTGTCCTGCTGACCGGCGTGGCAATCTACCTTGCCTCGCAGGCACTGCACACGCTGTTCCACGCCCAGGTCACTGCCACCCTGCACACCAGCAGTCAGTTTGCCATGCGGTCCATCCTGTTGATTCTTAGCTCGCTGGTGGTGCTCAGCATGGTCTTGGGACTCGACATGCTGCTGGGAGCCTTCGCCGCAGGGGTCCTCTGGAAGGTCACCATTGCACGCGCTCCTGTTGCAGACCGTAAAGTCATCGAGACCAAGATCGACGCCGTCGCCTTTGGCTTCCTGGTGCCCATCTTCTTCATAGATACCGGCATCGACTTCGATTTGGGCGCACTGACCTCCAGCCCCCTGACGTTGGCCATGGTCCCGCTGTTCCTGGCGCTTCTGCTGCTCATCCGTGGCGTGCCGTCCTTGCTCGCCACGCCCCCGGGCTCCTCGCGGGCGGACAAACAGGCCCTTCTGCTGTTCGGAGCCACGGCTTTGCCCATCATCGTGGCAGTGACAACCATTGGCCGGGAGCACGGGTACATCACCAGCGGAATATCCTCGGCCCTCGTAGGGGCAGGGATGCTCTCGGTACTCCTGTTTCCGTTGCTGGCGCTTCGCCGGCTGCGCCGCACGGCGGCGCCGGAGGCAACGCTTCGCACGCCAAAAGCCTGATGCTTCGCGGCTGCTCTGAAGCAGCCCCTGCAAACGCAACAAGCGCACGACGGCGGTATCCCGCCGTCGTGCACTCCTCTTACTTAGGTGTACGCGACTCCGCCAAGGTGTTGCCCCCAGCCGAAGCGGCCCATAGGCTCGTAGCGTGAGTGGCAGGGACGGCAAACCGACCAGCGGGACCGACCGGCGACCGGGTGAAGGAAATTAAGGCATGGCAACAGGAACAGTTAAGTGGTTTAACGCTGAAAAGGGTTTCGGATTCATCGCCCCGGACGATGGAGGCCCTGACGTGTTTGCTCACTACTCAGCAATTACGTCGAGCGGATACCGTTCGCTGGAGGAAAACCAGAAGGTCCAATTCGACATCACGCAGGGTCCCAAGGGTCCGCAGGCGGAGAATATTCAGCCCGCCTAAGTTCAGTACATAAATGTCACACCAGGAGACCGGCGGGGCCTAGCGGCCTCACCGGTCTCCTGGTGTTTTTACGCCCGGCCTTTGAGGATCAGGTGCCAGTAGACCTGCGGGAACATATCTCGGTCCACCCACCAGGAGAGCCGGCTTTCCTTCCACGTGGCTACCTTTGGAATGGTCGGCATGGGTTGGTAGTGGTGGTCAAACTCGGCAAAGACCACCGTGTTCCGCGAAACGGTGAACGGGCATACGGAGTAACCATTGTACTTTTGGCTCAGCGGTTCGCCCTTGCGGGCCGAAAGCAGGTTCTTCGCCAGGACCTTGGCCTGCTTGCGCAGCGCACCGCCGGCTTTCGAATTGGCGGTCCCTGCAGCGTCGCCCAGCGACCAGACATTCGGGTACCTGGGGTGCCGCAACGTCCGGGTGTCCACCTCCACGAAGCCGTGCTCGTCCCCTACCGCCGGCAAGTCAGTGGCTTTGAGCCAATCCGGCGCGGACTGGGGCGGGACGGCGTTGAGGACATCATAGGAGAGGTCCTCTGACGTGTTGTCAGCGCTATTCCGAATGGTTGCCGTGCGGCTGGCAGGGTTTACCGCCACCAGCTCGCTGTTTGTCCGCAGTTCTATTGCGTACTCGGCAATCTTGCGGTCCAGCTCCCGGTCAACCTCGGGAATGCCGAACACTGTGGGATAGGGCTGGACCATGACAACCCGGATGTTGTCCAGGACGCCCTGTTCCTTCCAGTAGTCACAGGCCAGATACATCGGCTTCTGACTGGCCCCGGCACATTTAACCGGACCCGAAGGCATGGTAAAGATGACGGTGCCCGACCTCATGGAGCTCAACAGCGTCCAGAGCTTGGGTGCGAGCTCGAACTCGTAGTGAGAGGAGCCATAGGGTGAGTGCACTGCCTCGGCCAGCCCCGGAACGGCGTCCCAGTTGTACTGCAGCCCCGGGCAGAGAACAAGGTGCTCGTAGGTTACTTCGGAGCCGGAAGCCAGCGTCACCGAGTTGGCCTTCGCGTCCACATTCGCTGCCTTGTCCTTGATCCAGGCGACGCCCATTGGGGTTACGGATTCCTGGCTCCGGACGGCTTCCTTGACTTGCGCACGGCCACCGGCGATGTGGGAGAACAAGGGCTGGTATAAATGGTGTTCCTTGGGTTCGATGAGGGCGATGTCCTGGACGCCGTACCGCTTCAACCGGGCGGCCAGGGACACGCCTCCATTGCCGCCGCCGATGATGACGACCTCGTGCCGGCGCGCCATTCCGCTAGCTCTTCTCGGTCAAAGCGGAGCCCTTGTGCGCTGCCCTGGCTCCGGTCTTAGCTGACTCCACCACATACTGCGGCTCGTCTTCGCTGGCCACGTGCTTGTTGCCGTCCAGCACAAAGTCGCTGGTCTTCTTCTCCACGATCTTTCCGTGCGTCTTGCCCTGCGGGGTGTTCCACTCCACGCGTGTTCCCTTGCTCAGTGCCATGTCCGCTCCTAGTGTGGTCTCGGCCGGGGGTGACCCTGGTCAACGTCGACTTCTCCACAATAGTAAGCATGATGATCATCTATGTCTCAAGGTTCACTGCTGTTGTCCCTGGCCATCGGCGTCAACTGCTGCTCCACCTGGTCCTCTCCCCCCGGTGTTGGTCTTCCGGGTGATCAACCAGGTAATGAACCACAGCACCACGCCGATGGCCATCAGCCCGCCCGCCACTTGGTACTGGATGAGGTTCCTTCCCACCCACGGACCAGCGAGGAAGGCACACAAGAGTGCGGCCACCAAAGGCAGCTGACCGGGCGAGGTGAAGAAGACCTTCCGGTGCGGATCGCGCTTTCGGCGGAGAACAACACATGCCACATTAACCAGGGTGAACACGCACAGCAGCAGGAAGGCCGTGGTTCCGGAAAGATTCGCCACGATGTTGCTTGAGGGGTCGCTGCTGACGTACCAGATCAGCCCCAAGGCAAGGACGGTGGAGAACAGGATACCGGCCCATGGCGACCGGCGACCGGGCAATACCCGCCCCAAAGACCGCGGCAGAACGTGTTGGCGCGCCATGCCGTAAATCAGCCGGCTCGCCATCAACATGTTGATCAATGCTGTGTTCGCTACGGCGAAGACAGCGAGGAAGGGAAAGATCTTGTCGATGGGAAAATCAGGGGAACCTTTGTGCACCACTTCAAGGAGTGCCGCTCCTTCGGCTTCCCTGATCTCTCCGAGCTCGGCCGGGGTGAGCACACTGACCACAGACACAGCTACCAGCATGTAGAGGATCACCGCGATACCAAGACCTGTCAGCATGGTGCGGGGAAAAATCCGCTCCGGGTTCCTGGTCTCTTCAACCATGTTGACGGAGTCCTCGAAGCCGACCATGGCGAAAAAGGCAATGGACGTGGCGGCAGTGACAGCCAGGAACAGCCCCTTGTCCTGGTAGTCGGTGAACACGAAAATTTCCTGAACGTTGCCGGTTCCCTGTGCCATGACGAAGAAGCCAACCGCAATGACGATGCAAAGGGCGACTACCTCCACTGCCGTGAGAATGACGTTGAACTTCACGCTCTCCCCCACGCCACGCAGGTTGATCGCTGCCAGCAGCAGCATGAATCCCAAAGCCACCGCGGTGATCACGCCGCGGTCAGGAACCTCCATCCAGCCGTTGATTTGAAGGCCACCAAAGAAGTTCTGGGCAAGGACGTTGGCAGAGGTCGAGGCACTGGTGATGCCGGAGCAGACAACGGCGAACGCCACGAGGAAGGTCACGAAATGGATCCCGAAGGCCTTATGCGTGTAGAGCGCTGCGCCGGCGGCCTGGGGGTACTGCGTCACCAGCTCAAGATAGGAAAACGCGGTAAGAGTGGCCACCACAAAGGCCAGCAGGAACGGCAACCAAACGATCCCACCCACTGTCCCTGCCATTGTGCCGGTGACCGCATAGACCCCGGCCCCCAGAATGTCGCCCACAATAAAGAGGAGGAGCAGTTTGGGTCCAAGCACGCGTTTAAGCTCCGGCTCCTCACCTGCTGGCGTTGCTTCCAAGGCGTCGTCTGACGTGGTGCTCATGGTCCACCCCCGGCCCGTACACGGTCCCTCGAACCGTGTCAGTGATCTGATTTATCTCACTGTGATCCCGAGGCCCGGGTTTGGCAACACCGTCCGGTGAAAAGCCGGAACAGCCCTAGCGAAGTTGCCCTGAGTCCCCGGTCACCGAAGTACGCGAACCGTAATACTCAGTCAGCCTGGCCAGTCCTTCATCAACGGATACATCAGGTGTCCAGTTGAGGAGTTCACGGGTTAAGCGTTGGTCAAACCAGTGGGCGGTGGAGAGCTGCTCGGCCAGGAACCGGGTCATGGGCGGCTCCTCTTTGCGTCCGGCCCAGGTCCACACCCTTTCCACTACTGCCCCGGCAGCCCGTGCCAGCCCACCAGGCACAGACCACGACGGCGGGGCCACGCCGCCAGCTGCACAAATGCCTGACAATAGCTCCCCGATGGGCCGGGGCTCGCCATTACTCACCACCACAGCCTTGCCATGAACGTGCTCCATGCGGTGCAGCGCTGCGACGATGGCCGATGCCGCATTGTCCACGTATGTTGTGTCGATCAGGGCAGCGCCGGAGTCCAACAACGGTAAGCGGCCGTGGCTGGCGCGAGCCAGGACGCGCTCAACCAACTGGGTGTCGCCGGGGCCCCACACAATGTGGGGCCGCACTCCTGCTACCCGCAAGTGGGATCCATCCGCTGCGAGGGCCAGTAATTCAGCCTCAGCCTTGGTGCGGGCATAATCTCCGCGTGCATGCCGCGGGTCAGCCTTCTCCGCACCCGCTCCCATAATGGCTGCTCCGGAATGGGCCACAGATGGCGACGAGACGTAGACAACGTCCCGCACACCGGCCGCCTTGGCATGGTGGAGCAAGCTGCGGGTTCCTTCAACATTTACTGCTTGGAACTGAGCGGGGCGCCCGGTGATGGAAACTTTGGCAGCAAGGTGTATGAGTCCCTCCGCACCGTCCACTGCCCGGCGGAGGGCAGCGTCGTCGTTGATGGATCCGCGGAAATCTTCCACGCCATCCACCCCTGACGAGCGGCGCTGAAACGAAGCCACATCATGGCCTTGATGCACCAACTGCCGGGCCACCTCGCCGCCGAGGAGTCCGCTGGCACCAGTGACGAGGACCCTCACGGCTTCCCCGTGCGGCCGCCGGCCAGCACCTGCGAAGCCCAACGTGCCAGACGCGTCCTGTCGATCTTGGCGTTATGCCTGATATCTGTGGGCTGCGCAGGGACTACGAGCACAGCGCTGACATCAACGCCGGCCTCGGCAGCTGCTCGACGGACGCTCCCTGCGAGTTGCGGCTCAGCCGGGCCGGCTTTGGGAACCGCAGGCACGGTCTCCACCACGGCCACCACAGCCTGTGTGCCTCTCGGACCGACTCCGGCGATGGCGGCCATTCGCACGGCGTCCAGGCGTTCGATGGATTGTTCGGCACCAACTGGAGTCACCGCACCCCCGGGCGCCGTCACCACATGGGCAAGGCGCCCCTCCACCCACAGTCGGCCTGCGGCGTCGAAGTGACCTACATCGCCCGTGGCATGCCACCCGGTCAGGCTGGTGCTCTTCCGTTGCGTCATCCAGAGCCTGTCATAGGCTTCTTTGACGTGCGGCGCGCTGACCAGGATCTCTCCGGTCACCCCGGCCTCAGTGCCACGGTGCTCTCCCGACGCGGTCCCATCGGCCGCCAGCGGAACGATCGCCAACCGGGCTCCGTGGACGGGCACGCCCACACAGACTCCGTTGCCGGCGCCCGGGACGGTCCCGGCGGCAGCATCAGCGCTTGCCGCCTGAATCTCTTCAAAGCTGATGTCAGTGACCGGCAACGCCTCAGTCATCCCATAAGGGGTATGGAGGGAAGCTCCGGGCATCAACACTTGTACCTCCGCAAGGAGGGACTCAGGGACGGGCGCGCCGGCGGATAGAAGCATCTTCACGTTACCAAGAGCCAACGCCTGGGAGCCACTGAGGTTATCCCGGGTGGCAACCACGTTACGCAAAGCCGCCGGGGACGCGAAGACCACGGTGGCGTCAATGGCAGCAACGGCAACCGCCAGTGCCCGGGCTGTCAAAGTCCGGGGGGCTGTAACGTCCATGGCGGGGGTCACCGAGACGGCTCCGAGCGCCGGCCCCAGCAACGCAAAGGGGGCGAAACCAGCCACCAGCCGTGCACCGGCACCGATCCCGAAAGTAGCGGCAACCGTGTCCCGCATCGCGGCAAGCTGCCGGTGCGTGTAGAGGACGCCTTTGGCTGGTCCGGTGGAACCGGAGGTGAAGAGCACGGCAGATGGCGCATCCGGGTCCACGGCTACCACGTGGTGGCCTTCCACGCGCTTCGCACCGCTGGTTGCGCGGCTTAGTGCCCCGGTCTTTGCCAGGGCATCCAGCGACGTCTCGACACCCAGGATTCGACGACGGACCCGCGGGAGGTCCCGAATGCTGATGCGGCGTCCCGGCCACCCAAGCACCGAAGCGGCCGCCAGTGCCTTATCGATGCCGATCAGGAAGTCTGCGGTGGCGCCCTTCACGGCGCGACTCATGCCCTTGGTACCGAGTCCGGCGTCGGCGACGACCACCACCGCCCCCAATCTCAGGCAGGAGTAGAGGGCAACTGTGAGGTCGGTTCCGGGCGGAACCATCAAGCTCACGCGGCTCCCTTGACCCACGCCGGCTTCCCTCAGGCCCTCCACCATGTCCAGAATGCGCTGGTCCAGCTGACGCCAGTTCAGTGTTCGGCTCATGCTTCCATCGGGTGCCATTTCAACGACGGCGACGTCGTCCTTCGATGGTCCAGCGGCCAGTTCGCCGAGCGAGTCCCAGAGGGGTCGGAATGTTGTGGCCCCTCCTTCGGCCGGATCCCTGGGCGGGAGGCCGCGGGTAGCAGAGGGCACCACGTGAGAGCTATCGCCGCTTATGGAGCCACTGTGCGCAGCAAGCCAGTCAAACACCGGCGTGGCGATGTCCCTGTCTTCCGCCACGAGATGTCCGGCACCTTCGAAGCGATGCACATCCGTGTGCGGAAGGCGGCTGATGAGGTCTTTGAGGTACCGGTCGGAGAAGATCGGATCCTTCGGGCCCCAGAGCATCAGGGCCGGCACGTTCAGCCCGCGCAAGCCTTCCGCCACGCGTGTGAGCGCGGGGAAGCTGGGATGGGAGGCGTTTGCGGGAATGTCCGCGACGAAATTCCCCACTCCGGCCCGCCGGCCGGCTCCGCGGTAAGGCGCCATAAATGCCCTGCCCACATCGGAGGGAAGCGGCGGATTGGCCAGTGAATGCGTCACACGCAGGAAGGCGTCGGAGGTCATAGTGCCCCACCGGTGCACGGCAGGGTGCAGGGCCAGCCGAAGAGCCGATGGGATGGGAGTATCGGAAGGATGGTGGACAGCGGTGTTGGTCAGTACCATTCCTGCAAGGAGCTGCGGGTGTTCCAGCGCCCAGCCCGCGCTGATCACTCCACCCCAGTCATGGCCCACCGTAACCACTGGCCCTTCCAGGCCCAGTGCATCCGTGAGGTCACCGAGATCGTTGATCCGGTCCGCCAAGCGCCGGAAGGTGCCGGTGCGTTCTGAGTAGCCCATGTCAAGTTGGTCTACGGCAATTACGCGCCATGGATGGGCCGGGCTTGCTCCCGCACTGACCAGTGTCCGCCACAGATACGACCAAGTGGGGTTGCCGTGTACGCACAGCAAGGTTCCGATCGGTGTCAGTTCACTGCGCGTGAGCTGGTCGCCGTTATCGAGCACATGCCAGCGGCGAATTGCGCCCGGATCGTCCACCTCCGATGTGGACCTTACCCGGATTGTCCGGGACCATTGCGGGTCTACGCCGGGCCACTTGGCGGCTACCAAACGATTTCCACCATTCCTGCGTTCAGTCCGGAACCCACACCCATGCACAGGACCCGGTCGCCGGTCGTCAGAGACTGCGCCTGGGCCGCGAGTGTCATGGGAAGCGATGCAGGACCCACGTTGCCCCAATGCGGGAAGGTGATGGGAACCTTGTCCGCGTCCAGGTCTATGGCGTTGATGATTGCCTGGGTATAGGCGTTGCTGACTTGATGGGTGACGTAGCGGTCCATGCTTGCCCAATCCCACTCGGGCTGCGCCTCATGCCAGGCATCCACCACAAGCTGCAGGCCGCCGTCGAGCAGTCCCTTGGTGTCCGTGGACATGCCATCGATGCCTCCAACGCACAGTTCGTGGTGTTCCGTTCCTGCACGCATGACTCCTCCCACAAGCCGGTGCGCGCCCGGGTGCTCATCGGCAGGGCCCAGCACCGCAGCGGCAGCACCCGATCCCAGCGTCAACGTGGCAAACTCGCGGTTGAAGTCTTCCCGAGTGGTTTCAGGACGCTGGAGCCGGGCCAAGGTGGCTTCCTGAGTACCCTGCGCGTCTTCTCCATTGACGATGACGGCGTACTTGATCTGCCCCGAATCAATCATGTTGGCCGCCAGTATCAGGCCATTCACGAAACCGAGGCAGGCGTTGGCCAGGTCAAAATTCATGGCCGACGACGGCAGGCCAAGCTCGTGGTGGATCTTGACCGCCACAGAGGGTTCGAGGTTGCGCCTCGTCACTGACGTGTTGATCAGCAAGCCGATTTCCGAAGCTTCAACGCCGGCCTCAGCCAGTGCCTTGGCGCCCGCTTCCACTGCAGCATCATCAAACGACGTTCCGGCGGCCCACCAACGGCGGTGGGTGATACCCGCAACCCGCTCAAGCAATCGCGGTGGAAACTTCAGCCTCTGCAGGGTCGAAGCCAATCTCCGGTCGAAATCCGTAGAGCTCACTATCCTCGGAGCCTCTACACTGCTCACCGAGAGCAGCGCGGTGTTGCTGTGCCGGAAGGTCGCATTCCCTGCCAAGTTAAGCCCCTGTTCGTTTCTGTCCTGCCTTCATGCGGTGACTGTACCCATAAAGTGCAACCCCAAGACGTTAACTATGCCGGTGACAACCCGTTCCTGCATATTTGGGCCACCGCGGACCACCTCAAGACCCGGCGTGATGATGGGGCTAGCCTTCCCGGGCCTTCCTGGTTGCGGCGTCGTTGGCCTTCTGCAGCGCTTCCACCAACTCCTTTTTGTTCATGGTTGAACGACCCTTGATGTCCATTTCCTTCGCCCGCCTGTAGAGGTGCTCCTTGGAGGCGTTGGCATCCACTCCGCCGGCCGTGGGCTTGGTGGAGTCCACCCCTTCCTCCGCATGGTTGTCGGAAGGTCCGCGCTCCTCTTTGGGCTCCCAGTGGTCGCCCACTTTCTCGTAACTGTGCTTCAGAGCCGCGAAAGCAGTCCGGGCCGCCCGGCCGGAATCGTTGTCATAGCTTTCCATTGCCGAATCGTAGGTCTTGGCAAAAGTGTCCTGGGCTTTCTGTTCCGAGCGCTGCAGGGTGGATGGCACTTCGTCTTTGCGGGCGTGGTCGTTTTTTCCGGTCTTGGGCATGGTCTCCAACTCCCTAGCTCGTAGATGTCTTCGGTTGATTCAAGTCTGATGTGAAGCGCGGCCATTTGACCACCGAAAGTTGGCTGCTACCATCAAGAGAGAAAGTATGTCCTATCAAGCGAACAAATGGCTACAATCCTCTGCCACCCGCACTGGGGCAAGGGGCGGAGCCTGAAAACCGGGGTATCCAGTGGTGACTAAACTTGGTCTCAACATCGACCGCTCCTCTCCCGTGCCCCTCTATCACCAGGTAGTACAGGGTATCGAGGCCGCCATCCACAGCGGGGTCTTGGAGCCTGGCAGCCGCCTTGAGAACGAGATCGACCTCGCGGCCCAGCTCAACCTTTCCAGGCCCACCATGCGCAAGGCCATGGACGAACTGGTTCGTTCCGGCCTGCTGGTCCGCAAACGCGGCGTCGGAACACAAGTGGTATCCAGTCAGGTTCGCCGCCCCCTGGAACTCTCCAGCCTCTTTGACGATCTGACCAACAACGGCAAGAAGCCCACCACCACCGTGCTGAGCTTTTCCCATGAAGAAGCCGACGCCGCCACCCTCGCGGCGCTTGAGCTGCCTGCCGGTTCCAAGGTGTACCACTTCACCCGACTGCGCAAAGTAGGTGGCAAACCACTGGCCTTGATGGAGAACTGGGTGCGCGATGACATCGCCACCATGGACGAAGCCATGCTGGGAGCAGAGGGCCTGTACTCGATCCTGCGCAGAGGTGGCGTCAACTTCCGCCTAGCGACTCAACGCATCGGTGCCATGATCGCCAATGATTACCAAGCACCTCTCCTGGAGACCGACGTAAATTCCGCTTTGGTCACCATGGAGCGCACCGCGGTGGACGATACCGGCCGCCATGTGGAAACCGGCCACCACGTTTACCGCGCCGATTCCTACAGTTTCGAAATGACACTCGTACAGCGCTAGTACACCTCATACAAAGGATTCAGCTTCCATGACCAATTGGGTTTACCCCTTGGGTTCTGCCGCGCACGGCGTGTGGGACATCTCGCTCGGCACTTCCGATTCCGCCATTGCTGTAGACGGCTGGGCACATACCGGCCTCAAGGTCGCCACCATCGCGTCAGGCGCCGCCGTCGACCTCCCTGGGGTTGCTGAGGAGCGCATTGTGGTGCCGCTCAACGGCGCCTTCACCGTTACTGTCGACGGCGTCGACCACGCCCTTGGAGGCAGGTCCTCCGTGTTCCACGGACCCAGCGACGTCCTGTACTCAGGCACCGGAAAGTCCGTCACCATCAGCTCGTCCGACGGCGGCCGCGTCGCCATCGCAACGGCCCCTGCCGATGTCTCGTACCCCACCCGACTGGTGACCGCTGCTGAGACACCCGTGGAATTGAGGGGCGCCGGCAACTGTTCGCGCCAAGTGCACAACTTCGGCACACCGGCTGCACTGGAGGCGGACCGCTTTATTGTGTGCGAGGTCATTACCCCCGCTGGTAACTGGTCCTCCTATCCCCCTCACAAGCACGATGAGGAAAAGGACGGCGAGACCCACCTCGAGGAGATCTACTACTTCGAAACGCAGGTGGCCGCAGGTTCCGGCGCACCGACCGACGCCGACGCGATCGGATACCAGCGGGTGTACGCCTCCGACGAGCGGCCCATTGACGTTTCAGCTGAAGTACGTACCGGTGACGTTGTTTTGGTCCCCTACGGCTGGCATGGTCCCGCGATGGCAGCACCGGGCTATGACATGTACTACCTCAACGTCATGGCAGGCCCGGGTCCCGTCCGTGAATGGCTGATCAGCGACGACCCCCATCATGGTTGGGTGCGGCAGAGCTGGGAAGGCCAGGACATCGACCCCCGGTTACCCTTCGGCGCCTAGCTATCGTCATAGGAAGGCCCTCCCCGCGTCCACCGGATGCGGGGAGGGCCTTTTTTGGTCAGTGATGTTAGCTGGACACTTTGAGGGCGACTTTCACGGGAACACCTGTTGCCAGTGATTCCTGGGCGGCGTCTGCCACACGGGAGGCTGCCACCGCGTCCTCCGGGGTGCACGGGTTCTCACGCTCACCCATCACCAGCTCCACAAATGCGACCATCTCGGAACGGTACGCCTGGTCAAAGCGCTCTGCGAACGTCTGGTGCGGATCCCCGTCGGGGAAAGCGACCGCGGCCTCAGCCGAAGCCACAGCGGACTTCTCGTCCAAGCCCACCATGACCGTCCTGCGTGAGCCTTGAATCTCCAACCGCACATCATGGCCGGCCCCGTTGTAGCGGCTGGCAGAAACCGTTCCCACCGTGCCGTCGTCGAACGTAATGAGCGCCAAAGCCGTGTCCACGTCGCCTACTTCCCCAATGGCTGGATCACCGTTGTTGGATCCCTTGGCATAGACCTCCACGATTTCGCGGCCCGTCAGCCAGCGAAGAATGTCGAAGTCATGGACGGAACAGTCCCGGAACAACCCACCGGACGTTGCCAGGAAATCGACCGGTGGCGGCGTCATATCGCACGTGACGGCGCGCAGCGAGTGGATCCAACCCAATTCGCCGGCCTGGTACGCGCGCTTGGCTTCCAGATAGCCGGAGTCGAAGCGTCGTTGATGGCCGATTTGCACCACGCCGTTGTTGTCCCTGATGTAATCCAGCACAGGCAGTGCGTCCGAAACGTTCATGGCCACAGGCTTTTCGCAGAAGACCGGGATTCCTGCGTCCACTCCGGCACGGATCAGCTCCGGGTGGGTCGCCGTACCCGTGGCAATGACCAAGCCGTCCACACCGGAGCCCAACAGTTCGGCCACGGAGGGGAAGAACTCAGCGCCCAATCCGACTGCGACTGAGCGGGCATGGTCCGTGGCAACGTCCGTGAGCTTCAGGCGGACATTGACGCCCCTGTCCCGGAGCGTTTCATTGAGAGCGACCATGTTGTTGGCATGCATGACGCCGATGCGTCCCACACCAACGAGACCAAGAATGACATCTTTCATATTTTTCCTTCAAAGGTAGGAGTTTCCGGAGTCGTGAACACCACGCCCAGTTGGCGGCGAATCTCATCGGCCACGTCCAGGGTGCGGATGGAGGCCGCCAGCGTCCGTTGGCTGATCTGCGTGCTGCCCGCCACAACTGCCCGGGCCACCGCTGCGGCCTCAAAGTGAAGGCCCTCGAAGTGTCCGCCGGCTGGTTCTTCGTGACGCAGGCGGGTCCCGTCAGGAAACCTGACCTCGAACGGGCCGGGCATGTTGAACGGGCCCTCGATCGCCAGGGTGGCCTTGGAGCCAACAATCGTGGCTGTGGTGGGCGTGAAGTTGTGCAGGTGAGTGTTCACCACAGCCTGCCCGCCGCCGTCGAACGTCATGACGGCCGATAGTTGGGCGTTGACCCCGGACTCATGTGCCTGACCAATGGCATGGAGCCGGTGCGGACTTCCCAGCACCTCCGTGATCAGGGCCAGGGGGTACGTGCCCAGATCAAGAAGAGGACCACCAGCCAGTTCCGCATCAAAAATGCGGTGCGAGCGATCAAAATGCTCGCCATACTCGGCAACCACGGTGGTGATGGTGCCCAGCGTTCCGGCATCGAGTATCTGCCGGATCACATCGAATTTTGGAAGGAAGAACGTCCACATGGCCTCGGCGGCGAAGACGCCGGCAGCCTCGGCCCGCGCAGCGATATCACGCGCCTGGCCGGCGTCGAGTCCGATCGGCTTTTCAACCAGGACGTGCTTGCCGGCCTCGATGGCCATGACGGCGGCCGGGTGATGGCCGGTATGGGGCGTACACACATAGACGATGTCCACGTCCGGGGCTGCGGCGAGTTCCTGGTAGCTTCCGTAGGCGGCGGGGACGCTAAAGGCCTCCGCGAAGGCCTTGGACCGGTTCAGGGATCGGGATCCGACGGCGGCTATCACCTGCCCGGTATGCGCTTGGATGGATTCGGTGAACCGTTCGGCAATCCATCCCGGGCCCATGATGCCCCATCGCAGGCCGGGAGCATCACGGGATTCGGGCACGCGTGAGTGCGGAAGCGTGGGTTGGGTCACGAGTAACTGACTTTGGTCGACGACCCGTCGCTGTGCAGCGACTGGATCATGGCTTGGGCAACCAGGGCAGCGTTGAGTCCGTCCTGTGCACCGGCGAGGGGCGGCGCTTCTCCGCCTGCAAGTGCTGAGACCCACGCTTGCAGCTGGATCCGGTACGCGTCGGCGAAGCGGGGTCGCCAGTCCGCAGGGATGGAGGCCTGCCGGACTCCATCTTGTTCGATGCCCAGCAAGGACGATTCCTGAAGTGACGTGGTGCCTAGCTCGGAAACCACCTCACAGCGGGTGGTGTACCCGTACTGCGCATTCAGGTAGAGCTCCAGCGTTGTTAGGGTCCCGTCAGCTGTTCGGAGGATCATGAATGACGGGTCTTGCAGTCCGGCTTCGGCACGTCGCGTGCTTTTTCCGGCCTGCCACGAGACTTCCGTGACCGGAGAATCCAGGAGCCAGGGAACGATGTCCAGCTCGTGAATGGCCGAGTTGGTGATGGCCGATTCTGCGGTTGTTCCGGGCCCTGCCGCGGCATTGCGGCTGACGCAGTGAACCATGAGGGGCTCGCCCTGTGCCCGGCCTTGCACGGCGCGCCGAAGTGCCACATAGCCCGGGTCAAAGCGCCGCATGAAGCCGAGGGAAAGCAACGAAGCGCCGGTCGCGGCCACGATGTCGGCATCGGCCGCCACCACTTCGAGGCTTTCAAGAAGCGTGGGCGCCAACGGCTTCTCGCAGAGTACCGGGGTCATTGCTTCGAAGCATTCCGAGATAAGGCCCGCGTGTGTCGAGTCGTGCGAGGCGACGACTACCGCGTCAACGTCGCTGGAGTTGATCAATTCCGTCGGGTCCGTGGTGATGCGTGCCAACGGTGGCGCAGCAGCCGCTGCCCGGCCGGCGTCGAGATCTGCCACGAAGGTGACTTCGGCACCCCCAATACTGGTGGAAAGATTCCTGATGTGGTCTGCGCCCATGATTCCGGCGCCAATAACACCCACCCTGATCGGCATGGTGTTCCCTTCTATTGACGATGTGAATGGGCCGTGTGCACAGCTGGCGGGGTCCTTCGAAGAGATCTCCGGAGGAACCCGCCAGTGCACTTTTTACGCGTGCTTCGGGCTTCCGGCGTTCACGCTGTCAACGTCCGCTACTTCGGCCTTGACCTCTTTTACGACGTCGCCATGGCCTCCCAGCTGTTCCAGCTCATGGGCGAGTTCAGCAAGCTCAGCGCCACCAGCCATCTGGGCCGTGAGTTCGTCCAGGGTGATGTCCTTCTTGTCGTAGTACCCAATGGACTTGCCGCGCTTGAGCAGAAGGAACCGATCCCCCACCGGGAAAGCATGGTGCGGGTTGTGGGTGATGAAGATGACGCCGAGGCCGCGGTCGCGGGCCTGGAGGATGTAGCGCAGGACCACACCCGACTGCTTCACGCCCAGGGCCGCCGTGGGTTCGTCCAGAATGAGGACCTTGGCGCCGAAGTACACGGCGCGGGCAATCGCGACGCACTGGCGTTCACCTCCGGAGAGCTGTCCGATGGGTTGCTCAACATCACGAAGGTCGATGCCCATCTCCGCCAGTTCCTTGAGCGTGATGGCCTTCATCTGTTCGACGTCCATGTACTTAAATGGGCCGAAGCCTTTGGTGATCTCGGATCCGAGGAAGAAGTTCCGCCAAATAGGCATGAGCGGCACCACTGCAAGGTCCTGGTACACGGTGGCGATGCCGGCGTCCAGGGCATCGCGGGGGGAACTGAACTTTCGTTCCTCACCCATGATGTTCAAGACGCCGTCGTCGTGCTGGTGGAGACCGGCGATGATTTTGATCAGCGTGGACTTGCCCGCGCCGTTATCGCCCAGCACACAGGTAACGCGGCCGTTGTCCACGGCCATGGTGACCTCACTCAGCGCGATGATGTTGCCGTAGTGCTTGCCCACTCCTTCCAGGGAGAGAAGGTGGACGGGTGTGTGGGTGAGGGGATCACGCTCATTCTGAAGCAGCGTTTCCTGATCGATGGCTTTTGCATTCATTTTCCGGGGTCCCTTTACTTGAGTTCCGCGCGGCGCTTGACGATGAGGTTGACGATAGTGGCGAGCAGCAGCATCAGACCCAGGAAGAACTTGAACCAGTCCGGGTTCCACTGTGCGTAAACAATGCCCTTGTTGGCCATGCCAAAGATGAACGCGCCAATCGCACCACCCACTGCTGAACCGTAGCCACCGGTCAGAAGGCAACCGCCAATGACAGCGGCAATGATGTACAGGAATTCGTTGCCCACGCCTTCGCCGGACTGCACTGAGTCGAAGGCGAAAAGGTTGTGCATGCCCAGGATCCAGCCACAGAAGCCCACACCCATGAAGAGTCCGATCTTGGTGGCCTTGACTGGAACGCCCACCGCCCGGGCTGCATTCGCGTCGCCTCCCACTGCGAAGATCCAGTTACCCACTCGGGTACGCATGAGCACCCACGTGGCGACGGCCACGAGGGCAATCCAGATGAAGACGGTGATCTTGACTTCAACTCCACCCAGGTTCACGGACGATGCAAAAACTGCCTGGGCTGACGAAAAGCCATCCATGTCAGAGATAGAGGGCGATGAAACGCCGCCGCCGATCATCCTTGTCAATCCGAGGTTCAGACCCGTCAACATCAGGAACGTGGCCAAGGTGACAATGAAGCTCGGAAGCTTGGTCTTCATCAGGATCCAGCCGTTGATATAGCCGATAGCCAGAGATACCAGCAGGGCCAATCCAACGCCCACCCAGACGTTTGTGCTGAAGTACCAACTGAACATGGATGCCGTAAGGGCTGAACTGATGACCGCAACGCCTGTTGATAGGTCGAACTCTCCGCCGATCATCAGCAAGGAGACGCCTACGGCCATAATCCCGATAGTGGAACTTCCGTAGAGGACGGTAGCGAATGATGCGGGCTGCAAAAACGTAGGGGAAACCAACGAGAAGAAGATAAAGAGGACGATGGCTCCAACGAGTGCGCCAACTTCCGGGCGCCCAAGCATTTTTTGGAGCGGATTGCGCTTGCCGATGCGTTCATCGCGTATGGGGAGGGGGGCTTTGGATAGGGTCTGTGTCATGGCTTTCTCCTGCTAGGGCGGGGTTCCCGGGTTTGAGTCCCGGGAACCCCGCTGGGAGCATCCTTAGCGGATGCCTTCCTTGGCGAACTTGAGGACGTCGGGAGCCGAAGACTGATCGATGATTGATGGTCCGGTCAGAACAGGAAGTCCACCGCCCACGTGGATTCCGCCACGTTTGACCTGCCACAGCGCATCGATTGCACCGTATCCCTGCAGCCACGGCTGCTGGTCAACAGTGAAGGCCACCTTGCCATCTATGATGGCTTGGGCAAGTTCGCCGTTCATGTCGAAAGATGCAACTTTGACTTTGCTTTGAAGTCCCAGCGACTCCACTGCCTTGTTGATGGTCAGAGTGAACGGAGCGCCGAGGCCAATGATGGCGTCCGCGTCGGGCGTTGCCTGAAGCTTTGCCGTGACGGTGGAGGAAACCTGGGTCATATCGGTGCCCTGCACGAAGAGGTTTTCCGTCCCAGGGACCTTGGATTTCACGCCTGCACACCGTGAGTCAAGAGCGACGTTGCCCTGCTCCATGATCACGCAGATTGGATGCTTCACACCCAGTGAAGCGAGCTTCTCACCTACGGCAGCACCGGCCAGGTTCTCATCGGAACCGAAGTGCGTGAAGGCGCCTACCTGCTTCCACACATCTGCGCCGGAGTTCAGGCTGACCACCGGAATACCCGCGTCTTCTGCTTTCTTCAGGACATCCTTCAGCGCGTCCGGTTTAGCCAAAGTGACCGCAATGCCAGCCACTTTCTGATCAATGGCCTGCTGGATCAACTGTGCCTGCCGGCCACCTTCGGGGTCGGACGTGTACAGCAATTCCACGTTGTCCTTCGCGGCAGCTTCCTCGGCACCTTTGCGGAGAATATCCCAGAACGTGTCGCCGGGGGCAGCGTGCGTAATGAGTGCCACCTTGATGCGTTCTGTTGAGGCGACTTGGCCGCCACCGGCACCGCTGCCCGATCCGTCGGTTTTGCCTCCACTGCTGGAACACGCGCTCAACGCGAGCAACGGTACAACTGCCGCCACAAGGGCGGCTTTACGCCAGGAAAATTTACCCACTTTGAATCTCCTTTGATTACAGCTCCGGGCTGCCACCTTGCAGCCACCGGATTGCGCCTACATAGATCATGGTGATCTCCAGCACATAAGTCAATACTTTGTCCTGACATTAGGATGTAAACACGTAACTTCTTTGTGGATTCTCTCTTCAGGGCATGCAAAAGGGCAGTCCCGTTCAACTCAGCGGGACTGCCCTTGAGCAGTTGATTTGTGTGGCGGCAGGAAGGTTCAGCGACTTCTGGAGTCCGCTGATGCCGTGCCAGCGATGTTTTTGAAGTAATGCTCCAGATCCTCAAGGCTCTTGTCCTTGGTTTCGGGAATGTACTTCATGGCGAACGCGATGGCCCCGACGCCCAGAACGGCAAAGACGAAGAAGGTGTTGGAAAGGCCAATGGCGGCGAGCAATTGCGGGAATCCGAAGCCGACCAAGAAGTTGACGATCCACAACACGAAGGCAGAAGCGCCCATTCCAAGGCCTCGGATCTTAAGGGGGAAGATCTCCGAGAGCATCAACCACGTGACCGGAGAAATCGCTCCCTGTTGAAAGGAGAGAAACGTGACAGTCAGAGCAAGAATGACGAATCCCCGGGCAGTACCTTCCGGCAGAACCATAGAGAATATTCCGATTAACAGCAACGCACTGGTAGTGCCGACCTGCCCGGTGATGAGCATTTTTCGGCGCCCTACCTTGCCCAGAAGCCAGATACCCACGAACGTAGCCAGAACGGAGATTACACCGTTGGCGATGTTGGCCGTCAGCGCAGCTTCCCTCCCGAAGCCAGACTCGGCGAGGATCTGCGTGCCGTAGTACATGATGGAGTTCACGCCGGTGATTTGCTGGATCACAGCCAACCCCAGACCCACCATAAATATTCTCCTCAGCCAAGGAATGCCAAGGTCCTTCCAGGAACCCATTTTGGACTTGTAGTCCTCCACGGCCATGGCTTTGACGTCTTCAAACTCAACCCGCGCTTCTTCCTGAGAACGTATGCGACGCAGGACGCTCAACGTCTCACCAAAGTTTCCTATGGAAGCCAGCCATCTAGGACTCTCGGGCATGAAGTTCATGCCAATCCACAGGGCAATGGCCGGAAGGGTTGCGATCACCAGCATCCAGCGCCAGATTCCACCTGCCTCACCGAAGCTGTTTCCCAGATAAGCATTGAAGACAAAGGCCAGCAATTGTCCAGTGACGATCATGAGCTCGTTCTGGGTGACGATCCGACCGCGCCGTGCACTGGGCGAAACCTCGGCAAGGTAGACCGGCACAGTGACTGAGGCGCCGCCGACGGCTAAGCCAAGGACAAACCGCGCCACAACCATCACCTCTGTGGTGGGAGCGAACGTGCAAGCGAGCGTACCTAGCAGGAAGATCATGGCCAGGACCATGATCATCCTGCGGCGACCGTGGCGGTCCGCGAGGCGGCCACCCAGAAGAGCTCCGAACGCTGCGCCGAACAACAGCGAGGAAGTAACCAGTCCCTCAGTGAGGGGTGTGAGACCCAGGTCCTCCTGCATGTAGGGCAAAGCACCGTTGATCACACCGGTGTCGTAACCGAAAAGCAGGCCGCCGAACGTCGAAATGATTGTCACGGTACGGAGCGCCCTCTTGTGCTTAACAGCGCCCGGTTTGGTATCCGCAGGTAGAGGAACACTCATGCGATGACCTTTTGAATATGCTGCTTCATTGTCTCCAACTGGTAAATGGAGACATCCTCCGCGTTCTCATCCTCGGCGAATACCGAAGAGACCATTACGGTGTTCTCCTTGTCCAGGAAGCCGATCTCCTTCAAACCGCCAAAGAACTCGTCCCAGTTCACGTCGCCGTCGCCGATTTTCAGGTGCTGGTGGACGCGGACGGCGTTGCCGGGAGGGTTGGTGATGTAGCGAAGGCCGTGGGAGGCGTGGTGGTTCATGGTGTCCGAAACATGCACCAGACGGAGCTTGTCCCCCGCGGCCCGCATGATCTCCAACGGCTTGTTGCCCATGTGGAAGCTGTGCGAAGCGACGTAGACCATGCCGATGTTCGGCGAGTTGACGCCCCTGATGACGCGGAGCGCGGCCAGGCCGTCCTCCACGAAGTCGTCCGGGTGCGGATCAATCAGGACGTCCAGACCCTCGCGTTCGATGATCGGGAGCAGCTCCTCCATGGAGCGGTAGAACGCCCGCTCGGACTCCTCGGCCTTCTCCGGACGGCCGCTGAACTCCGTGTTCATCGTCTGGACGCCGAGGTCTACTGCAATCTGGATGGCGCGCTTCCAGTAACGGACTGCGGCTTCCCGGGCGTCCTCGTCCGGACCCGACCAGCGCAGGACGGGTAGGACCGAGGCGATTTCGACGCCGGCGTCCTTACAGGCTGCCTTAAGTTTCCCGACGAGTTCGTCATCGGCCTTGGGGTGGTTGAAGAACGGGATGAGGTCCGCATGGGGGGTCATCTGCAGGTACTTGTAGCCAAGATCTGCCGCCACCCTCGGGAATTCAAGGAGTGAGTGGCTGTGATGGAACGGCGTGGGATCCAGTGCAATTTTCATGGTGGCTATCCCCTACTTGTAGAGATCCGGCTTGGTGTTCAGCTGGACCTTGACCTTCTCGCCGGACTTCTGGGCCTCGACGCCTGCCTCGCAGCAGGCTGCGGTGGCGTAACCGTCCCAGGCAGTGGGACCGCCGATTTCACTGCGAAGGGCGGCGTCCACCCAAGCCTGCACCTCGACGTCGTACGCCGCTCCAAAACGCTCTTCAAAACCGGGGGTGACGTTGCCGCCCCATTTGCCCGCTGACTGGACGTACGGGCCGTTGTCCCCGCCAATGCTCACAATGCCATCCTCGAAGGACGCCTGCGTGGCCACCTGGTATCCGAACTTGGCGTTGACGTAGATTTCGACGTCGGCCAGCACACCGGATTCGGTTTCCAGCAAAACGTGCTGGGGGTCATGCTGGCCGCTGGGCGCAGTGCGGGTGGGCTTGCCCAGGCGGACCTGGACTGAGGTGATTTCTTCACCGGTGAAGTAGCGGATGGCATCGAACTCGTGGACAACGGAGTCGTTGATCAGCATCTCGTTGGTGAAGCCCTCGGGCGTGCTCGGGTTGCGGTGCTGGTGGTGAAGCATCAAAAGCTCCCCCAATTCGCTGTTGCGGATGATGGCGCCCAAGGCCGAGTACTCGGCATCGAAGCGGCGCATGAACCCCACCTGAATGCGCTTGTGGCCCAAAGCCTGCTCAGCCTGGACCACTTTCCAAGCGCTCTCGGCATCCGGCGTCAGCGGCTTCTCGCAAAGAATCGGGAAGTCCTTCTTCAGTGCCTTATAGAGGATTTCCTCGTGGAGGAAGCCCGGGGTGGCGATCAAGACGGCGTTCACGTCACCGTTGTTGAGCGCTTCGTCGGCACTGGCAAGAGCAACGGCACCGTCGATGCCTTCAATTGCGGCTTGCGCGCGGGCCAGGTCAACGTCGACGACGGCGGCTACTTCAGCGCCGTGGATGCGCGTGCTGAGACGCTTGATGTGGTCCGCACCCATGCGGCCCGCGCCGATGACGGCAACGCGGAGATTCTGTGTCACTGTATCTGTCCTTCGTGAGGTTTTTCTGGGGTGCTGCTGGCAGCCGTTAGTGGACCGCGTTACTACTGAATGCGCGTACGGGAGCCGCAGGAGAGCAGGTAGTTACGGGTTCGTTTAGCGATGGGCATCGGTACATCGAACGCTACCGGGTACATGTCCTGTTCAACGATGCCGAAAATCGGCCGGTTGAGCCCTTCCACCGCTTCGATCACCGCGCGCAGGTCCGGAAGGCCGTTGGGCGGTTCGGTCATGACGCCTGCCAGGTTGGCAGCTGCCCAGGTCATGTTCTTCTCGTTGACCTCGGCAAGGACCTCGGGGTTGATCTGCTTGAGGTGCAGGTAGCCGATGCGGTCCGGGTAGTTCTTGATGAGTTCCAGGCTGGATGCACCACAGTATTCAGCGTGCCCGGTGTCCAGGCACAGGTTCAAGTATTGCGGATCCGTCGCTGCCAGCAGGGTTTCGATGTCCTTCTGCGCACCGACGTGCGAGTCAGCGTGCGAGTGGAACTGCTGGTTCAATCCAAAGTCCTCCAGCAGCACCTTGCCCATGCGGTTGTGGCCGGCGAACAAGTCAGCCCACTGCTCGTCGGTAAGTTCACCGCTCTCCACGGCTTCGCCGGTAACGTCATCGCGCCACATCGCGGGAATGACCACAATGTGTTCGCCGCCCATGGCTGCCGTCAGTTCAGCAACCTTACGGGCCGGCTCCCATGCTTCGTCGTATTGCTTCGCGCCACGGTGGAAAGCAGTGAAGACCGTTCCTGCGGTGACCTTGAGGTCGCGCTGCTTGAGCTCCTCTGCCAAGCGCGTTGGGTCGTTTGGCAGGTAGCCGTACGGACCCAGTTCAATCCACTTGTAACCGGATTCGGCAACCTCATCCAGGAAACGCTCCCACGGTGTTTGCTGGGGATCATCGGCAAACCACACACCCCAGGAGTCGGGGGCGGTGCCGATGATCAGCTTGTTCTCGACATCAGTCATGACGGCTTTGTCTTCCTTTGTGGCGGCGGGGATCTAGTTGGAGGGGAAGTTGTAGGAGGCGCCGGAGGCATGGGTGGGTTCGGGCCAGCGGGAGGTGATGACTTTGCCTCGGGTGTAGAAGGAGACGCCTTCGGGGCCGTAGATGTGTTTGTCGCCGAAGAGGGAGTTCTTCCACCCGCCGAAGGAGTGGTAGGCCACCGGGACGGGCAGCGGCACGTTGATGCCCACCATGCCCACGGTCACCGAGCGCTGGAACTTACGAGCGTTCGCTCCCGAGGAGGTGAAGATCGCGGTGCCGTTGCCGTACGGGTTGGAGTTAATAAGCTTGATGCCCTCTTCGAGGTCGGCCACGCGGACCACTACCAGGACGGGTCCGAAGATTTCCTCGGTGTACGCGGTCATTTCGGTCTTGACGTGATCGATCACCGTGGGGCCCACCCAGAAGCCGTCTTCGTGGCCCGGGACCACCAAGTCCCGGCCGTCCACCACCATCGCGGCGCCGGCGGTTTCGGCTTCGGTGACGATCTTGACGATGCGTTCTTTGGAGGCCGGGGTGATGACCGGGCCCATGTCGGCGTCGGGTTCGGTGCCGTTGCTCACCTTGATGGCCAAGGCGCGTTCCTGGACCTTTTTCACGATCAGGTCCGCTGCGTCACCCACAGCAACGGCGACGGAGATCGCCATGCAACGCTCACCGGCGGAACCGAACGCGGCGGCGGCGAGGTGATCGGCAGCGTTGTCGAGGTCAGCGTCGGGCATCACGATGGCGTGGTTCTTCGCCCCGCCCAGGGCCTGCACGCGCTTGCCGTGCTTGGTAGCTGTCTCGTGGACGTACCGCGCGATCGGGGTGGAGCCGACAAACGAGATGCCGTCCACGTCCGGGTGGGTCAGCAGGCCGTCGACGGTTTCCTTGCCACCGTGCAGGACCTGGAACACGCCATCGGGCAGGCCGGCCTGCTTCCAGAGCTTGGCCAGCAGCATCGGGGCGGACGGATCACGCTCGGAGGGCTTGAGGATGAACGCGTTACCGGTAGCGATGGCCATCGGCGCCATCCACAACGGCACCATGACCGGGAAATTGAACGGGGTAATGCCTGCAACCACACCCAGCGGCTCGCGGAAGGAGAAAACATCGATGCCCGTGGAGATCTGGTCCGAGTAGTCGCCCTTGAGCAGCTGCGGGATGCCACAGGCGAACTCGATGACTTCCAGGCCGCGGCCGATCTCGCCCTTAGCGTCGGAGAGGACCTTGCCGTGCTCCGCGGTGATCAGCTCGGCCAAGTCATCGACATGTGCGGCGACGAGTTCACGGAACTTGAACAACACCGCGGTGCGCTTGGCAAGGGAAATATCGCCCCAGGACTCCGCGGCCTTCTTCGCGGCAGCCACCGTGGTGTTCAGATCGGCTTCGTTGGCCAGACGCAGCTCCGCGGAAACCTGTCCGGTGGCCGGATTGTAGACGGGCTGGGTGCGGTCGCCTTCGCCGGTGGTTTCAGCGCCGTTGATGAAGTGGTGGATGGTGGTCAGTGTGGTCGTCGTCGACATGTGCGGACTTCCTTGTGGT
This sequence comes from Paenarthrobacter sp. MSM-2-10-13, assembly GCF_011605365.1. Taxonomy (NCBI): domain Bacteria; kingdom Bacillati; phylum Actinomycetota; class Actinomycetes; order Micrococcales; family Micrococcaceae; genus Paenarthrobacter; species Paenarthrobacter sp. MSM-2-10-13. The sequence goes on along the minus strand of NZ_JAAOXO010000006.1, from coordinate 177,249 downwards.
CTGTGGCTTTTAGGGCGGGGCTGTGACTAGCCGAGCAGCTTACGCTGGCGGTTCTTGTGGTCTGTATACGTCTTGTAGGCCTGCTGGGTGGATTCGAGGTCTGAGACCTGCGAGACGGGAACATCCCACCAGGACTCGGAGCTCGGGGCATCCAGCAAAGGATCGGACTCAACGTGGATCACGATGGGGCCTGTTTCCGGGGCCGCTTTGGCTTCCTTGATGGCGGCGCCGAGGGCCTCAATGACGTTCTCACCAGGTTCGATCCGGATGACCTTGGCTCCCAGAGATTCTGCGTTGGTGGCGAGGTCGATGGGAAGGTTCTCGCCGGCGTCGAAGCTGTGCTGTTCCTTGTCCAGGACCCGGTACTGCGTGCCGAAGCGCTGGGAACCGAGTGATTCGGACAGTGAACCGATGGAGGCGTAGCCGTGGTTCTGGATGAGGACCACGATCAGTTTGATGCGTTCGGCGACGGCGGTGACCAGTTCGGTGTGCATCATCAGGTAGGAGCCGTCCCCCACCATGACCACCACATCCCTGTCCGGACCACCGGCAGCGGCTTCGGCCAGGGCTGCGCGCTTCACGCCCAGCCCTCCCGGAATTTCGTAGCCCATGCAGGAGTAGGCGTATTCCACGTGGTAGCCGAAGGGGTCGCGGACTCGCCACATCTTGTGCAGGTCACCGGGCAGGGAACCGGCGGCGCAGATGACAACGTCGTGGTCATCCATGGCCTTGTTGGTGGCACCGATGATCTCGTTCTGGGCCGGCAACGGCGTGTAGCGGGTCTCGAAGGCCTCGTCCACGGTTGCGTTCCAGCGTTTCTTCTCCGCTGCGACCTTGTCTTCCAGATCGGCACCCACCCGGTACCCGCCTAAGGCCTGGTTGAGCTTCACCAGTGCCTTGCGGGCATCGGCGACGATCGGCAGTGTGGTTCCATGCTTGTAGGCGTCAATCGCTGCAACGTTGATGTTCACGAACTTCACGTCCGGGTTCTGGAACGCCGTGCGGGACGCGGTAGTGAAGTCCTCGTAGCGGGTCCCGATGCCAATGATGAGGTCCGCTTCGGCAGCGATGGCGTTGGCCGCCGTCGTGCCGGTGGAGCCGACCGCACCGAGCGAGTGCTGGTGGTCCCACGGCAGGACACCGACACCGGCCTGCGTGTTACCCACCGGAATGCCCGTCAGCTCAGCAAATGTGGCGAGTTCATCATTGGCGTAGGCGTAAAGGACTCCACCGCCGGCGATGATCAGCGGTCGTTTAGCTGCCCGGATGGCCTCCACGGCGCGGCGGATGTCGTCATCCTCGGCCTCGGGACGGCGGATCCGCCACTCCCGCTCGGCCAGGAACTCTTCGGGAACGTCGAAAGCCTCGGCCTGGACATCTTGCGGCAGTGAAATCGTGACCGCGCCGGTCTCGGCTGGGTCTGTCAGAACGCGGAGTCCGTGGTGGAACGCTGAGAAGAGCTGTTCCGGGCGGGAGACCCGGTCGAAGAACTTGGACAGCGGACGGAAGGCATCGTTGACCGTGATGTCATACGCGTACGGGAGCTCCAGCTGCTGCAGTACGGGATCCGCGGCGCGCGTGGCGAACGTGTCACTGGGCAGCAGGAGTACGGGCAGGCGGTTGGTGGTGGCCAATGCGGCACCGGTCAGCAGGTTCGAGGAACCCGGACCAATGGAAGTGCTGATCGCGAACGTCTGCCGGCGACGCGTGTGCCGTGCGTAGCCCACGGCTTGGTGCACCTGGGCCTGCTCATTGCGGCCCTGGTAGTACGGCATGATCGTAGGATCCGCAGCCTGGTACTGCTTCAATGCCTGACCAACACCGGCCACATTGCCGTGCCCGAAGATCCCGAACGTGCCCGGAATCAACCGCTCGCGGTAGTCCACACCGTTGATGGAGTCCACGGTGTACTGCTTGGAAAGGAATTCGACCACAGCCTGCGCCACGGTCATCCGACGGGTTGCTGTACCCATTGCTAGCTACTCCGATACTTTCACTGGAATACGGTCTGCCAAGGTGCGCTTGTCCGCAGCGGCGGCCACGGGCGCAGTGTTGTTCAGCAGCGAGGCCGCAGTCGCAACGGCACCCGCCACATCGCCGTCGTGCGGGTAAAGCAACGTCCTGCCCACCGTGAGGCCGCGGACGCCTGGCAATGCCAGAGCTGCCTGCCAGCTGGCGAACACCTCGTCCTGACTTCCGTCAGGGTCACCACCCAACAACACAGTGGGCATGGTGGTGGACGCCATGACGCGTTCCATCTCAGCCACCACCGGGAGCTTCATCCAGGTATAGGCGCTAGTGGAACCAAGGCCTTCGGCAATACCCACAGACTTGATCACGGCATCTGCACGGAGGTCGTTGCGGACCTTTCCGTGCGCATCACGGACAGAGAGGAACGGCTCAACCATAGCGATGAGCTTGCGCTCGGCCAGCGAATCGATGGCTTTCGCCGTGGCTTCAAGAGTGGCCACAGTGTCCGGGTCGCCGAGGCAGATGCGTGTGAGCATTTTGCCGCCATCGGCACCGAGCGCTTCCAGCGCAGCGGCAGTATGGCCGGTGAAACGGTCATCGAACTCGTTGACCAGGCCGGCCAGTCCACCACGGTTCATGGAACCGAAGACGAGTTTGCCTTCCAAGGCCCCCAGCAGCAGGAGGTCGTCCATGATGTCCGGCGAGGCGAGGATGCCATCAACGGCAGGGTTCGCCAAGGCAATCTGCAGACGGTCCAGGAGGTCCCTGCGATCCGCCATGGCCATGGGCTGTGGACCAACGGCGAGGGCGCCGCGGGCAGGATGGTCTGCAGCGACGATGAAGTTCTGCGTGTTGTGTTTCAGGCCGGGGTGACGGCGGCGGGTGGCTGCAGCGCGGGCCACGGCCTCGGGGTCCTCCAACCTGATACGGCTCAAATGCTCGTAACGGCGGGGGTCATCGTTGGCGCTCAACGAACTGCTCCTTCTGCAAGGGTGGAGGCTTCGAGAGCCGCACCGGGGATGGGGCGGCCTCGTTCAGTGAGCAGCGAGGTGACCTCGTCCGGCGTCGGCATGGCATCAGCGCAGGAGAGGCGTGAGGCGACGATCGCACCGGAGGCGTTCGCGTAGTCCAGGACCTCGGACAGCGGCCAACCGGACAGCAGCCCGTGACAGAAGGCGCCGCCAAAGGAGTCGCCGGCACCCAGGCCATTGACGGTTTCCACCGGGACAGGGGCGGAGACCACGCGCTCGGTGCGGGTTTTGGCCATCACGCCTTCCGCGCCAAGCTTCACGACGGCAATTTCGACGCCGGCGGCCAGCAGGCGGTCTGCCTGTTCGTCGGGCGTTCCCTCACCCACGGCAACAGCGCATTCCTTGTCGTTGCCGATCGCGACGGTCACATGCGGGAGCACCTTGGCAACTTCGGTGCGGGCTTCGGCTTCGGAGGCCCAGAACATGGGACGGTAGTCCAGATCCAAGATGGTGAACTGACCTTGCTTCAGTCCGGCACGGGGCCGGGCCTGATGGGCTTTGATGTGGGCTTCGCGGCTGGGTTCCTGGCACAGGCCGGTGACGGTGGACCAGAAAATGCCAGCGTCACGGATGGCCGCCAGGTCCAGCTCTGCAGCCTTGATCTGCAGGTCCGGTGCCGAGGGAAAACGGCCGTAAAAGTAGAGTGGGAATTCGTCCGTGGCCGGTTTGATCGCGCAGAAGGTCACCGCCGTGGGGTATTCCTTGACCGCGGAGACGAAAGAATCGTCCACATTGAACTTGTGCAGTTCCCGGTGCAGGTAGTTTCCGAAGGCGTCATCGCCGGTACGGGTGATGACGCCCGCGCGTCGGCCGTGACGCGCCGCGGCGACGGCTACGTTGGAGGGCGAACCTCCAAGGTATTTCCCAAAGGACGTTACGTCCTCAAGGTCCACTCCGATGTCGTTCGGGTAGATATCAACGCTGATGCGCCCGATCGTAAGCAGTTCGTGGGTCACGATGATCGTTGACCTTTCTCTTGTGAACTCTAAACCTTTGAGCGCTGGGCCCCAATGCCTTGCCACCCCTCAGTGAGCGGGGCCACAGGACTACTTTGCACCAGATTCAATGTCCTGTCAAAGGTTTGTACTGACATATTTACAACATGACACCGGGTGCCATTATTTGCTCGGCACGGCCAGTTCGCCTGTGACATACTGACTGCGGCCAAAGCCGAACGACCAGTCACCTGGCGAGTTCTCCACATAGCCCACAAAGACGTCCTCACCCGGCACTCCCACCTCAGCCAGACTGCTGGCGATTGCCGCAAATAACGAACTCTTGGCATCCTGGCTGCGGCCACCCTGCGTAAAGATCTGGATCATCACCATCCCGGAAGTGCGCTCAAACCCGAGGCCGGCGTCCTGGGCAATAATCTGACCCTGGGGATGCTCGGTGAGAATGTGGAAGTAATCGCGCTCCGGTATCCCATATTCCGCAAGGATGGCATCGTGAACAGCGCGGCTCAGCGCGGTCAATTCCTCCGGGGTGCGGCCTTGATTGACGTCGATTCGAACAAGCGGCATGTTTTTCTCTCCTAATTTGTCCTGTCATACTAACAAACTGCATCTTCGAAATTCAAGGGTGCCGTGATTCCCTTGGTGCCAACAACAAACAACCCCCCGGCCGCGGGCGGCAAGGGGGGTGGCGGTAATCGAAGGTGGGTGGACGACTGCCACCCAATGGCACATGCGCCTCACCAAGGCCACGTGATAGGTGATAACCACCAGGGTCAGCGAACGCTACGCCTGTACCAAGGGTCGACCCACTGCCCTAGCGCGTCCGATGCCATGCACCACCTCAGAGATACTCGTTGCCTCGTTCACGGGCTATTTCCAACAGGGTGGAGTGGAACGCCACCTCCGCAGGCGCATAGACCTTGTCCTGGCGTTGGGCCAAGAGAACCCGGCGCAGGGGTGCCTCGGCCCCCAGGCTGAGGACCCTGACATCCGGATGCTGCAAGGCCACCGCTGTCTTGGGGGCCATCGCCACCCCCATGCCGACGCTGACCATGGCTTGAGCCTCTTGGTAATCGTTGGCAAGGAATCCGATGTTTGGTTCAAAGCCGGCGTCGTGGGCGGAGCGTTGAAGTACCTCCACTACCGGGTGCGCCTCTGCGCGGACTATCCACGATTCCTTTCGGAGGTCTTTCATGGTCACCTCGTCGCGATCGGCCAAAGGGTGCCCCTTGGCCACAAGGATCACCGTGCTCTCTTGGAAGACTTCCGTGACCCGAATGGATTCGTCGTTGAAGCGGTTCCAGGGGTAGTCCCAGAGCAAGCACAACCCGGTCACTCCGGATTCGAGGTCCGAGACCAATTCATCGAAGCGGGCGCTGCGCACTGAGAGACCAATCGCCGGGTAGCGCTTCTTGAAGGCGCGGATCACTAAGGGCAAAAATGAACCGGCCAGTGTAGGGAACGTGCCAACCGTCAATGAGCCGCGGTTCAAACCGGCAATCTGGCCAAGGTCGGACCGGGCGGCGCGCATCTGTCCCACGATCTTCCGCGCATGTCCTGCCAGCACCTGCCCCGCCTCCGTGGGGACAACACCGCGGGACCGCCGGTTGAGCAGGGGCTGCCCCACTTCCTGCTCCAATTTGCGCAGCTGCTGCGAGACAGCCGATGGCGAATACATCATGATGTCCGCCGCCGCGGTGATCGATCCCTGTTCCACCACCTCCACCAGGAGGGCAAGTCGCCGGATATCAAATAAATCCAAACTTTCATCGTTAAGCATCGCTTCACCCTTCTCCATACTTGGTTCATTCTAAGCAGTTGCACGGCATTCAGCGCCTGCAGCAGGGTGGAAACCAAGGTTTTCGCAATCTTCAAGCTCCGCCTAACCCTGCCTACACAGTGAATGAAGGATCACTACACTCCCCCTCATTTATCCAACATTGTCTTCATATGTGATTCGGATCATCCTCGTAACAGGCAAACAAACTTTGCAGGATTGCCACGAGAGGCAGGGAAGCACAATGAAGATCGAAGCTGAATGGATGCGCGGAGGAACCAGCAAGTGCTGGGTCTTTGAAACTGAACACCTGGATACGGCCAACGCCAACCTGGACGATCTCCTGCCACGACTCTTTGGAAGCCCCGATACCCGGCAAATCGATGGGGTGGGCGGGGCTACATCGACTACCAGTAAGGCAATGATCCTCAGCCGACCGGCGAACCCGGGGGTGGACGTCGAATTCACCTTCGCCCAGGTGGGCATCGAGGAGGCCACCGTTGACTGGGGCAGCAACTGCGGGAACTGCTCCGCCGTCGTCGGCCTCTACGCCATCGAGAAAGGCTGGGTCGTGCCCGACGCCGATTCCACCCGCATCGTCACCCGTAACACCAACACGGGCCAGATCATCATCCAGCGGGTTTCCACACCTGCCGGCGCGCTGCCGATCACCCCGGACGCGCACATGCCCGGCGTCGTGTTTCCCGGCTACAAAGTCGGTCTTGGCTTCCAAGATCCGGCCGGCAAGACCACCGGACATCTGCTCCCCACGGGTGAGGCGTCAGACACGATCATGGCCGGCGGAACCCGCTGGACCGTATCGATGGTGGATGCCGGCGCCCCGGTAGTCATCGTCCGGGCCGAGGAACTTGGACTGGACACAGCCCGCTACGAGACGTGGAAGGCCAGCGTGGAATTGCACCTGGATACCCTGGACGTCATCCGTCGTCAGGCAGCGGTCCGAATGGGAATGGCAGCAACTCCAGCCGAAGCCGCACGCGCCGTTCCCAAGCTCGCAATCGTCGGCCCACCCACCGGGCCGGAGTGCGACGTCAACGTCATGATGCTGTCGATGGGCAAGCCCCATCCGGCGTTGGCCATCACCGGCAGCATCGCCCTCACACTCGCCGCCCGCACCCCGGGCACGGTAATGAACGACATCACCGGCGACGCACCCCAGGCAGTCCTGAAACTGCGGACACCTGCCGGCGTCATCGAAACCTGGAGCGAGGAACTAGATGGGTCCCTTCTGGTGGGCGTAGACCGAACAGCGCGCACCATCGCCTCCAGCATCATTCACCTCCCGGAGACTCTCGGCAACGTCGTCGAAGCCTCACTAGCAACAGCCACTCGATGAGGAGAAACAACCATGGCTAAGACTATTTCCACACCAGCTCCCGAGGCTGAGAGCGACATCCGGGAAGAGCGTTCCCAGCGACCCGGCAACCGCCGCCGTATCCTGCTGATAACGGTTGCCGCTTCAGTCATCCTGGGTCTGTTTGCCATCCTGTTCGGGGGTGCCATCTTCAACCCGGCGGCCACCCCTGAATCGGAGCCGACCATGACTGCCATCCAGATCATCCCGCTGGTAATCCTTGTGGTGATGTTCGTCGTCGCCACCAAGTGGCCACTGAACATCGGCGTCATGGGACTCGTGGCGTCCTTCGGGGTTGGCTACTTCATGCTGGGTATGACCGACAAGGAGATCCTGGCCGATTTCCCGGCGAACATCGTGATCACCATCATCGGTGTTACCTACTTCTTCAGCATGGCCCAGCGGAACGGGACCATCGACATCATCGTCCAAAACTGCGTCAGGCTTGTTCGTGGAAAGACTCTGCTGCTGCCGTGGGTATTCTTCCTGCTCGCAGCATCACTGACCGCCCTGGGCACGTTCTCCCCCGCCGCCGTGGCTCTGCTGGCACCGGCTGCGATCGGCCTGGCCTACGAGTCACGCATCCACCCGGTTCTTATGGGCGCATTCATCATCAACGGAGCCCACGCAGGCGGCTTCTCCCCGCTGTCCGTGGCGGGTGTCCTGGTGCATGACATTGCTGTCAAGAACGGCTTCCCAATCTCCCAGGGCGCACTTTTCGGAGCGAGCTTCGCACTGAATCTGATCCTGTCCGTACTCACCGTGGTGCTGTTCGCCCTTTTGGGTAAACTCCGCGACGGCGCCGCAGGCCAGCACGCCGAGCTCGAAGCACGACCCACCCGCCCGCACGGCCAGCAGATCCTGACGCTGGGGCTCATCGTGGCCATGCTTGTCTGCGCCTTGGGCTTCCACATGCCCATCGGCTTCGTCGCCCTCTCGGCGGGACTCCTGCTGGCGCTGGTCAACATTAGGGAGCACCAAACCTTCATCGGCGGAGTCTCCTGGTCCACCGTGCTGCTCGTCGCCGGAATGATCACTTACGTTTCCCTCCTGCAGCACGTTGGCGTCATCGACACCCTCGCAGAGCAAGCCCTGGCCCTCGGAGCACCTCTCCTCATTGCCCTGGTACTCTGCTATGTCATCGGCGTCGGCTCCGCTTTCGCCTCCTCCACCGCGCTGCTGACAGCTTTCATCCCTCTGGCTGGTCCTTTGCTGGCAACGAGTTCGCTCAGTGCATCGGGAACCGTTGCGGCCCTGGCGATCGCCGCCACCGTGGTGGACGTATCGCCGTTCTCCACCGACGGCGCGTTGGTGGTGGCCAACGCTCGCGAGGATGACCGTCAGCGCGTCTATAAGCAGCTGATGATGTACGCCGGCGGAGTGGTTTTGGTGGCACCCGCACTCGCTTGGGCATTGCTTGTACCAACGGGCATCATGTAGCTCAACGTATTACTAAACGCCGAAGAACAGGTTCGGTACGCGTAGGAACCGCTCCGGCACACCATCGCAACAGGTAACCCGACCTCCGGGCGCAGGGGCGCGACCCATCGCACCAAGGGCAGGACCACCCACCAGTGGTCCTGCCCTTCGTTATTTTTGGGTGGGGCTAGGGCGTGACTTTGAGCTCACGGATGGTCAGGTCCTGGAATGTGGCCGATCCTTCATGGGCGTAAAGGCGGATGCCGTCATCACCTTCAAGGGGGAAAGCCCGGTGCGAGTGCACCACGCGCCCATCGCCGACGAACACTTCGACGCTGGTGCGATCCACAAGGATGCGGAGCGTAAGTCTGCCAGTGGTGGGATCCATCGCGGTTTGGGTTTCCCCCGCAGTGGGGTTAACGGTGGGGCGGCGGTTGACGTACGTAAACGAGCCACGCAGGAACGCACCGGCGGCCACATGCCTGCCTCCACCTGGTGCGCGGCATACCTCCAACCCGAGATTGGCCGGCGGCGCGGCCGGATCCCACACCACCTCGCAGCTCAGATCGTAAGCATTCGAGCGGATCTTCAGGTCATGAGTACCGGCAACCGCCACATCACCTAGTCGATGTGTGCGCTTCACGTGATCGCTCAGGGCAGATGTGGGCGCTGAGGCGAGGTAATAGGCGTCGCTTCCACGCTTGAGCCGGACATCGCGGACAATCATGTCATCGCCGTTGTAGCCGTCAGTGGAAAGGGTTGGCGTGTTGTGGGGGTAATCCCAGAAATTGGCCCAGCCGATTGCCCGTCGGAGGGTTGGGTCCTCCGCACCCGTCGCATCGTGATGCGGGTAGGTCACTGCGCCATAAAAGTCGAAGCCATAATCAAGCCATTCCGGCTCGGCGAGGTCGGGGGTGAAGGAGCTGCCGTCAAAAGCTCCAGTCCAATACGCATACGTCGCAGGCAACCCGCGCCCCTTGCCATTGGCACTGGTACCAAGGACCCAGTGCGAGGTGCCGTCGTCGGCAGTCATCTTGAAGAGGTCAGGGCACTCCAGCAGCCCCAGGTCGCTGCGAAGAAATTCGCCAACACGTTTCCAGGACCGCAGGTCCGGGGAAGTGTAAAAACCCAGCTTCTGCCCCTCGGCATTGGCCATGAACCACCGGCCGCGGTCTGCGTCCCAGATCACCTTGGGGTCTCGGAAATCGTGCACCCCCGGGTTGGGCAGTACCGGCGCCTCGCCGCCGGGCGTGAAAGAGCGCCCCCTGTCCGTGGAGTACCAGAGGTATTGTGCCTGCCGGCCTTCCGGAGCCTGGGTAACTAGGGCTATGACGGCTCCAGCACCATATCCGGCAGTATTGGCATCATCAACCACCAGACATCCGGACCAACAATCGCCGTTGCCGTTGCTGAACTTGGGTATCGCCACTCCGCGATCCCGGAATGCGACGTGATCCGTGGTGGTGGCCCTGCGCCAGGACGTGCCGCCACCGCCCTTGATGTAGTCAGCGTTGTACAGGTAGTAGTAGTGGTACTCCCCGTCAAGGTAGATGGGTCGTTGGGGATCGTTCTTCCAGTTGTCGGTCACGCTGAAGTGATAGACAGGGCGCATCCGGGATGATCCTTTCGAGGCTGGGCCGCCCACCGCCATAGCGGGTCCTCCAGGAGTGGAGAGCGCGATGGACCCGCCCAGCGCAACAGCGCCAGCGCCGGTCAGAAGTCCGCGGCGGGAGACTGACAGTGATTCATCCATGGGTTTTCTTCCGTTCCGGCTGCAGGCTACGGGTCTCTTCAAAGACCCCGGCCATGGTCCAGGCATCGAAGGAGAGGATCCGCACCGAACCTTCGGTGGCTGCCAGCGTCACGCGCTCGCCGCCGAGGGTTGGGTAGATACGGGCCGTGAGCGGCTTGCCATTGGCGAAAATTTCGACGGCGGACCGGTCCACCAGAACGCGCAGGCGAACTCGCCCATTAGTCATGGGAATGGGGCCGGACTTGTCCTCAACGTCAACGGCAGGGTTGAGGCTGCTGCGGGTCCGGTCAAGGCGAAGAGTGCCTGTTGGGGTTTCGTCAGCAGCCCGGCTCAGCATGATGAGCGTTTCCTCAGCACCATCCGTGGACACGAGCACGCCGAGGCGAACCTCCGCACCAGGGGCAAGGTGTAGGTCCAGCTCAAGGTCCAGCTGGTTGCCGGACACACGGGTATCCAGTGGCGTTCCAGCCCCCACCAAAACCTGGGCCGGCACGCTGACGTGGTTGCGACGGAGTTTCGCGATTTCGGGAACCGGTGCAAACTCCAGGGTTCCGTCGTTGGCCACCGTGGTGAGCCGCGGCAAGCTCATCACCCCGGACCAGCCGGCCTCCACCATGGCTGCGTCGCTGCGACCTTCCTGCATCCAGCCGAACATGACACGTCGACCGGACTCATCCTGGAAAGACTGCGGGGCGTAGAAAAAGCGACCCCCAAAGTCCAGCCGGTGCAAAGCCTCCGGTTCGAAGGAATTTCCGACGTAGCGACCGGTCCAGTACAGCGGGTGGCGGGTTTCGCCGTCGTTCCATGCGGAGAAAACCAGCACATCAGGCGAGTCGTCAGCAGGTGCGGATCCTAAAGAACCTTGTCCTGCCCGGAACAGATCAACGCATTCCCACATGGTCCCGGTCCAGTCAGTGTCCGCCGGGTCACCCTGTGAGGCATCTCCGATGAACAGCGGCCCCACGTAGTCCCACGATCTCAAGTCCGAAGACTCGTACAAGAACGCCGTACCGCCGCGATGACGAATTCCTGAGCCTACCAACTGCCTCCACACGGTCCCCTCGCGCCATACGCAGTGATCGCGGTAGGCAGTGATGTCCACCCCTGCAGGCGGCGCTGCGATCACGGGGTTCCCGGGATCCTTGGTCCAGTCCAGAAGGTCAGGGGATCCTATGGCGACGCAGGGCAACTCCTTGTCCGCGAACCGTCCGGAGTACACCAAGGTGGGTGTGCCGTCGTCGTTCACCAACACCCCGGACCAGCAGCCCTCGGCATCCGGTCCCGCGGATGGCTCCAAAGCCACGGGCTGATCAGTCCAGGTGACCAGGTCCGAGCTGGTGGCATGGCCCCACTGAATCCGGTGATGAAAAGCACCCTCAGGGTTGTATTGGTAGAACAAGTGGTACGTGCCGTTCCACTGGCTGACCCCGTTGGGATCGTTGAGCCAACCGGCCGGTGAAACGAAGTGGAATCGCGGGCGAAGGGGGTCGGCCTCGGCGCGGGACAGCAGTTCGTCGCGCGGAACGGTGGCGAGCGGGTGGGTAAGTTCAGTCATGCGGAAGCCTCTTCGTGAGCGTTCGACGCCGGGTGGCTGGTTTGGGTTGGTTCACTGACCAAGGCATGACTGCCGGCAGCAGCCCACGGCCGGTAGAGGTGGCAGCGAACCCAGTGACGGTTTTCGGGGTCACCCACCTGATGGCGCACAGGTTCCTCGGACGAGCATGCTTGGTTCGGATCGCCGTAGAACGTGCAGTGCGTTGAGGCCATGACCGCTTGCCGCAGTTCTGCCCTGCGGACCGGATCATAGGAGCCTGCACGGGCCGGGTCAGGGACAGCTGAAACCAGCAGTTGCGTGTAGGGGTGGGCAGGATTGGCCAGAAGGTCCAAGGACTCGCCTTCTTCAACCAGTTCACCGGCGAACATGACCGCGGTCCTGTCTGCCAAGTACCGTGCGGACGCGAGGTCGTGGGTGATGTAGAGCATGGAGATGCCCTGCTCGTCGCGGAGCTTGCGCATCAGGTTCAGCACGCCGATCCGGACAGAAACGTCCAGCATGGACGTGGGCTCATCAGCCAGGATGACCTGCGGTTCAACGGCGAGGGCCCGGGCGATCGCAACGCGTTGGCGCTGGCCGCCGGAGAGCTCGTGCGGATACGAGTTCAGCATGTCAGCCTGAAGGCCAACGGTGGTCATGAGTTCTTCGAGCCGCCGCTGGGTCTCCCGCTCGCTTCCGCCGCTCCTGCCGTGGATCGCCAACGAGCGCCGCAGGAAGTGATCCATCCTGTGGGCCGGGTTCAGTGAACCGAAGGGGTCTTGGAACACCATCTGCAGTTTTGATCGGAACGCACGCGATGCTTGGAACCGGTCGCGTTTGAGGACGTCGACGCCGTCAATCAGGATTTCCCCTGAACTAGGCTTTTCGAGCCGCGCCACACAGCGGGCCAAGGTGCTCTTGCCGGAACCGGACTCCCCCACGAGCGCTACGATTTCGCCTTTGGCGATGCTCAGGTCGATCCCGTGGAGGGCGCGGACAGAATCGCGGGAGAACAAACCGCCAATGGGGAAAGTCTTTCCCAGGCCGCGAATTTCCAGGGCAGGGGTGCCGGTGGTGGACACGGCCGCCGGGGTCATCAGTGAGTGGCTCATCGTGCGGCTCCTTCCAGGTTGACGGAATTGACCACCGAAGTGTCGGCGACAAACGGGGCTACAAAGTGGCCGGGTGCCACCTCAGCGAGGTCCGGGATGTTGCGGAACTTCACGCCGTCGGGCAGTCCCGTCAATGGGACGCGGGGGCCGGTGAGCGGCGGGAACGCGCCCATCAGCGCTTGGGTGTACGGGTGACGGGGGTTGGCGTAGACGTCATGGGCCTTGGCGGTTTCCACCATCCGCCCGCCATACATCACGGCCATGCGGTGCGAGAGTTCCACCATGAGAGACATGTCGTGCGTAATGAACAGGACAGAGAAACCGAGCTCGCGCTGGAGCTCCTTGATCTGGGCCATTATTTCCTGCTGAACCACCACATCCAGTGCGGTAGTTGGCTCGTCCAGGATCAAGAGTGACGGCTTGAGCGCTACAGCCATGGCAATCACAGCTCGTTGACGCATGCCGCCTGAGAGCTGGTGCGGGTAGGACTTGAGCCGGGAGGGTTCGATTCTTACCAGTTCCAGCAGTTCCCCGGCTCGCCGCATTGATTCCTTGCGGGAATAGCCGGCATGGGTCGTGAAGATATCAACGATCTGTTCGCCGATGGTCAGCACCGGATTGAGCGAGTTCATGGCCGATTGGAACACCATGGCCACGTCCTGCCAGCGGAAGCGCCGCAGCTCCTCCGGAGTCATGGCCAGGACGTCCTTGCCGCCAAAGGAAATGCTGCCGCCGGCGATCTTCGCGGGATCCTTCAGGAGCCTCATGATCGAGTTGGCAATGGTGGATTTACCGCATCCGGACTCCCCCGCGAGACCGAACACCTCGCCGGTGCCGATGCTGAAGGAAACGTGATCGACGGCAGTGGTGGAGCGGGTATCGCCGACGTACTGCACCGTGAGGTTCTTGACCTCCAGGACAGGCTGGTGGGAGCCGAAGGAAACTTGGGAGATGGTCATTTGGCGGCGCTCCTTTCGGCTTTCGCGGGTGTTGTTTTGGGCGTTTTGATCTTTCGGAGCCGCGGGTTGGTGACTTCGTCCACCGCGTAGTTGATCAGTGCAAGGGCGAAGGCCACCAGCGCGATGCACACGCCGGAGGGTACAAAGACCCACCAACTGCCGGTCAGCAGGGCACCTTCGTTACCGGCCCAGAAGAGGTTGTTTCCCCAGGAGACCGTGCTGACATCGCCCAGTCCCAGGAACTCCAGGCCCGCTTGGGCGCCGATTCCATAAATCACGCAGGCCAGGAGGGTGCCCATGACGATCGAGGCCATGTTGGGCAGGATCTCGCGGAACATGATCCGGCCTGCCCGTTCGCCGGAAACTACGGCCGCGGCCACAAAGTCCTTGGAGCGGATGGATAGTGCTTGTGAGCGCAGGACGCGGGCTGACCCGGCCCACCCGGTGACCACAAGAACCAGGATCACTGTGCCCAGGCCCGGCGGGAGGAAGGCGGCCAGGATGACCAGCAATGGCAGGCCGGGCAGCAACAGAAAAACGTTGGTGACCAGGGACAGTGCTTCGTCAATGAATTTGCCGAAGTACGCCGAGGCCAGACCCACCAGGATGCCGATGAAAGTGGACGCCACGCCCACAGTCAGTCCCACGAACAGCGAACTACGTGAGCCGTGGACGGTCAGGGCGAGCACGTCCTGTCCTTTGGCGGTAGTGCCAAGCCAGTGCTCGGCCGATGGTTCCAGGGAGGCCATCGCGGTGATCCTTGATGGGTCACCCGGGAACAGCACCGGCGCCAGCAGTGCCAGTGCAAGGAAGATGACCATCACGGCCATGCCCGTCAGCGCTTTCTTGTTGCTGATGAGGCCGTGGACGAAGCTGCGGTTGGGCTTGCGGACAGCCTGTGTTGGTGTTGGCTGCTTCAGAAGTGCGGTAGTCATGATCGGTCCTCTAGTTGCTGCGCACGCGCGGGTCGAGGCGGACGTAGAGGATGTCCACCAGGAAGTTGGCCAGCAGCACAGCGGCGGTGATGGTCAGGAACAGGCCCTGCATGAGCGGATAGTCGAGGCCTTGGACAGCGTTGAGGAGCTGGTAACCAACGCCGGGGTAGGCGAACACCACCTCTGTGAGCAGCGCACCACCCACCACGAATCCCAGTCCCATGCCAAAACTGGTCACCGACGGGAGCATGGCGTTGCGGGCTGCGTAGCGGAGCATGATGCGGCCAGGGCGCAGTCCCTTGGCTTCGGCCATGGTGATGTAGTCCTCGGAATTGGTGGCAATCATGGTGTTCCTCATGCCGAGCATCCAGCCGCCGATCGAAACCAGCACGATCGTCAGCGCGGGCAACACAAGGTGGGCGCCGACGTCGCCGATGAACTCCGACGTAAATGCCGGTTCCAATCCGTCCGTGAAAGCGTGCCTGATGGGGAACCATCCCAGCACCACGCCGAAGAGGTACAGCGCACCCATGGCCAGCCAGAAGTAGGGGAACGAGCCGATGAAAACCAGCACGGGCGGGAGCGCGGAGTCGATCGCGCCGCCACGGCGCCAAGCCGCCAGGATTCCCAGCAGGTTACCAACGACGGCGGCGATCACCAGTGCGGTTCCGCCCAGCAGGAGTGTCCAGCCGATTTGGGACGAGATGACCTCGGTGACCGGGGTGGGGAAACGCGAGATGGAGACACCCATCTGCCCAGTGAAAATGTTGTGAATGTAGTCGATGTACTGCTCCCAAATGGGCCGGTCATCAACACCCAGCAGCTTGCGCAGGGCCTCGATCTGTTCGGGCTGCATTCGGTCCTGGGAGCGGGCGAACATACGGGACACGGGGTCGCCCGGCATGAATCGCGGGAGCAGGAAATTTAGGGTGATGGATGCCCAGAAGGCGATCAGGTAGAAACCCAGGCGGCGCAGGATGAAGCGCACGGTTTCCCTCCATTCGGGAATTGCGGGGATTGCGGAAAGTGAAGCGGCACGCCCGGCGGGGAGGCCGGGTCAGCGGCAGGGTGCCGCCGGGCGTGCCAGCGCTGATGCGGCGGCGTGAGGCCTGCCAGGGATTACTTGCGCGGTTCCAGCGTGGTCAGGACGAGCACCGTTGTGGGTGAACGGACGGAGAGGGTGGCGTACGGGTTCTCCTCCGTGGGCCATCCGGTGAATCGGGTGTCATTGAAGGCACCCCATTCAGGTCCGGAGAACAGCGGCACCAACGGTGCGACGTCGTTGTATTCTTCCTGCAGCTTGTTGGCGATGTCCTTTTGCTTGGACTCGTCAGCTTCCGCAGCGAAGTCGGCCAGGAGGGCATCGGCCTTTGTGTCGCCGAAGCGGTGGTAGTTATCAAAGGTCTTGGTGCCTACCGGCTTCACCGTGGCGGTGCCCATGGAGGTGTTGAAGTACTTGTACGGGCTGGGGTCGTTAGCGCTCCAGACGATCCCGGAATCGAAGTCGCCTGTCTCGTAACCGGCAACCACTGCCGCCCAGTCAGGGGACTCCACCTTGGCAGTAACGCCCACCTCGGCAAGGTTCTGCGCGATTACGTTGGCCACGGACAGCCAATCAGAGGACGTCGCACCCACGGAGATCTTGAACTCGAAGGGCTTCCCGTCCTTGAACGTGCGCTTCCCGTCAGCTCCCTTGGGGTAGCCCGCCTTATCCAGAAGCTCGTTGGCTTTTTGCACATCGTGGTTGGTCCACGTGCAGTTGTCCTTGACCGCGGCGTTCTTCCACGTCTCATAGTTACCGGAGAGTCCAGTGCAGTCCGCCGGCTTGGCATAGCCGCTCATACCGATCTTGGTGACCTGATCGCGGTCCACGGCCATGCTCAGCGCCTTGCGGACATCAACATCGTTGAACGGCGCTTTGGTGGTGTTCAGCTGCCAGTTGATCATGGCACCGGTGGCCGGGAACCAGTACTGGCGGTGTTCCTTGTCCTTGGAGACAAACGTCTTTTCAATGTTGGGAATGTACTGCGGAGCCCAGTCCACGTCCCCGTTTGCGGCGGCGAGGTTGGCGCCGTCGTTTCCTGCAAAAGCGAGCATCTTGATGCCGGCGATTTTCTGCTTTTCCGGCTGCCAGTAATTGGGGTTCTTCTTGAGCACGAAGGACTGCGCCTGGAAAGTATCAACCTCGGTGTATGGTCCAGTGCCCACGGGCTTGGCGTTTGCATCCTTCTCCGGGTCCGGCAATGCGGACCATACGTGCTTGGGCAGGATGATCAGCTGACCCACATCATAGAGGGCCGGAGACCACGGCTTGTTGAAGTTGAACGTGACCTTATTGCCCTCGGCCGTGACGGTGTCCAGGTATTCAAAACCGCCCTTGATCTTCTTCTGAAGTTCGAACGTGAAAGCAACATCGTCAGCCACGAACGGCTGCCCGTCAGACCACTTCACACCGTCACGAAGGGTGAAGGTGACCGATTTGCCGTCCTCCGCCGACTTCCACTCAGTGGCCAGCCACGGCACCGTATCTCCCTTTGCCGGGTTGAAGATCAGGAGGGATTCGTAGATGGACTGCTGAACCATCGGGTTCACCGTGGGGGCGAACGGGTTGAAGTTCTGCACGAACGTTCCCATGTCCTCACGCGGAATGGTGAGAAACGCGCTGGCGTTCGCTCCGGCGTCGGAAGTGCTTGTCTTGGTGACATTTGCCGTGCAGCCGGTGAGCAGCATCGCGCCCACTGCAAGGCTTGCCGCCGTCATCCGGGCAGCCCGGAAGTATCGGGGTTGTGTCATGATGGTTGTCTCTTTCCTATCTTCATCGTGCAAGGTGAAGGGGTGGGTAAGGGTTGCTCTTCGACGTTGATTTCGCGGTCAGACCGAAGAGCGTTCTAGCAGCGGACAGTCGACCAATTGCTGGTCGGCAAGGATCGGCTGTCCTGCTGTGAGAGCGGCGAGCGTTTGGACGCCCAAGGCGCCCATTTTCTCGAAGGGCAACGCAACCGTGGTCAATTTTGGCCGCAGGTAGGCCGCAATAAGTTCCTGGTTGTCGAAGCCGATCACGGCGATGTCCCCGGGGATGGTCAGGCCCCGTTCCTTGATGGCGTCATAGGCGCCCATCGCCATCCGGTCATTGAGGCAGAACAGCGCCGTTGGCCTGCCGCTTTCCGGGTAGCGATCCAGGATGTGGCAGGCAGCTTCGTAGCCGCCGTCAGCCGTTGCATATCCGGATACCACCAATTCCGGGTCAAGCTCCAGTCCGGCTGCGGCGAGTGCTTCGCGTGCACCCTCCAAACGCCCCACTGAAGCAGGAATAACCGGGTCAAGATTGATGACTCCAATCCGCGTATGGCCGGCTTGGAGCAACCGTTCGACGGCCACCCGGCCACCCCCACGCTCGTCAGGGACGATCGAGGGCAGCTTTCCATCCGCATCGAAGCAATTGATCAACACGGTGGGTACTTCATTGGCGCTCGCCGGAACATGGACGCCCCGGTGAAACGTGGCTGCGTACAGGAGTCCTTCCACTCGTTGTTCCAACAGCTGTTCAGTTGCAGCATCTTCCAAGCCCTGGTTGGGTCCTACGGCATCGGCCTGGTCGGAGGGCGCGATGAGTAGGAACCGGCGGTCAAGCCAGGCTTGGTCTTGGGCTCCCTTAATGATGTCGACAGCGAACGGTGCCGTGACGATCTCTGTCACGATGCCGTACCAGTCACTGCGCCGGGATGCCAAAGCACGTGCACCGGCGTTGGGCCGGTAACCCAGCTCCTGCACGGCCTGGTTGATCCGGGTGCGGGTTTCCTCGGAAATGCTTGCGTTTTCGCGGTTGCTCAGCACAAACGAGACTGCAGTCCGGGAGACGCCGGCGTGGTTGGCAACGTCCTTCATGGTGACTCCCCGCTGCCGCACGGGCACGGCCTCGTCAGGGGTGGTTTTCGCCATTGAATGCTCCGGGTGCTCTTGTTCGATCCGAGGGTGTGCCAGAGCTTCATGATCTGGCTGCTCACCGGTAACCCTGTTGGTAACGCGCGTTACCCGGTGAACATGTGACTTAGGTTACCCGCGTTACTTCGCGTCTGTCAACAGGCTGCCCGGAGGGCTAAAAACGGAAGGGGCGTAGGGTGGACGTTGGACGAAAGGAGCACTTCATGAAGAAAATCCTCATGGTACTGACCAGCGTTTCCGAGCTCGGCGATACGGGAGAGAAGACCGGTTACAACGTCGCCGAGGCCGCACATCCTTGGAAAGTCTTCAAAGATTCAGGCCACTTCGTCGACTTCGCCTCCATCAAGGGCGGCCAGCCTCCCAGCGACGAGGTAGATACAGATGACCCCATCCAGGTTGCCTTTACCCAGGATGAGACCACGCGCGCCGGGCTGTACAACACCGCCCGCGTGGACGTCGTGGATCCCGGCCAATACGATGCCGTCTACCTCGTAGGCGGGCACGGCACTATGTGGGACTTCCCGGACAGCGAAGGACTGCAGCGGCTGGTAGCCAGCGTCTACGACGCCGGAGGTCTGGTAGGAGCTGTGTGCCACGGTCCTGCCGGTCTGCTGAATGTGGAACTAAAAAACGGGTTCCGACTCGTCCAAGGACGCGACGTAGCCGCGTTTACCAATGACGAGGAAGTAGCTGCCGGCAAGGACAAGGTTATTCCGTTCTTCCTGGCCGACCGCTTGGAGGAGCAGGGTGCCCGCCATGTTTCCGCAGGTGTCTTTGAAGAGAAAGTTGCGGTGGACGAGCGCCTGGTAACAGGCCAGAATCCAGCCTCAGCGGCAGGTGTCGCCAAGGAGATGGAGAAGCTCTTCGCCCAGGTCATCCATCAGGAAAAGGCCGACGAGCAACACGAGTCCGAGGCATTGCGCGCAGAGAAGGACGCGGAAAAGTCCGCCAAGAAAGATGCGGCGGACGCCGATCACTAGTCCCATGGGGTTACGTACCCTGCGCTAGGCCGCCAACTCTGATCCGGGCGCCCCCATCCGTGGGGGCGCCCGACCGTTCCCGGGCTAACTGGCCTGATCCGCCGTGATGGTGACCGGATGAGCCGTCACATGAAAGATCTCATGGAGCTGTGAGCAGGCGCGCTGCACCACGGAACGGAGCCACGCATTTGCGGGATCCTCTGTCAGGGATGGATGCCAATACATGGCTTCCACCAAGGCCGCTTCCAACTCCCCTGCGAACTCCAGGACCTCGATGCTCGCCCCCCGCTGCGCCCTGGATGCCAGCATGCGCGGAACCAGCGCAACAAGGTCCGTCCCCTCCACCATTAAAGGCAGGGACAGGAAGCCGGCCACCACAGCGGCCACGCGTCGCCGAACACCGCGCTTTTCAAAGAGTTTGTCCGCCGGCGTGCTGATGCCCTCGCCGAAATACCCCACGGCGTGCGGCACCCCCACGATGTCCTCCAAGGTCAGCCGCGGCAACTGCAGAAGAGGGCTTCCTGCATCGGCCACGGCCACAAAACTGTCCCGGAACAGTTGTTTCGTGGTTCCTTGCATCTTGTAGCCTATCGGCCCCACCAGCAGGTCCATTCTGGAATAGTCAGCCAAGGCGCCCTGAACCCCGGACGTGGGGACGATGTCCACCACCACATGCGGAGCCTCCTGCCGCAGGATTCCCCTCAGGGGCCCCACGATGAGTGCCGCGGCATAATCGGATGCGGCAATCACGAACTCACGTTCACTGGTGGTGGGATCGAATCCGGACCTGACGCGCGTGGCCCGCTGAATGTGAAGCATGGCTTCGTCAACCAGCGGGACCAAAGACTGCGCGAAGGGAGTGAGCTCGTAGCTGCGGCCGTTACGGACCAAAAGTTCGTCGTCGAAATGCCTCCGCAGCCTGGCCATCGCCGCACTTGTGGCCGGCTGGCTGAGCTGGAGCCGTTCCGCAGCCCGGGAAACGTTCCGCAGCTCCAGCAGAACCTGGAGTTGTGGCAAGAGGTTCAGATCCAGGTTCTTCATGCCCCTAGGTTATCCACAGGAGAAGGACATTAGCTTGCGTGCCCACGAGCCGCGGGCCCGGACAAGGACCATGACGGCGAGCCATGCCAGTATTTGCCGAACAGATAGTTGCTATCAGATACTTGCTCTTCTCCGAATACGTGATGTGGCTCATGGTTGTTACAGGACCTGCAGATAACTGTCCCAGCAATCAAGCACTCAGAAGGAAATTCATCGTGGAAACTCCCCTCTCCCATCTTGCCCACCTCGAGATCACCACTCCGGACGTTGAAGCCTCGGCACGGTTCTACGAGGAGAAATTCGGCATGCGCATCATTGATCGCGTGGATGGCAATGTGTACCTGCGCTGCTGGGGCGACTACTACCGCTACAGCCTGGTCATCACTGAAGGCCCCGAGGCATCGCTCGGCCGGATGGCGTGGCGCACCAACTCCCAAGCAGCACTGGAAGCCGCAGCAGCCCGTGTTGAAGCAACAGGTGTGCAGGGCACCTGGACGGCCGGTGGCCACGGCTTCGGCAAGGCCTACGAATTCACCGGCCCCTACGGCCACCACATGCGCTTGTTCTATGACGTGGAGAAGTTCGTTGCCGAGCCCGGCTTCGAATCCACGTACCCCGACCGTCCCGAACGCCGTAGCAGCCACGCAGCCGCTCCCCGTTTCCTGGACCACGTCACGGTGGCTTCCTCCGATGTCCGCGGATTCGCCAAGTGGTACAACGAGGCACTGGGCTTCCGCGTCATGGCGTTCGTTGACCTGGACGAAGCACCCATCACCGTCTTCTCAGTACTGACCACCAACGAGAAGTCCCACGACCTCGGCGTCGTTAAAGATACTTCCCAGCGCGCCGGCCGCGTCAACCACATCGCGTTCTGGGTGGACGCCACCGAGGACCTTCTCCGCACTGCTGACGTCATGATGGAAAACGGCACCCCCATGGAATACGGCCCCTCCATCCACGGCGTGGGCGAACAGAACTTCCTGTACTTCCGCGACCCCTCAGGCCTGCGCGTTGAGCTCAACTCGGGCGGCTACCGGAACTACGTGCCGGACTGGGACGCCAACACCTGGAAGCCCTCGGAAGGTTCCAACAACTTCTACAAGAACGGCGCCATGCCGCACTCCATGACAGAATCCTTCCCGCCGGCGGAAGGCTTCACCGCCACGGAAGAAGGTGCATCCGCCGAAATGAAGGAAGCCCTCCTGAACCCCTACGCAAAGCAGGGTCGGGGCTAGGAACATGGCTGACGCAACGTACTCGCTGATCCGCTTCCAGGAACCCGGCGACACAAAGGCCAGGGCAGGATTGCTGGTAGGCGAACGTGTCCTCCCCCTGGACAGTGACATCAATGGCCTGATCCACCACTGGGAGACCACCGAAAACGAACTTGACAAGCTCGCAGCCTCGGCCGGTGAAGAGGCGGGCCTTGCCTTGTCCGCCGTCGAGGTCCTTGCTCCAGTGGAACCGGCGCAGGTCCTACAGACCGGCGCCAACTACCGCAAGCACGTGATCGATCTGGCCGTGGCCCACCGGGAAGCCGGCCAGGATGCCGAAGAGGTGCGCGCCAAGACAGCAGCCATGATGGATGAGCGCGCCGGCCAGGGAACACCCTATTTCTTCATCGGCCTCCCCACGGCTATCGCTTCAGCCACGGACGATCTCACCCTCCCGGCATACAGCAAGTC
Source organism: Paenarthrobacter sp. MSM-2-10-13 (assembly GCF_011605365.1). Taxonomy (NCBI): domain Bacteria; kingdom Bacillati; phylum Actinomycetota; class Actinomycetes; order Micrococcales; family Micrococcaceae; genus Paenarthrobacter; species Paenarthrobacter sp. MSM-2-10-13. The sequence continues at coordinate 154,779 of NZ_JAAOXO010000006.1, read as the reverse complement.
CCACGATTGGGAACTCGAGCTAGCAGCCGTGATCGGTAAGGAAGCTTTCCGGGTAACCCCGGAAGAAGCTCTCGAGTATGTCTTTGGGTACACCATGGTCAACGACATCACCACGCGCGAGTATGTGTTCCGCAAGGACATGCCCGCCATCGGTTCGGACTGGTACCGCGCCAAGAACGCACCGGGCTTCCTGCCCACCGGTCCCCTGCTGGTGCCCGCCAAGTTCTTCGGCGACCCTCAGGATGTCCAAGTGACACTGGAGCTCAACGGGAAGGCCATGCAGGACGAGTCAACACAGGACATGATCTTCGGTGTCGCCAAACTGGTCAGCGAAGCGTCCCAAATCATGCCTCTTCGGCCCGGCGACCTGGTTCTGACCGGAAGCCCCGCGGGCAACGGCCAGCACTGGGGGCGGCTCCTGCAGGACGGCGACGTCATGGAGGGCACCATCACCGGCCTGGGAACCCAACGCATTCACTGCAAGGACGAACAGTGACCGCCGACGCCGTTGAGACCAACCAGATCCGGCCCTCTGACCCGATGGGCAGCATCGCCGCCGCGGCTCAGCTATACAACAACTGGGGACGCTGGGGCGACGACGACGTCCTCGGTACCCTCAACTTCATAGACAACGGCAAGCGCGTGGAGGCGGCATCGTTGGTGAAGTCTGGCGATGCGTTCTCCTTGTCCCAGCCCTTCGACACTAATGGCCCCCAGAAGGGGTGGCGTCGACGCACCAACCCGGTTCACACCATGACCGACACCGGGGTGGACGCGGAGCGCGGCAACCAGGGGTTCCCGCACGGCTTCGGTGGGGCTGATGACGTGATCGCCATGCCCTTGCAGTGCTCTACTCAGTGGGACGGGCTTGGGCACATCTTCGATCGCGGCAAAGCCTGGAACGGCCGGGCCGCGGGAGATGTTGTCACCTCTGAGGGCGACCTCTTCACCGGGATAGAAACCGCCGCCGCCAAAATCGTCACCCGTGGTGTTTTGTTGGATGTTGGCCGCGCCATGGGGCCGGAGCTTGGACGTACTGACGGGGAATTGCCCGATGGCTTCGCCATCACCCCGGAGCACCTGGAGCGCACCATTGAACGCCAGGGTCCAAGCTCGGTAGTTCGCCGCGGCGACATCGTGGTGCTCCGCACCGGGCAGTACACGCGTGTTCGCCGCGAAGGCTGGGGTGATTACGCCGGAGGGTCCGCTCCCGGGTTGTCGTTCAGCACGGCACCATGGCTGCACGCCTCGGAGATCGCCGGAATCGCCACAGACACCTGGGGATTCGAAGTCCGGCCCAACGAGTTTGAAGGTGCTTTCCAGCCACTCCACCAGATCGCCATTCCCAATCTGGGGCTGTTCCTCGGCGAAATGTGGGATCTGGATGAATTGGCGGAAGCATGCGCCCTTGACGGCAGGTATGAGTTCATGCTGACAGCCGCTCCGCTTCCCATCACCGGAGCGGTCGGTTCCCCGGTCAACCCCATAGCCGTGCGATAGCTGGTCCGCCCTCCGGTTTCACAGCCGAAGTAGCCCAGGGCAGAAACAGCTTCGCGCGAGAAGCAGCACAATAGGCAGTATGGCCGTCACCACAAAGGAGTCAAAGATGGCAGCAGTACAGAAGGTCGGAATCGTCGGAGCAGGGGCTGCAGGACTCACTGCGGCGATCCTTCTGGCAGATGCCGGGATCGAGGTGGAGGTTCTGGAGAAGGCAACCGAGCCACAAACCCTTGGCTCCGGTATCACGCTGCAGGGAAACGCCCTGCGCGTCCTGCGCGATCTTGGCGTCTGGGAAGACGTGGAGGCGAAAGGGTACGCGTTCAGCACCCTCGGCCTGCGCGCCCCCGATCCCGCAGGTACCGTGATTGCCGTCCTGGACGACATCCGGACCGGTGGCGACGACCTTCCGGCGACGCTCGGTATGTACCGTCCGGACCTGACTGCCATCCTGCGTGAACGCGCCGTGCAGGCAGGTGCCCGCATCAGTTACGGCAAGACCGTCACCGACATAGAGGACGACGGCGGCAGCGTCACCGTCCGCACCGGCGACGGCGGCACCTCGGGCTACGACCTCCTGATCGGCGCAGATGGACTGCACTCCGCAGTCCGCAAAGCGATCGGCATCGAGGTGGAGCCCAAGCCTACGGGAATGGGTATTTGGCGCGCCTTCGTCGAACGGCCTGAGGAAGTGGTCCGGACCGACCTCACCTACGGAGGGCCGTGTTTCATCGCCGGCTACTGCCCCACCGGCCCGGACACCATTTATGCCTACCTCGTGGAGAAGGCCCAGGAACGCAAGCAGGAAGACGGCCCCAAGGTGATGGCCGAACTCGCCGCCGCCTACGGCGGCCCGTGGAACGAGATCCGCTCAAACCTGGACCATGGCGCCCGAATCAACTACACGTGGTTCACTTCGCACCTGGTGGAAGGACCGTGGAACCGCGGCCGTACCGTCATCATTGGGGACGCGGCGCACAGTTGCCCTCCAACAGTGGCGCAAGGCGCGGCCATGGCCTTGGAAGACGCCGCGGTACTTGCGGAGCTGTTGATCGCCGCGGACCACGTCACGGAAACCCTCTGGAAGGAGTTCGCGGACCGCCGCCTGGACAGGGCAACGGCCGTCGTCAAAGCCTCAGTCCAGCTTGGTCAATGGATGCTGGACGGTGTCAGGGACGCAAATGTTCCGGGCCTGATGAACTCGCTCTCCACCATGCTTAAGGAACCCGCATGAACCACATCGAAACAGCCCAACAGCCCACTGTGGATGTCCATGCCCACGTTCTGATTCCGGCCTTGCAGCAGCTGGTGGCCACCGCTGACCCTGAAGGTTTCGCAGAACTGCAGGCGTTGGAAGTCAGGCGGAACGGTCCCGAGTCCATGGCGAACTCCGGCCTCATGATCAAAGAACGGTGGCCGCAGCTCACTGATCTTGACCGCCGGCTGGCGGACATGGACGCCCAAGGAGTGGACGTACAACTGGTGTCACCGTCGCCGTCGCATTTCTACTATTTTGCCGGGGAAGAGCTCGCACTGCGGCTTGCCATGCAAACAAACGAGGCAGTCCGGGATCTTGTCCAGCAGGCACCGGAACGGTTGAACGGGCTGGGCTTGGTTCCGTTGCAACATCCGCAGCTAATGGTGGAGGCCTTGGAACATGCTGTTCTTGACTGCGGCTTGCTGGGCGTGGAGATCGGCTCTTTTGCTGCCACGCCCGGGGACCCGGAGCGCAGCACTGTTGAGCTCTCCGATCCGCGGCTGGAACCTTTCTGGAACCGGGCTGCGGAACTGGACGCAATCGTGTTCCTCCACCCCTTTGGCTGCTCCCTGGACGAACGACTGGACCGCTTCTACCTGTCCAATACGGTCTCCCAGCCCGCAGAGAACGCCGTCGCGCTTTCCCACGTGATTTTCAGCGGGGTCCTGGACCGTCACCCGGACCTCAAGATCCTCGCCGCGCACGGGGGTGGTTACCTGCCCACCACCTTTGGCCGATCGGACCACGCTTGGAAGGTTCGCCCCGAGGCGCAGCGGTGCGCCGAACCGCCGTCGACGTATCTTCAGAGGATCTTCTTCGATTCCCTGGTGCACAGCACCCGCGAGCTGCGCGCCCTCGTTGAGGTGGCGGGCGCCGGGCAAGTCCTGCTCGGCTCGGATTATCCATTCGACATGGGCTCCAGCGATCCCGTCGGGGCAGTTAGCGAAGCAGGATTCACCGCGGCCGATGCCGCCAAAGTTCTTGCCGGCAACGCTTCCGGCCTCGGCATCAGCGCTGCGGCCAGCCTCGCCGTCCGCCCCACCACCTAAGGAAACACATGGTCAAGATCGCCCGCTGGAATCACGATGGCGGTACATACTCCGGGTTCGTGGATGACGGCAGTTGCTTCGGGTTGCCGGAGGGACAAACCGTTAACCACTTGTTGAGTGCCGGTTTGGCAAGAACGCTGGAGATCGCCGCGGAAACGCTTCGCGGCGCACCTTCGGTTGCCCTTGCGGACGTAGAGTTGCTGGCGCCGCTGGTACCTGCCACCATCAGGGACTTCGTGGCCTTTGAAGAGCATGTGGAAGGTGTGAGGAAGAGCATCGACGGCGTGGCCGGCGTTGTTGCGGAATGGTACGAGGCACCCACGTTCTACTTCACCAACCCCCACACGGTGACAGGCACAGGCGATGTGATCAGTATTCCGGCGGGATGCAGCGAACTGGACTTCGAGACCGAGGTAGCCGCCGTCGTCGGGCATGTACCGGGCAGCGACGGCAGTAACCTGTCAGCGGCAGATGCCCACCGGCACATCTTTGGCTACACCGTGCTCAATGACTGGTCCGCCAGGGACCTTCAGCGCCGCGAAATGAAAGTCAGCCTAGGTCCCTGCAAGGGCAAAGATTTCGCAAATACTGTGGGCCCCTGGATCGTGACGGCTGATGAGTTCGAACACCTGCATGACGATGAGGGCTTTCTCCCCATCTCCATGGCTGTGGAAGTCAACGGGCAGCCCATAGGCCAGGATCTGCTGTCCAACATGGGTTGGCCGTTCGCTGAGCTGGTTGCCTACGCGTCCCAGGACTCGGTAGTGCGACCGGGGGACGTCCTCGGCTCCGGAACCTGCGGCAGCGGCTGCCTCGCTGAACTCTGGGGACGGAACGGGTCCAAGACACCCCCACCTCTGAAGACCGGCGACGTTGTGCGGATGGCTGTGGAGGGAATCGGCAGCATCGAGAACACCGTGGGTGAAAGGCGAAACGGCGTGACCAGGGTCCCGGCCCGGAACCGTCCCCGGAACCGCACCGTCAGTGTGGCCTTCCGCACCTAGGACTGACATTGTCCCTTTGCGCGCGTTTTGGCCATCTGCTCTTTGTCACCGCAACATATAATCCGATCATGCCCATTACGCGTTTTTCCTTAGGTTGCCATACTCTCTTGTCCACCCCTCAGCAGGACGGGGCGGTTCTATGAGCGGCGGTCTGGTAGCGCTTCTGGACGATGTTGCCGCCTTGGCCCGCATTGCGGCTGCATCCGTCGACGACATCGCCGCAGGGGCAGCCAAAGCAGGGGCCAAAGCCGCCGGCGTGGTCATTGACGACGCCGCCGTGACTCCGCAGTACGTGTCCGGGGCGGACCCGTCCCGCGAACTGCCCATGATCAAGCGGATCTTCTGGGGTTCACTGCGGAACAAGCTGGTGTTCATCCTCCCGGCGTTGCTGCTGATCAGCGCCTTCATTCCGGGAGTTATTCCGTTCATCCTCATGTTGGGCGGCACTTACCTCTGCTACGAGGGCGCCGAGAAGGTCTGGCACAAACTTCGTGGCCACTCCCAGCATGAGAAAGCGCCGGCCGTTCAACGCGGACCCGAGGCCGAGGCCAAGGTGACCAAGGGCGCCATCACCACGGACTTCATCCTGTCCTGCGAGATCATGGTCATCGCCATGAATGAGGTAGCAGCTGAGTCATTGTGGGTCAGGGCTTTCATCCTGGTGGTCGTAGCAGTAATCATCACCGTCCTCGTTTACGGTGCGGTAGGGCTCATCGTCAAAATGGACGACATCGGCCTGCACCTGACCACCAAGGACTCCGCGGGTTCCCAGCGCTTCGGCCGCCTGCTCGTCAAGGGCATGCCGGCCGTCCTGGGTGCCATCACGCTCATCGGGACCATCGCCATGCTGTGGGTTGGCGGTCACATCATGTTGCAGGGCGCCTACGATCTCGGCTGGCACGCTCCCTACGACTTGGTTCATGTACTTGAGTCACCCTTCGCCGGGATCCCTGTAGTGGGCGGCTTCCTCGCCTGGCTGGTGAACACGCTGTGCTCTGCCATTCTGGGAGCCATCTGGGGCCTCGTCATCATGCTCATCCTGCATCCGCTGCTGAAGGTGCTGCCGTTCGGCAAGAAGGAGGAGGGGCACGAAGAAGGCGACGTCCGTTCCGCGATCGCCGGACACAAGCCCGCGAAAAACCACGAGGATCCGGTCTCCTAGAACTGTTGCGGCGTCCGGTATAGGTGAGCCTGGACGCCGCAGCTGCAGCCGGATATTACGCGGACCGACCGCCCGAAAACACTCAGACCAGCCAGCTCCACCAGCGCGACCGCTCCGGTTCCGGCGTCGGCTCTGGTTCCGGTTCTTCACCCAAAGCCAGCGCTGCCTCGACGAGGTCTACTCCGGTGAGGGTCATGACGGCCTCCCGATCGAGTGCATCCAGACTTTGAGCCTCATCAAGCGAGAGCCGCAGGGCCTGTCGGTTGAGTGCCTGCTCGAACAACGTGCGGGCAAAGCGTGCGTTACCGGAGTCCTCCCCGGCATGGAGCCCGGCAAGGATTCGACGCAGCATCTGGTCCGCACCGGGTTCCAAAATGTACTCGTGCTGGGCCAGCATACGGTGGAATATGGTCTGCAACTCATCAACGGAGTAGTTGGGGAACGTGATCTCCCGGGCGAAACGTGAACGGAGTCCGGGGTTGGAGAGCAGAAAAGCTTCCATCAGGCGCGGGTAGCCGGCCACAATCACCACAAGCCGATGGCGGTGATCCTCCATTCGCTTGAGCAAGACCTCGATTGCCTCGGGGCCGAAGTCCATTCGGCCATCTTCCGGTGCCAGCGCGTAGGCCTCGTCGATGAATAAGACACCATCGAGCGCTCGTCGGATCACGCGGTCCGTCTTGATGGCAGTCGCCCCAACATACTGCCCCACCAGGCCCGAGCGATCCACCTCAACCAAATGCCCTTTTTGCAATAAACCCACCGCGCGGTACATCTCGGCCAGGAGCCGGGCCACGGTGGTCTTGCCCGTCCCCGGGTTTCCCAAAAACACCAAATGCTGAGACGTGGCAACTTCCGGGAGGCCGTGAGCCTTACGGCGGGCCTGGACTTGGAGCAAGGCGACCAAGGCCCGCACCTGTTCCTTCACGGTCTCCAGGCCCACCAGCGAGTCCAGTTCGGACTGCACCTCCGAAAGTGGCCGGGCCGGCCCGGGCCTTGCGCCCGTGACATCACCTATTAGATCGTCCACGCGTTCCGAGCCGGACAACTTGAGCTGATTGGCCAAGTGGCCAATGGTCTCACGCAGGTCATCAAGCGGATTGCGGCTGGCTGCCATACATCCACTGTAGGGCAGAAGTGGCTGAAGGGTCCGGTATGCCTAAGTTACATCAAACGTTTCTGATATATTAGTTAAGTATTAGCGTCTGCGAAAGACCCTTACTCAACGAGGAGTACACAGCATGCAGCAACTCGCGCATCGACTCGACCGGCTTGGCACCGAAACCGCCTTTAGCGTCGCCCAAGCGGCAGCGGCTTGGAAGGCCAAAGGAAACCTGGTTTTCCCCTTCCACCTCGGCGACATCAACATCCCCACCGCCCCGCACATCATCGAAGCTATGACCAAAGCCATCGCTGACGGCTACACGGGCTACTGCCCCGGCCCCGGCATCCCTCAACTGCGCGAAGCCCTCGCCGAGGACCTCGGTTCACGCCGCGGCATCACCCTCTCCCCCGACAACGTCGTGGTGATGACCGGCGGTAAACCCGTCATCACCAAGTTCCTGCAGGCAGTGATGAACCCCGGGCAGGAAGTGCTCTACCCGAACCCTGGATTCCCGATCTACGAGTCTCAGATCGAATACCTCGGCGGCACGGCGGTACCGTACCGCTACCTCCCCACCAGCCAGGGCTTCTCGATTGACCTCGACCAGGTACGCGCATCCATCACCCCGAACACCGTAGCGATCATCTACAACGATCTACAGAACCCCATCTCTGCAGAGTCCACCACGGCCGAACGTGAAGCCATCGCCCACATCGCACAAGAGCACAACCTCTGGGTGCTCTCCGACGAGGCCTACTTCGAAACCCGCTACGAGGGTGTCTCCAGCTCAATCGCATCCATCCCGGGAATGGCCGAGCGAACCGTCATCCTCTACACCTTCAGCAAGAAGTTCGCCATGACAGGCTCACGCCTCGGCTGCGCCGTCGCGCCCCTCGAAATCGCCAAAGTACTCAGCACCCTCAACACCAACGACGAATCCTGCACCACTCACTACGTACAGTGGGCGGGTATCGAAGCACTCCGCGGCACCCAGGAACCCGTCCAGCAGATGTTGGACATCCTGCGTGAACGCCGGGATGCAGCCTGTGAGCTCGTGAACTCCGTCCCCGGGATGCACGTCGCAGTGCCGCAGTCCACGTTCTACCTGTTCCCGGACGTCACCGACGTCATGGAGAAGATGGGATACACGGCAGTGGGCGACTTCGCCAGCGACGCCCTCTACAAAACCGGAGTTTCCTTCTGCACCCGTGAGCACTTCGGCCGACGCCAACCCGGAGAAGAGCGGCAGTACATCCGCCTCGCCTACTCAGGCATCGACGTCGCTGACATCCGTGACGGCCTTGGCCGCCTCCGCGACTGGATGGTGACCGCATGAGCCGCGTCGTCGTCACGGGACGCATCCCCGAGGCTGCCATTGAAAAGCTTCGGGCCGAACACGACGTCGATGCCTGGGCTGGTCCCCAGACCATCACCCGCGAAGAACTTCTGCGCCGCGTAGCCGGAGCCGATGCCATAGTGTCCCTGCTCACCGAGCGCGTCGACGCAGAACTGCTCGAGGCCGCCGGCCCGCAGCTCAAAGTCGTGGCGAACGTCGCCGTCGGCTATGACAACATCGACGTGCCCGCCTGCACTCAACGGGGAATTGTGGCCACCAACACCCCCGGTGTCCTCACCGAGGCCACGGCCGACATCGCGTTCGGTCTCATCCTCATGGCAACCCGACGACTCGGCGAGGGCGAACGACTCATCCGCTCCGGCCAAGCTTGGAAGTGGGGCATGTTCTTCCTCCTCGGGTCCAGCCTGCAAGGCAAGACCCTCGGCATCGTAGGCATGGGCGGCATCGGCCAAGCAACCGCGCGGAGGGCCAAAGCCTTCGGCATGGAGATCGTCTACCAGTCCCGCAGCGAAGTCGATCCTCAAATCGCCGCCGAACTGGACGCCCGACGCGTCGATCTCGACGAGCTGCTGGCCGTTGCCGACGTCGTCTCCCTGCACTGCCCGTACGGTCCCGCCACTCATCACCTGATCGGGGCCGAACAACTCGCTGCAATGAAGAATTCTGCATTCCTCATCAACACTGCGCGCGGACCCATCGTGAATGAAGATGCGCTGGCAACAGCCCTCCGAGAGGGTGTAATTGCCGGTGCCGGGCTCGACGTCTTCGAGAAAGAGCCAAGCGTTCACCCCGAACTTCTTGGGCTGGACAATGTTGCGCTCGTGCCACACCTCGGCTCAGCCACCGTGGAGACACGCACAGCCATGGCCATGCTGGCCGCTGATAACGCACTGGCAGTGTTGAGCGGAGAACAACCACCCGCGCCCATCGCATAGGGCGTCGGGGCCAACATAGATGTGGTCGCCAGTCAGTTCCGGTTAACCCGCCAGGGGTGTTCGAGCTTCGCGGACGCGCGAAGCTACCGGCCAAGGCTGCGCTAACCGTGAGGTTGGAGTTCAGTAGGGTTGGAACAACCAAGAGCGAGGACAACCCTTATGAACACCCCTGCCAGCAAGACTGCCGTAGACCGACACTACGACCTGGTGATCATCGGCACCGGGTCCGGGAATTCCATTCCCGGACCCGGGTTCGAGGACCAATCGATCGCGATCATCGAGAAGGCTTCCTTCGGCGGGACCTGCCTGAACGTAGGCTGCATCCCCACGAAGATGTACGTTCACACCGCCGACGTCGCACTGCAGACCGCGGAGTCCGGAAGGCTGGGCTTGGAGGCCGAGGTCAACTCCGTTGACTGGCCAGGCATGGTGAGCCGCATCTTCGGGAACCGGATCGATGCCATCTCCGCTGCCGGTGAAGAGTATCGCCGCGGACCGCAGACCCCAAACATCGACGTCTATGACCAGCACGCCGTCTTCGTTGGTGATCGTACGTTGCGAACCGGCCAAGGGGTCCACCAGCGAACCATCTCGGGCGACCGGATCGTCGTCGCGGCCGGCTCCCGACCCGTTATTCCCGGGGCCATCGCCGACTCCGGCGTGCGGTACCACACCAATGAGGACATCATGCGGATTCCGCAGCTGCCCAAATCCCTGGTGATCATTGGCGGAGGCTACATTGCCATGGAGTTCGCCCACGTCTTCGACGCCCTTGGCACGGACGTCACAATCATCGCCCGCTCCACGCTCCTGAAGAACCTCGATGAGGACCTTCACGATCGTTTCAACACCCTGGCCGCCAAACGCTTCGATGTCCGGTTCGGCAGGACCACCGTTGGCGCCGATCAGACCGATGACGGTATTTCCGTCAGGCTCGACGACGGCTCCACCGCCACCGGGGAGGTACTGCTGGTAGCCGCCGGGCGCACCCCCAACGGAGACCTGCTGGACCTACCTTCCGGCGGGATCGACATGACCAATGACGGGCGCATCAAGGTCGATGAGTACGGCCGGTCGAGCTCCGCCGACGGCGTGTGGGCTCTTGGCGACGTGTCCTCGCCCTACATGCTCAAGCATGTAGCCAACGCAGAGATGCGCGCCGTCCGCCACAATCTGTTGAACCCGGACAAGCTTCAGGAAATGCCTCACCGCCATGTCCCCGCCGCCGTTTTCACGCACCCCCAGATTGCCACGGTAGGCATGACCGAATCCCAAGCCCGCGAACACGGCCATAACGTCACCGTCAAAGTCCAGGACTACGGGGACGTGGCCTTTGGGTGGGCCCTGGAAGACACAACCGGCATCTGCAAGCTGATAGCCGATCAGGACACCGGCAAACTCCTCGGCGCCCACTACATGGGCCCACAAGCATCCACCCTGATCCAGCAAATGATCACTGTCCTGGCCTTCGACCTCGACGTACGTCAATTCGCCGCCAATCAATACTGGATTCACCCCGCGCTGCCCGAAGTCACCGAAAACGCCCTGCTTGGTCTCACCTTCAACTGACCAGAACACCACGTCACACGTCCGCGCACACCGAAGCTACGCAGACACTAACTCCTTGTGGGCAGGGCGAGCTTGAAAACTTTAGCCCACGCAGATCCCACCTGTTTCAGCAGCGGCCCCGTGGTGTACTTCAGACCGTAGCGACCGCAGATCTCACGGACCTTGGGTGCGATCTCGGCGTAGCGGTTGGACGGCAGATCCGGGAAGAGGTGGTGCTCGATTTGATGCGACAGGTTTCCGGTCATCAGGTGCATGAACCGGGGCCCTGAGATGTTGGCCGATCCGATCATCTGACGTACGTACCAGTCGCCGCGGGTTTCACCTTCCACCATTTCCTCGGTGAACGTGTCGGTTCCCTCGGGAAAGTGGCCACAGAAAATGACAGCGTGGGCCCAGACATTACGGATAGCGTTGGCAGTCAGTGTGCCGTAGAGGGCTTGCTTCCCGGAGCCTGTAAGCATGGCCAAGGCAGGAGTGGCGGCGTAGTCCTTAGCGAACTGTTTGACCGCCTTTCGCCCCAGCGCTTTGAGATCCTTGTTCATGGCCTCCTTGGATTTCAGGCCTTCTTTGTACTCGGGGATCTCCAAGTCGTAAATGGCTATGCCCCATTCGAAGACGGGCGCGAGCAAGGCGTTATACAGGGGATTGCCCAGGTTAAAAGGCTTCCATTCCTGATCGGGATCCATCCGCAGAAGGTTGTACCCGACGTCGCGATCCTTGCCCACCACGTTGGTCCAGCGGTGGTGAAGATCGTTATGAGTGTGCTGCCACGAGCGCGAGGGGGTAACGAAGTCCCATTCCCACGTGGTGGAGTGGATGTCCGGGTCTCTCATCCAATCCCACTGCCCGTGGAGGATGTTGTGGCCCAGTTCCATATTCTCCAGAATTTTAGCCACGCTGAGGAGCGTTGTGCCGGTGAACCAGGCTGCCTTGTTCCTACCCACCAGCAGCGCGGCACGACCGGAGATTTCCAACCCCCGTTGGATCTTGATCATGCGCCTGATGTAGGCGGCGTCGCTGGATCCGCGCTTGCCAAGGATTTCGTCACGTATGGCATCGAGCTCACGGCCCAGCTGGGCTACTTGTTCGTCGCTCAGGTGGGCTGCCGCAGGTGGCCGCACTGTCGGCCTGCCGGCCTCGGCAAGGGCACCGGGCCGGGTCTTGGGCCCGACGGCGGTGGCGGAGCTCATGGCTGAAACTACTGACATGCGGTGGTACTCCTCAAATTCCGAGGTTGACGGGTCCGGCAGCTGCCGAGACGCACGTTTGGATGAGTTCCCCAGGTGCCCCGCGGACCTCACCGGTACGAAGATCGCGGACCCTTCCGGCGAGCAACGGGGTGAGGCAGCTGTGACAAATGCCCATGCGACATCCGCTGGGCATCAGCAACCCTGCGTCCTCCCCGACGTCGAGAATGGGAACGTTGCCGCCTGCAAAGACCTCGCGGTCGGAAGCCTCAAATGTCACTATGCCACCTTCGCCTCCATCCCCTCCCCGGAGTTCAGTGCTGAACCGCTCAATCGTCAGCGAACCCACTTCTTTTACACCCTTGGATTCGTTCGCGGAAGCAGCGGCACCGGCCAGCGCCGCCTGGTTCCACATGGCTTCCGCGTCATCTAGGAAGGACTCGGGGCCGCACGCATACGCCGCCCTGGCCCGCCAGTCCGGGCAAACCTCGTCCAACACGGCCGTGGACGTGAAGTTCATGCGGCCACGGCCTTCGGTGTGCCATTGGACAAGCCGGAAGTTAGGAAATTGATCAGCAAGTTCAGCCAGTTCCTCCCGGAAGATACTGTCGCCTTGCCCGCGGGAAGAGTGGATCAGCACAACGTTCGCATCGGGCCGGCTTGGGACAAGCGTCCGGATCATTGACATGACGGGCGTGATGCCGCTTCCCGCCGTGAGCATCAGGAGTGAACGGGGGTGCTCAGGGAGGACAAAGTCGCCCTGGGGTGGAGCCAAAAAGAGGACATCACCCACCTTCGTTTTGCGGACCAGAGTTCCTGACACGGATCCAACGTCAGTGACAGTAATAGCCGGGTCCTTGCCGGCCGGTGAACTCAGGGAATAGGACCGCCAATGGCGAACCCCGTTGAGCTCTACACCTATCCGCGCCCACTGACCGGCCAGGTGGGCATGCCAGCCGCGGCCGGGCCGAAAGAAAATAGTGGCCGATTGGGCCGTCTCATGGACAACCTCCGTGACCACCCCGCGCAACTGACGGGACGAAAAGACAGGGTTGAAAAGCGCCAGGACATCCTCCGGCGCAAGCGGGGTGGTCAAAACCGAGGCTATGCGGGCCAGTGGTCTGAAGCGGACGATGAGCTGCTCCTCGCAACGACAGAGAACAAGAATCCGACCACTTCGGCCGGAAGAGGCTTATGTGGCCCATGCCGGTTCAGTAGGACTGAGAGTATTATCATCACCGGATTCTGCTCAAACCGCCACTTGGAGACCCAACGCCTCCCTGAGGTCGAACCGACATCAAGCCACGGCCACCGGGTCATCAAGGGGATGCAGACTGCTAGCCTCACCTCATGCGCACAACGTCTGCACGAGACAAACGCACCGCCAGCGGACAGCGCGTACTAATCCTGACCGCTGGCGTGGGATCCGGGCATAACAGCGCCGCGGCGGCGGTGCAGCAAGCATGCGCCGCGCGCGCTGACATCGCCGAGGTGCAGGTGCTGGACGTGCTGCAGGTGAGCAGCGTCCTCTACCGCGCACTCTTGAGCCGGGGCTACTCCGTCCTCGTGGAAGGCCTGCCGTGGCTCGTCGAATGGGGCTACGACATCAGCAACCCGCCGTTCCGTCGCCGTGGCCCGATTGACCCCTGGACGCGGGTCAACGCCAGTCCGGTTGTTGGTGCGATCAAGCGGTTCCGGCCCACCGCGATTGTGTGCACACATTTCCTTCCGGCCCAGCTGTTGGCCGCACTGCTTCTCCGCGGCCTGATCGATGCGAAGACAGCTGTGGTCACCACCGATTACGACTTTCAAGGCTTGTGGCTCTCCGGGGCATTCCACAAGATCTTTGTGGCCCGGGAAGAAGGAAAGGTGGAGCTGATGGCGCTTGGTCTTCCTTCCGACCGTGTGACTGCCACGGGGATCCCCATCAAGAAACAGCTCAGTCCGGGGCCCGTACGCGATTCCAACAAGCCACCCATGCTGCTCATCTCTGCGGGTGCGACCGGTGGCGACTACGCTGTCTCGGTGGTTCGGCAGACACTGCATATGCGCTCAGCCTTCACGGCCACAGTGGTGTGCGGCCACAATGATGCGCTGCGGCAGCGCATCGGGGCACTCGTGGCGTCGGCCGGCGACCGCTACAGCGTTCTTGGCTTCACAGCGGAAATGCCGCAGCTGCTGCAGCGGGCGGACCTGTTCGTGGGCAAACCGGGCGGGCTGTCGGCGTCGGAATGCATGGCCGCGGGTCTCCCCATGGTCCTTGTGAACCCGATCCCTGGTCAGGAAGTACGCAACGGCGATTACCTCATGGAGCAGGGGGCAGCCGTACGCTGCAACACCGCCGCAACGATCGGCTGGAAGATCGACCAGGTACTGCGCGATCCCGGCCGGTTGCAGAAGATGCAGGCGGCGGCGCAGAGAACAGGCCGCCCTGACGCCGCAGCCGACGTACTAAGCGAGCTGCTGGGCGGGCCCTCCAGGCCGCTGGTAGTGACGCGCGCGGCACAAAGGACCATCCTTGCCGCCAGCGAGAACCGCTTTGTCGCAACCGACCTCACGGGACCTTCCTCTTTGCTGCGCTTGGTCGACCAGGCTTCGGGCAGCACGGTTGCACTTCTTCAGGAAGATGAGCTGCCGGATCTGCAGAAGCGGTACTCGACGCCGGACGGAGACTTGGTGCTCCGGCGCGGCCGGGCGTCCCTGCTTCTCCGTTGGGAGCAACGGAGGTTGCTCCGCGCCATGTTGAGGGGCGACGACGCACTTCCTGTCCGTGTCGAAGGGCCGTTGGCGCCGTTCCGCGACCTCCATGGGTAACTGGCAAAACCCCATCGGTGGACCTGCCCACCAGCTGCTTCCCCGCTGCACCAGCTCTGTCCCCAAGCATCCGGTGGTTAGGCTTGGTCAATGGCAACAGTTATTCTTGTGCGGCACGGCCGCACCACGGCCAATGCAACTGGACTGCTGGCCGGGCGGGCCCTTGGTGTCGACCTGGACCAGGTGGGCCGCGAACAGGCGGCTCAGACAGCTGACCGGCTCGCGGCCGTCCCGGTAGTCGCGGTCGTATCGAGCCCCCTTGAGCGCTGCCAACAGACGGCCCGGCTCATCATCGACCGCCAGGCCGGCACGCCGTACGCGCCGGTCGACCCGGATCTCACCGAGTGCGATTACGGCCAGTGGCAGGGCCGCTCCCTCAGCGACCTGGCCACCGAGACTTTGTGGCCGGTTGTGCAATCGCAACCAGCCGCCGTCGTGTTTCCCGGTGGTGAATCCATGGCGGCAATGCAGGCTCGTTCCGTGGCAGCGATTCGACGTCACGATGCGGCCTTCGAAGCCGAGCACGGGCCAGGTGCCGTATGGGTTGCCGTAAGTCATGGCGACGTTATCAAGTCGATCCTCGCCGACGCGCTCGGCATGCACCTTGACCTGTTTCAGCGAATCAACGTGGGCCCTGCCTCTGTTTCGATCGTGCGCTACGGCCCTAGCCGGCCGAGCGTATACGCGACCAACACAGACGCGGGTGATCTGTCATGGCTTACAAATATTGTCCCCGCCGGGGATGCGCCAGTGGGCGGCGGTGTGGGGCACAACGCTCTGTGAACCTTATGTGCCTAAAATACAGACATGCCTACACTTGTTCACGAGTTTGCCTGGCCTGATCGGGTCGTTGTTGGCACCATCGGCCTTCCAGGGTCGCGGACCTTCTACCTGCAGGTGCGTACGGGAAAGCAAATGGTGAGTGTTGCTTTGGAGAAGCAGCAGTCGGCTCTGCTCGCGGATAAGATCGACGAAATCCTCGATCAGCTCATCACCGTCCAAGGCAACCCGTTCAGCGTTCCCACAAGTACTCCCCCTGAACTTGTAGACAATGACCCTCTGGAAGCCGTTGAAGAACAGTTCCGCACAGGCGCCATGAGCTTGGGCTGGGATCCAACCACTGCGCAGGTTGTCATAGAGGCGTACCCCATCGCTGACCTCGATGACGACGACGAACCACGTGATGAGGACGGCTCCAACGCGGCCGAAATGTTGCTGGTGCGCATGCCCGTAGGCACCGCCCGCGCTTTCGCCAAACGCACCCGGGAGATCGTCGGGGCCGGACGACCCGCGTGCCCGCTGTGCGGTCTCCCCATGGACGCCGACGGGCACGTCTGCGCCCTTCCCGAGGCCTGATGCCCGCGCCGGAGCTCATGACCGCCGAGCTGACACTCACCGGCCGCATTACGACGGCGTCGAACGCTACCTTCCTGGGCAGCATCGCCGACGTCGACGTCGTCTACAAGCCCATAGCAGGCGAAAGCCCGCTATGGGATTTTCCGCACGGATGCCTGGCTCACCGCGAAGTAGCCGCCTACCTGGTCTCGCAGGTTTTCGACTGGGACATCGTGCCACGCACCTGGCTACGCGATGGTCCCCTGGGTGCTGGAATGGTGCAGCTCTGGCAGGAGCAAGACCCCACCCAGCGCGCAGTGAACCTGCTCGCGACGGAGCACGTACCGGAGACGGGATGGAAACACGTCCTCGAAGGACAGGATGAGAACGGACGGATGGTTTCCCTCGTTCACGAAGACTCGGCCGCGCTCAGGCGAATGGCTGTGTTCGATGCGGTGGTCAACAACGCCGACCGGAAAGGCGACCACATCCTCGCCATGACGGACGGCGTCCGGCACGGCGTGGACCATGGACTGACCTTCCACCAGGACCACAAGCTGCGCACGGTGCTGTGGGGCTGGCTGGGCGATGCTCTTACGGACGAGGAACTCGAAGGCATCGATCGTGTGACCGAAGGACTGCAAGGTGAGCTCGGCCGGGACCTGGCCGACTTGCTCAGCGCCGAAGAAATCGCATCGCTCACCACTCGGTGCGAGCGGTTGCGCGCGGCAGGGCGCTTTCCGGCTCCGAGCGGGGAGATGCCGGCCGTGCCCTGGCCCCTGTTTTAGGGAACCAGGTCCGGCTGGCCCCCTCAACAAACGCCCAACATCAGGCAGGCTGCTTGCTGGTTACCAAGGCCGCCTCCAGTGCAGGCACGCCTTGGCCCGCCGCCTCATACAGCCAATCGTTGTACTGGAAGTCGTTGTCCTTGCGGCTCTTGAACAGCAAGTTGCGCAGTGTCCGCGCGAGGCCGGAAACGTGCCAGGACTCGCCCCAGACGCGGGCGGTGCGCTGGACCCGGGCTGTCCTGGTGGCGCGGGCGGAATTGAACGCGGCAAGCGCTTCATCCCACGCGGCCGGGTTGACGCCGTCAGCGGTGAAGACGGTGCCTGCGGTGACGTCTTGCAGCACGGCGGCGTCTTCGAGGGCCTGGCAGGCACCTTGGGCAAGGTACTGGAGCATGGGGTGGGCGGCGTCGCCCATCAGAACCATACGGCCGGCGACCCAGTTTTCAATGGGGTCGCGATCGTACATGGGCCAGCGGATGCCCGTGCCGAGGTTCGCAAGAGCCGCCTGCACCGCCGGAACACAGTCCTGGTAGGCGGCCTGCAGCTCGTCCACTCCGCCGTATTGTTCTTCACCGCGCTCGAAGGACGGCGATTTGAAAACGGCCACAGTGTTCAGCAGCTCCCCCTTGCGCAGGGGGTACTGCACCAGGTGACAGTCCGGGCCGAGATAAACCACGACGTCTTCGAGGTCCGCAGCAGGGGTTTCCGACGTAATGGGCACGGTTCCCCTGTATGCCACGTAAGCGGAGGAAACGGGTTCATCCGAGGCCACCAGCGGGCGCAGCGTGGACTTCAATCCGTCGGCAGCGATCACCACATCGGCTTCATAGTCCACACCCGACTCGGTGTGCACTACTCCCCTGCCGTTCACCGTTTCCACGCCGTTCACCATGACATCGTTGATGAGCTTCACCCCGGCAGCTTCACAGCCCTCAAGGAGAACCCGGTGCAGATCGCTGCGGTGGATCACCACGTACGGTGCGCCGTACCGGTCCTTGAACTCCCCCTGAAGCGACTGCCTCGTCAGCTCTTCTCCGGTAACAGCATCCCGGAACACCAAGTGCTTGGGCTGGACACCGATTTCCAGTGCCTTCTCCAGCAAGCCCCAGCGCTTTAGGACACGGGATGCATTCGGTGCCATTTGCAGGCCGGCGCCTACCTCGCCGAACTCGGGCGCCCGCTCTACCAGCGTGACGTTGGCGCCGTTTTCGCGGAGGGCCAGGGCGCCTGCAAGGCCGGCCATGCCTCCTCCCACAACCAGGACGTCAGTGGAATTGAGGTACTCAGACATTGTGTGCTCCTTGGGAGATGGTGAGTTTGATTTTGAGTCCGATGCCGGCCAGGAGGACCGCGGCAATCGCTGCGGCTCCGGCAAACGCGAGGAAGTTTGAGTTGACGCCCATTCCGGCTGCCAGAAGGAGGCCACCCACTTGGGGTGCGATGACAGCCCCGATCCGGCCTGTGCCCAACGCCCAGCCAAGCGCTGTCCCCCGCAGGTAGTCGGGATAGTGGCTGGCCACCGCGGCGATGATGAGGCACTGGGTGCCATGGGTTCCGACGCCGGCAAGCACCAGTGCGGCATAGACGACGCTAACGGGCGGGCTGGCCAGGAGAACGGCCAGTCCGACGGCGGCGACGGCGGCTGCCGTTATGGCCGTCGGAATCGGCCCGAAGCGTGTGCCCGCCCATGCCGTGATGACCGATCCGGCAACGGCACCGAGGTTCAGTGCCAGCGCAAAGGTGAGAGCCGATCCCAGGTTGTAGCCCGCCAACTGCATCAGATTGGGCAGCCACGTGCCCAAACCATACCAGGCGAACAAGGTGGCGATGGTGGCGAGGGCAAAGAGCATGCTGACACCCAGGTAAGGGGCGCGGAGCAGAGTACCGAAACCAGAGGAGTTCTTGGACTTAGTACGCTTCATCGAGCCCGGCGTCAGCGTCTCCGGGATGTACTTCAAGCCCAGCGGCACCACGATCACCAGCGCCAGGACAGCCACCAGGAACATCACCTCCCACCCGAAAGCGGGGATCAGGGGAATTCCCACCAGCGCGGCCAGAGAGCCGCCGATCGGGACGCCGGACATCATGAGCGTGGCGATGGTGGAGCGCCATTTTGTGGGGACCAACTCCGCCACCAAGGCATTGGCCGACGGCACCAGCCCGCCAAGCCCGACGCCGGCCAGGAGGCGAAGGGCACCAAAGACCGCCGCATTGGGAGCAAACGCACACAGGATGGTGAAGATCGAAAAGACGATCGCGCACCCGAGGATTGTCTTGCGCCGTCCCCAGGAGTCGGCCATCCGGCCTGCAAAGATCGCTCCGATCATCATGCCGAGGAATGCCATGGACCCAATGGTCCCGGCGGTGGCTTTGGTCAGGCCCCAGCCGGTCTCGGAGATCAGGGAGGCCTGGACGGTGCCGTAGACAATGAGGTCGTAGCCGTCGAAAACCACCAGAAGCCAGCACACCAGGACGGCTAGTGCCGAGCCTTTGGAAAACCGCGGACCGGCCTCAGTGCTGGGAACAGCAGCGGCGACGATTCTGGAGGATGCCTCTTGCGACGCTGCAGCGGGAAGTGAGTGATTCATCCCACCACTTTCGGATGGGTCAGGCAAACAAGGCCATAGAATTCTGTTGTGCAGAACAACTCAGCCTCGAAGCAGCGCGGGATGCCGGCCCAGAACCGGAAACCTGTCCAGAAACGGCCCACGTACTCCATCGAGGCTGTGGACAATGCTTTACAGCTCCTCCAGCTTCTTCGCGACGGCGGTGCCCTTCGACTCAAGGACGCAGCAGCCGAGCTGGGTGTTGCACCTTCTACTGCCCACAGGCTTCTGGCAATGCTCGTGTATCGCGGCTTCGCCGTCCAGGACGAAAACCGCCGGTACGTCCCCGGGCCGGCCATGGGCGTGGGCCCGGCAGGACTGAGCTGGACCCGGCTCCTGAGGGACCTGGCACAGCCTCACATGGAGCTCTTGTCTTCGCGGCTCGATGAGACAGTTAACTTGATGGTGCGCGTGGGCACGAAAGTGAGGTTCCTCGCTACCGTGGAAGGCAGCAACGTCCTGCGCATCGGTGACCGGCAAGGAACCGTGATGCCTGCCAACAGAACATCAGGTGGCAAGGTGATGCTGGCAGAACTGGAACCTGGCATGATCGAGCAACTGTTCCGAAGCCAGAATGCCGAAATCGGCGGCGACACCATTCCCGACGCCGAGTATCCGGCGTTTCTGCGGGAGCTGGACACTATCCGCGGCAACGGATTCGCGGCCAACTTCGAGGGCACGGAGGAAGGCGTTAGCGCACTCGGGATGGCACTCCACAACCGGCATGGGCACGTGGTGGGCGCGCTCAGCGTCGCCACGCCTGCCACCCGGTTCCGTAAAGTGTTCGACGCCGGATTGGTCGCCGCCCTGCGCGAGACCTGCCGACAACTTGAAGTGGACATCGCGGCTAACCCGGCCGACGGAGCCGAATAGGATCCACAACGCGACCACCCCCGCGTTGCGAGGCCCGATCTGCGCCTAAAACGAGCTCCATTCCCCGCAGAGCGGGCCCCGCAACGCGCTTAGTTATTCTGCACAGCAGAAACTTCTCTGATTCCCGCCCGGGCCCTCCGTAGGGTCGAACTACGCCAACACCGTTCGGACCCTATCGAGGAGGCCCCCGTGTCCATCACCGCCGAGAACACGACTCATGAATCAGTGGCCGCCAGCCACGCCTTGCCTGAGCCCACACCGGAGGAAGCTGCCCAGTTGGAGCAGCTGTATAAGGACTTCGCTGCCGGGAACATGGTTCCGTTATGGACGGAGATCGGCGATCTGATGCCGATGGTTCCCACCCCGAAGGCCGTCCCGCATGTGTGGCGTTGGAATGACTTGTATCCGTTGGCTGCCCGTGCCGGTGACCTGGTTCCGGTAGGCCGGGGTGGAGAACGCCGCGCGATTGCCCTGGCGAACCCCGGCCTTGCCGGCACACCGTACGCGACTCCAACGTTGTGGGCCGCCATCCAGTACCTGGGCGCCCATGAGGTTGCTCCGGAGCACCGCCATTCGCAGAACGCGTTCCGTTTCGTCGTCGAGGGCGAGGGTGTGTGGACTGTGGTGAACGGGGATCCGGTGGCGATGCGTCGCGGCGATTTCCTGCTCACCCCGGGCTGGAACTTCCACGGCCACCACAATGACACCGATCAACCCATGGCATGGATCGACGGCCTGGACATACCGTTCGTACACTACGCCGATGCCGGGTTCTTTGAGTTCGGCACCGAACGTGTCACCGACGAAGCCACACCGGACCTTTCCCGTTCCGAACGGCTCTGGGCCCACCCCGGCCTGCGTCCCCTCTCCGGCCTTGATGACACCACCAACTCCCCCATTGCCGCGTACCGCTGGGAACACACGGACGCAGCCCTGCGGGAGCAGTTGTTGCTGGAGGACGAAGGCCACCCGGCCACGGTGTCCCAGGGCCACGCCGCCATCCGCTACTCGAACCCCACCACGGGCGGGGACGTGATGCCCACCATCCGCGCCGAGTTCCACCGCCTCCGCGCCGGCGCCGCCACCGAGCCGCTCCGCGAGGTCGGATCCAGTGTCTGGCAGGTCTTTGAGGGCACCGGCACCGTCGTGTTGAACGGCGAGACCAAGCAGCTGGCCAGGGGCGACTTGTTCGTGGTCCCGTCCTGGCAGGAGTGGTCCTTGCAGTCCGAAACAGAGTTTGATCTGTTCCGCTTCAGTGACGCCCCCATCTTTGAACGACTGAACTTCAACCGCAGCTACACCGAAGGACGCAAGTAAATGAGACTCCTCACCCTCCGCACCGAAAACGCCGCCGGCAAAGGCACCGTGGCCGTCCGCCAGGACGGCGACACCCTCACCGAGATCACCGGCTTCGCCGACGTCGGCGCGCTGCTCGCGGAACCCGCCTGGGAGGAAAAGGCGAAGGCGGCCAACGGCGCAACGCACGCGCTCGACGGCGCGGACCTGGCCGCCGTCGTGCCCGCACCGGGGAAGATCATCTGCGTGGGTCACAACTACCGCAACCACATCAAGGAAATGGGCCGGGAAATCCCGGAGCACCCCACCTTGTTTGCGAAGTACACCGAGTCGCTGATCGGCCCGAACGATGACCTGGCGCTGCCGCAGGAATCGGACACCGTGGACTGGGAAGCCGAACTCGCCGTGATCATTGGCAAGAAGGGCCGCCGCATCGCCGAGGCCGACGCCGCGGACCACATCGCCGGATACGCGGTCCTGAACGACGTCTCCATGCGCGACTACCAGTTCCGCACCATCCAGTGGCTGCAGGGCAAAACGTGGGAGAACTCCACGCCGTTCGGCCCGGCCCTGGTCACCAAGGACGAGTTCACCGCCGGCCCACTCATGACCTCGGCCGTGGACGGCGAGATCCAGCAGTCCACCCCCACCGGCGACCTCGTGTTCACCCCCGAATTCCTGGTCTCCTACATCTCCACCATCATCACCCTGAACCCGGGCGACGTGATCGCCACCGGCACCCCCGGCGGAGTGGGCCATGCCCAGGACCCCAAGCGGTACCTGCAGGAAGGCCAGCTCCTGGTCACCACCATCGAGGGCCTGGGCCAGCTAAACAACCGAGTGGTCAAGGAAGCCTGATGGTCGCCCGCCACGATCTCGCCACCGATCCGGGCCTGCAGGAAGATCTCCTGCAGGCGCGGCGGGGCACCGCGTTCTTCGCCCGCAAACTGAACGAACTCTCCGATGCAGAACTCGACGGCGGCACCCTCCTTCCGGACTGGACCCGCCGCCATGTGGTGGCGCACGTGGGATACAACGCCCGCGCGATCGCGCGCTTGGTGGAGTGGGCTGCCACAGGGGTTGAAACACCCATGTATCCCTCCCCTGAGGCGCGGAATCACGAGATCGATTTCGGCGCGACCCTATCCCCGATTGCACTGCGGAACCTGTTCGACCATTCCGCGGTGCACCTGTCCGTGGAATGGCGCGACCTGCCCGACTTGAACTGGGAAAACGAGGTCCGCACCGCCCAAGGCAGAACAGTCCCCGCCTCCGAAACCGTATGGATGCGCACCCGCGAAGTATGGGTCCACGCTGTGGACCTGGACAACGGAGCCACCTTCAACGACATCCCCGCCCCGGTCCTCGAACGTTTGCTCAAAGACATCACCGGCGCATGGAAAACCCGCGGTACCGACACCGGACTCCTCATCACAGTAGATGACACGGAGTTGACGTTCGGCGACACTGCCGCCGCAGACCCGACGATCATCAGCGGCACCCTGCCCGCCGTCGTCGAATGGGCCACCGGCCGCGGCTCCAACGGCGTCAATGCCGACGGGCCACTCACCCAAGGAACGACGCCAGCTGCCCCGAAGTGGATTTAGCCGCGGCTGAGGGTCACCGCGGCTGACGGGTTTACTGTTGAGAAAGCAGGGAGAGTCCGGCTGTCAGTGTGGTGCTTGAGATTCCGGTGCCGCTATTTCTGGCCTGATAGCAGAATGCCTCGTATAGCTGTTACGGGCACGGCGCCGAAGTCTCGGGAGTCGATGGACACGCCGCGGTTATCCCCCATAACAAACACGCTGCCCATGGCCACCTCTTCCGGACCGAAATAGGTCGCGTCTATGCGGCTGTGGTCCACATAGGGCTCAGGGATGGCAACGTCGTCAACATAAAGTTCCGCGTCACGGATAGCAACGCTTTCTCCTTCACCGGCAACGACCCGTTTGATCACTGTTTGGCCGTCTACGGGGCTGGCGAAGGCGACCACTACGCCCGCTCGAAGCCAGCCCGCCGCTACACCAGGCTTGTACAAGAGCACTACCGATCCCGACGGGATAGTAGGTTCCATACTGTTGGACGAAACTATGAGAGGCTCCACCAGCCATAGACGCGCGGCAATGATGATCAAGACGGGAACCAAGGCAATAGTCAGCAAACGCGGCCAGTGCCACGGGACTCCCGGTTCCTGAACCTCTGCCTTCGGGTGCACGGGATGTGTGTCACTCCCTAATAACTTGCGGTTGGTCAATCTTCTTCTTCGTCCCACTGTGCCTTTGCCGCAGTCATGGGATCGTATGGGTCCGGGTCCGGAACTGCGGGGCCTACGCGGAATTGGGCCATCATGTCGTGATCTTCATGGGGCAAATTGTGGCAATGCATCATGTAGAGCCCCTTATGGGGGGTGAACTTCATCAGCAGCCGCACAACCTCATTCTCACCCACATACACCACGTCCTTGGGGCCGCGCTCGTAGGCGAACGGCGCCCTTCCGTTGCGGCTAATGATCTGGAAATCGACCAAATGGATATGCAATGGATGGAACCACCCACCGGATTTGTTCTCGATCTCCCACATCTCTACTGAGTTGAGTGCTGGATCAGCGACTACTTTCTTGTAACCGCTAGCTATGACGTCCTGCCAGCTGTCGTCATTAATAGTCCACATGTTGGTGGTATCGCTTCTCTTGACCCGGAACCGCCGCGTCTTCACGGATTGCCCTGCGGTCAAGGCCATGGTTTCGCTACCCACCAGTGTTGTTGGGATCCGATTCCAGGTTGGGTCCGAGGTATCAACGGGTTCATCAGTGATGTCGAAGGCCATGATCTTGTTGGTGAAGTCGTAGTCTACGTTGTTGGGGTTGGACAGGTTCCGGAGCTCGATTCGCTGCCCCGTCTTGTACTTTCTGAAATCGATCAGGACCTCGTAGCGTTCAGCTCCTGCGTGCCGGTAGTTGGACACGCTTTGCGCCTGCGGTATCAAACCTCCGTCTGTTCCAACGACCACCATTGGATCGCCTGTACTGAGCGCCGGTCGCAGGGACCGTGAAATGGAAGCGTTCAGGAAACGGAAGCGATAAACACGCTTCTGCACCTTCATCACGGGCCATGGTTTACCGTTCACCAGAATCACATCACCCCAAAGGCCCGAGTGGCTGTTGTCGTCGTAACCCAGGGACCCGTTCGCAGCGAACATAGCATCACTGATAGTTACAGCCACGTCGTATCGGCCTTGCGGAAGCAGTTTCCGTTCGAGCGGATCGTGCATGTGGTACTGCGCGGCTAGGCCGGAGTAGGCGTTTATTGCCGTGAAGTGCACTCCGTGATCGTGATACCACAGGGTGCGTGCTGGCTGGAAGTTGGGGTAATGGTAGTCCTTGTAGAAGCCGGGATGAGTGATGTCGCTGGCGTAGCCGTCATAGTGTGGCAGTGACGCGGACCCGTGCAGATGAGTAGACGTTGACAGAGCATGCCCGTCCAAAGCATGGTTGGCCGGTAGCTGATTCCGAACCCTCAGGATGGCCTTAGTGCCTTGGTCCAAACTGATGGTCGGCCCTGGAAATAGGCCGTTATAGCCGAGAATGGGCGTTGCCAAGCGCGGGAGGATGCTGGCCATCGCGGCCTTCTCCGTCACCCTGTAGTAGTTCACGGGTAATCCGTCAGCAGGATCCTGACCCGTGGCATATGGTTCGAGGACCGGAGCCTGCGCAAAAGGCACTTGGAAGGGGCGAGGCATGTCCCGGTCGTTGAGCCTGCTTGCGGACTTCGCCTCAACTGTCGCGGGTAGCATGGCGCCTCCAGCGCCGAGTACTCCCAGCCCACCAATCAGCAGAACCTGGCGGCGTGAAATGGACATTGCCGGTCTCCTTTGTTCAGTACCTTGACTGTGCCCTACCCATCTTGGGTATTTCCTGCCGAAGACTATGGAATTCTTGGGGAAACCCTGAAGCCTCGTGAAAGCTTTCCGGCACTGCAACCCCTACTTGCTGCCTTTATGATGGCTGGTCCCTAGGGATAGTCCGGGTCCGCCAGGCATTTCCAGTGATAAGTCGATCGCTCGGTCCGGAAGCTCAAACACGAGTGTCTTGGTGACGATGTCTCCTTGGGGCGCAATTTTGGGGCCGGAAGAAGCCCAAACGGCTTTCCACCGCGCCTTGCCCAACGAGGAGACAGCGTACTCGGCCGGGTCGAAGGTCAGCCCGCCTGCCTCCATCGCTGTCAATTCCAGCAATATGCGGACGCGATGGAGTTCTTTTCCAGGTGGATTGGCCAGCGTGTCGGATCCAGTGGGTGGCGTCCAGCCGTCGTTCTCCAGCGGTATTACCCCGTGAATACGAGCAAGTCCGCCACTGACGGTCGCCGAGGCACCCAACGGGGCAGGAGCCGGCCGACGATCAACTGTCAGGATGTTGACCAGCAAAGCGCCCACCAATGCAAGCAGAACTATGGGAACAAGAATCTTCGGGTGCTTGAGCAATGCCGTCCGTGCCATAGCAATGAGTCTGGCGCCGACTTCTAGGGAATCCCTAGGAGTCGCCCCAGGTACTCCATACTCGGCAGCCTGTCCAAGGGGGAGGTGTCGGCTTCCGCCGGAATTGCGCCAGCGTTTCCCCAAGGACCAGATCCTAGGTTGTGAGCGTGCGTGAACCCTTTACGCATGCACCCAGGATCTGTGAGGTTGTCATGAAAACTGAACTATACGAACCGGGAGAGTCAAAGACCAAGTCCAGCAACCCTGTCAGGGCCGGGATGATTGCGACGGTCTCTGCCGTGCTTTGCGCCACTACTCTTTTTGCCATACCCACCGCCAATGCCGCCGTCCCGGCCTTCCCAAATAATCTAGTGGTCTTTCCTGACCGCGACTTTGTCACGATCGAAGGGTTCCAGGATCGTGTGGGCGAAACCGCGACGGTCGAAGTAACCCGCTCGGGGGTCGGAGTTGTGGGCTCCGCACGAGGTGTAGTTCAGGCCGGAGACGTCGCCTTCGAAATCAACCACCCAGGCGGGTATTGCTGGGGAGCGGGAACAGGGTTGAACGTCACTCCCGACATTCAGCCCGGCGACATTGTGTCCATTAAGTTCGGAACCGCCGCCGGTGGGGAAACCCGTGTGCAAGATACCTATGTCACCGCCGGCTCGGTCTTGTCCGGAAACAGCGTCATTGTCAGGGGACACGTTGGCTCGGGGGTAAACCGCGACCAGATGGAACAACGCATCATCGAACCGGCGCTCAAAGATACCGCCGTGGCACGCCGAGACGTGCGCGCCATCCCCGGACCGCAGACACCGGCTCCGAAAGGTGGATACACCTCTGCCCTTGAATTTGACGTAGATGGACCGAACACCTTTACCGCCACGTATATCTTCGACGATCCCGCCGCGGCCGAGCTCGCGGCGAACGCTGCCGGCGCGCGTGCCATGGCATGGGAAGAGGCGGACGAGTCGGGCAACCGGCAAGGATTAACCATTGCCGAATTCGGCGAACCCGGCGGCCCAGGAATGGGCGGTTGCCCGAACGGGCCTCTGCAATCAGGCCCGGCAGGGCCAACTAACATCTCTGCAGCTAAGGTCGACGGCGCCCTCAAAGTATCTTGGACACCTGCGCAAGCCATACCTGGAACGCCGGCCATCGAAGGCTACAGGGTAAGCGCTGTCGCCAGGTCCATTGTGGCCCACGAACAAGTCGAATCCGGCATGCGTATCAGCAACCCAAAGGCCACCGGCACAACCATCAAAGGCCTTATCGAGGGAGAAGATTACGACGTATACGTGGTATCCGTCAGCAGCAACGGAGAGACCCATCCGGCCGCTCATGCAGTCCCACAGACGGATGACACCGCTCCGTCGGTGACCGCATCGCCCAATGGCGGCACATTCCCCACGCCTCAGGAGCTGACGCTGGACGCCCGCGAACCGAACATCGACATCTATTACACGCTTGACGGCTCAGATCCGCTACAGTCCGGCGGCGGCACCTCCGATACCGCAGTGCGGTATACCGGGCCTATCAGTATCACGCAGACTGGTACGGTCAAATTCGTCGCCATTGATTCCTCGGGTAACGTTTCGCCCACCGGCAGCGTGGACTTCAGGATCACCAATGATCCTGTGCCGACCGCCCCGGCCTTCACCGGTGCACCCACAGCAGGCAGGGGAACCGCGAGCCTCACGTGGGCTGCCGTCGACCCCGGTGCGGGGCCGGCCATCACGGGCTACACAGTCCAGGCTTACACCGCGGACGGCGTAGCTTTCGGAGCCTCCAAAACGGTCGCAGGCGACGTCACCACACTGGTCTACGACGGACTCAGCGGTGATACCGTCTATCGGTTCACCGTCAGAGCCAGCAACACTAATGGCGCCGGGCCGGAGTCGGCCCTGAGCGATCCCGTGACCGTCCAAGGAGCCGTCGTCGCCGTTGCCGGATCGGATCAGACTATCCCGCGCCGCCCCACCGCAACGAACATCACTTTGGACGGTACGGGCTCCACCGGCGCTGGTGCAACCTATCTTTGGGAGCAGGTCCTTACAGGTCCCTCGGATCCGGATAAAGTCACCTTAAACGCAGCCACCTCGCTGAAGCCGACGTTCAGCCTGCCGGTCTACAAGCATCCCATGACCAACAACCCACTCACATTCCGCTTGACAGTCACCGTCGGCCCTGACGTACGGACCGATGAGGTCAAGGTGATTCCGGTACCGGATAAGGTCACCATCGACCAGGCCCAGTGGAAAGTCGGCGACATGAGGATCAGTGGTACCAGCACCGTGAGCGGGGGCACCGTCACTATCCGGGTCGACGGTCCTTCTGGCCGGGTACTGGGCACAGTGGCTGTGACTGCTGCAGCAGCCCCGGCAACGGGAGGCGTATATTTCCTGAGGCTTCGCAATGGAGCCGCCGGTACGGCTAATCCCGGCAGTGTTTGGATTGAGTCCACCGTAGGAGGCACCGCCGGACCGGTCACGGTCATCAACAAGTAACCCCTGAGCGGGGCTGTCCCCACGGTCCGGTGGCTTCCGGAAAGTCCGGAAGCCACCGGACCCTTCTATGCTCCGACAAGTCCGCAATCGCAGGAATACAACAGGGCGGCTTTGTCGGCTCTCCGTGGTTTGTGGTGAATCGGATTCCACGTCTTGAAAAAAGCTAAAGGGCTCGTAGTCCCGCTGTCATGGATGTTCTTTGATCAGCACGCGTGTGCACTCCCGCCGGCCCCAGCGTATCCGCGACATCCCTGTCGCCGGCCCCATCGAAGTGATCTGGGCCAACCGTCGGCTGCTCCTGCGGGTCGGCTGCACTCTCTCGGACCGGGCACGGAACAGGCTCAGCACCGTGTTCGCCACCGACGACGCCACCGGAATATTCCAGGCCGCGTGGCTGGTCACAGAGCAGCTCCGGACGCTGCTCGCCACCGGGTCCCTCGCGGACGCTGCCGACGTGAAGGACTACCTGCAGGCATTGGTTGAACATGCAGCCCAGCCGGAAACGAACCAGCTCTGACACACAATCTGCCGATGGTGGAAAGAGATCGAAGTCCTCATCGTCTACACAACGCGTATCCTGTTGCGCACTGCCGCTAGAAAAGCGGCTTAAACATACATCACGGCGAAACATTCACTACAAACCGTGAAGAGCCGCTTCGTCGTTGTAGTAACACGGCACATCAATTTTCTGATTCATCCAAACCAACTACGTGTGCTTCGAGGGATTGAGCTAAGTGGACCTCGGAATGGTGGGGCCCTGTGCCACAGATGCGGCCGATTGCCTGCTGTACCAGCGGGCTGAGGGTGTGCAGGCCCCAAACGTCGCAGTAACTGACGTTCCGGCCCCGGGCTGGGAACGGATGTCAAGGGAACCACCCGCTTGGCGAATGGTGTCCCCCAGGATTCTCAAACCAAAGTGGCCTTCCGGTCGGGAACCCTGGGGGTCGAAGCCCACGCCGTCGTCTACCACTGTGATCTCGGTGCACCCACCGGACTGGCGGATCCGGATGGAAACCTCTTGGGCCAAGGAATGTTTCGTTGCGTTAACCAGAGCTTCGCGAGCCACCCTGTAAACCAGAACCTCACGATCCCGGTCCAGTATGAGGTCTTCCGGAATCTCCAGGCTTAAGGCTACTCCTCGCTCAACCAAGGGAGTCTCAAGTCGTAGCAGGCTGGACTTCAACCCAAACTCTTCAAGATCAGGTGGATAGAGCTCGCTGGTCATAGCCCGCAGGCTGCGGATGTTGCTCTGGAGCATGGAACGGGCATGAGTAAACACGGTTCGAAGTTCGGAGGGGCCGCGGCGCTCCTCCGCCTCTAGTGCATAGGCCAAACCTGACAAGTCCTGGATAACCTCGTCGTGGAGTTCACCAGCGATCTGTCGACGTTCCTGGTCCGACGCCTCGATGGCGCAGCGCAGCAACTTATGACGGGCCACCTGATCCCGCTGAATTCTGCGCGCCAAACGTACGGCTGGAATCAACTGCGTCAGTTGGAGGGCCGCCAGTGACAGCAACGTCGGAGGAATCATGCCCATCAGCACAGCTTGCTGTTCGCGGCGCACGCCCTCGCCCGAAGAGTATGTTTCGAAAATCATGGGCGCGCCGCTTTGAGAGGAAGAGCGGGCATAGACCTCAACGAGTTCCCCCGCATGCGCTTCGTACTCGTTTTCTTCCGCAGTCTGCCGTTCCAGAGTGGCCGTCGCCGGCCCACCATCGAGCAGGAGACGGGCCCACTCCTCATGTTCAAAGTCTTGGCCAATGAGGTTTTTCTTGTCCGAATAGACCACCCGGCCGGCCTCGTCCCACACTTTGATTCTTGTTACGCTGCCGCTGGCAAGCCAAGGTGCCAGCCTTTGGTCCAGCAATTCCAGCGCGGTAGGGTCTCGGTCAAGCAGCTGGTTTGTTATCAGAGGCCCCACCACATTGTCAGCCAAACGTTGAGTGAACTCCCTCGCATTGGCGAGGGCGTGACGTTCTGCTTCTGCCCATATCCAAAAGGCCACTGGGGTGGCTACTACGATGAGTGCCACGAAACCGGCGGTCAGAAACCTGGCTACGGCTGACTTGACCTCCAGCCGTTCGCTATCTTCAGTAGACGTGTTGAGGTTGGCTCTGGCCCTCCCGGCGAAGAGGTCGCGCATGGTCAGTCACGCCCGGGCTAATGACCCGAAGGCTCCGCTGGAGGTAAAGCGCCACCGCCCAGCCTCGCCACCAAGGACGGATGAACAATCATGTTGCCGGGGCGGACGTGCCTCAAGGTGTCCAACATAATGCCCAAGGCTCCATCTTTAGGCAGGAACCCGCAGATGCCCATACTTGCAGCCTCACACAGTGCCTTCTGTGAAGGGTTTCCCGTCAACATCACTATCCGGGCCTCAGGAGCTGCTGCCAGAATGCGTTCAGCGGCCCGAAGCCCGGAACCATCTGTAAGATACAGGTCCATAATGACCACCTCGGGCTGCAAGTCAAGGAACATTGTTACAGCGGCGTCAACCGACTTCGCAGTCCCGACACTCTGAAGGTCCGGTTCCCGATCCAAAGCTCCGGCCAATAAGTCGGAGAACGTTGTGTGATCGTCGACAATGAGAATTCTCAGGCGCTCCGGGTCTTGGTTCGTCAGCGCCTGCACAGAGGGACTTTCTGGAACCGGGACATTCGATCCGCGGGTCTCAAGTGGTCCGTAACATGCGGCGGAGCTTGTCAAAAGCCTGGCCTGCGCCTCTTGCAATATCGGCCCAGGCGCACAGCCCAACTCCCTGTCCATCACCCTCCGGCAGCGGTCGAAAGCCCTCAAAGCTTCTGTAACTTCTCCGTTCCGCTCCAATCCCAGAATCAGCGTAGTCCAAGCCCGTTCGTTGAGTGGATCGTCCTTTGTTACGTCCGTGCCCCACTCCGTGGCCTTAACCAAATCCCCAACAGCAAGCGCAGCTTCTGCCGCCAGAACCCGCGCATGGCTCACTCGCGCTGCTTGCAGCGCCCGTTCCTCTTCCGCCCAAGCAGGCAGAAGCTCATCTCCAAGGAGGGGTGCAGATGATAACTCCAAGGCTTCGGTCAGCAGATCCAATGCGGACTGCGGCGTGGCCTGGCAGGCCCGCTTGGTGAGTCTCTCGAACCTGTCGAGGTCGAGTTCCACCAGTGACCGATCGATTGCATAGCCGCCATTGACAGTCCTCAGAGGACCTGTCCGGCCTGTTCCAGGCTGCAAATGGCGTCGGAGCACACTGACATAGCTTTCCAAGGTAGGAAGTGCCACCGCCGGATGGTTCCCACCCCACAGCAGGTCCATGATGCGATTCTTCGACACCGCCCTCCCGAAGTTGAGAAGAAGGATTTCTAGTACCTGACGTGGCTTAGGCCCGCCCAAGTCGCTGGCGTGCAGCTCTGTTTCGCCGCGGCGAATCGTAAGGGCGCCAAAGATGGAGATCTGGAGCACCGGCGCTGGGACAGCGTCGTCTGAATCGACGGTTAGACGGTCAGGTGAAGTTGCCAGGTTCAGAGTGCTCACGGAGTGCCCCAATAGGTAGTCGAGTGCCTAGTGATTCCATTCAAATCGTGCACAGACAGGGGAACAACAGTAGTGAGTACTCGCCTTTTTTGACGTACTTTCATGCCAATACTTGGTCACAGTGGTTGTGTACTTAGGCCCGTGCCCAACAACCCTTGTTATGCGCTTTAACGCGTTGAACCGTTGGAGAACGTTCGCGCTGGTGAAACCACTGTTCCCACCTTGCCAATATTGTAAAAACCCTATGAGGTCGGAGCGGAGGCCGCTGACCCTTCGCCGTAGGATTCCCCAAGCCGCTGGGCCTACTGTGACTAATAGATCCACACCATCGGCAGCCGGCTCGGGGAGGACACTCTAACGCTGACAGCCGGACATGGAAGGAAGTCACATGTTCCCGAGCAACGTTACCTCTGGCGCCCAGAGGTGCCATACAGGCCGTCCCAGGTTTCCAGGTATGTGGTCCGTAGTCCGCGACGCAGTGGGCGCCGCCCGTTACGGTCCATACAGCCTCACCTCGCTGGCCGCCCTAATACTGGCTGGGGTTGCGGGTTTCACGGTAACGGGGAAGCTCCTCGATCCTCTCCGGCGACGACAAGGCATTACGACCACGGGGACGGCAAGTCTGCTGGGCACGGGCACGGTCTCTTCATACGCCGTCGATCTGCCTCACGGTGAGACCAACCATCAGTGGTTGCAGGTCAGGGAACAAACGTTATTTATGGAGGAGCTGAACAGGATGCAGTCTTTAGTAGATGACCTATTGTTGCTGGCAAGAAGCGGCCGCCCTGGCTTCGTTAAGCGAGAATGGGTTGACGTCGATTCTTTCCTTGCCGAGTCCATGGACAGGATCAAGGTTATGGCTGAACGTCGCTGGCAAATTGACGACATGCCCAGTGGAAGGCTTTGGGCCGACCCAGACCTGCTCTCCCAATTAGTAGATCGGCTGGCGGTAAACGCTGTGCAGTCCACCACTGATCGTGATGTGATTTCTTTAGGTGCCGCCTGGATCGAATCGCCAGCGATCAACTCCTCCGTTGAATACGACAAGACGTCAGCGAGCACTATCGAAATCTGGGTGGCTGATTCCGGGTGCGGTATTAGCGCTGCGGACCAGGAAAGAATTTTCCACCCCTTTACAAGGCTCGGACTGCCTCGGGAACAGGAAGGCGCAGGACTTGGACTGACCGTAGTTAAGGCCATAGTCGAAGCACATCAGGGTTCTGTCCGTGTCAATTCGCGGCCAAATGTTGGTAGCAGATTCGTGCTCTCACTGCCGGGGGAAGCCGAGCAGGAGCCGGACCAAGCCGCAGCATCAACACAGGCCCCAGGTGGAGTTGTCTCGCCTAGGGACCCGGGGGTTCCGCTGTAGCAGACCCTGGCCAAATCGGACCATGATCAGATCTAGTCCAACGTGAACGGGCTAGAGTCGGTGGCCCCTGCATCTCATGTTCTGGCCTAGTAGAACCCGGGCAAAGCTATGGAGGGTTCTCTGCCGCGATGGTGACCGCGGCCGCCTTAAGCTCAACACCCCCAAGCGTCGCCAAGGTTTTCCCTAGGAAGCCCTTGGAGCATGGCCCTCACTCGTGGACTGAAACGGGAACGACCGCATTGGGGAGCCGACGCTATGAAAATCACTACAGGAAAACCCGCACGTACGCCGCGACGAGGCAGCGCGGATGCAATCCGTCGCACCCTGGCCGCTTCAGCAGTACTAGCTGTGACGGCCTCGTTAGGGCTGCCACCGGTAGCAGCTGCTGCTGCACAACTTCCCATTGGCGCCGGTTTCACAGTCACGACCGCTGACTTGTCCTACATCCTTAAACAAATCAAGATTGCCGAGGCCCACGTAGCCAACACTACGTCCGAAACCGGGCCATGCGGGGCGCTGCTGGGGAACGGTCCTAACCAACTCGCCAGTCCCCTATTGTCGCAAGGGTTACGCACAGTCGACGGGAGCTGCAACAATCTCCAACAAGGCCAGGAGAGGTTCGGGGCCTCCGACCAGATATTTCCGAGGCTCGGTACGAAGGCCTTTACCGCTGCTGAGAGCGGCTCCTTTGGCGGACCTCCTTCGCCCACAAGCTACACCCAAAAATCCGGAGCCGTCTTTGATTCGCGGCCACGGGTCATCAGCAACCTGATTGCGGATCAAACATCCACCAACCCTGCGGCGGTGGCCGCGGCAGGGTTCCCGGCCAGGACCCAAGGAAACGCCGGCGTGGTGCCCTGCACCACCGACCCCGAGCCAGACGCAGTTCCCCCCGTTGCGGCGGCCCCGGAAGGCTGCGTTCCCTCCCGAAACACTCTTTCCATCCCCAACGTGACAACCGATGTTGGGCTCTCCCCGCCGTACAATTCCCTCTTCACCCTCTTCGGGCAGTTCTTCGACCACGGTATTGACCAGACCGTCAAGGGCGGCGGGACAGTTTATGTTCCGCTGAAGAACGATGACCCGCTGGTAGCAGGACCGGACCATGTGTTCGGCACCTCCGATGACCTCCATCCGCAGAGGCGCTTCATGGCGCTGACACGCGGTCAAAACCAGCCTGGCGCCGATGGTGTTATGGGAACACCGGACGATATCCAGGATGCCCTCAATACCAACTCGCCCTGGGTGGATCAGAGCCAGACCTACTCGTCCCACGCCTCGCACCAAGTGTTCCTGCGGGAGTACACCAACAGTCCCGCGGGGCGGCCCGTTTCAACAGGAAAAATGTTGGGCGGGCCGGCCGGTACGCCCTCTGCCGGCGGCATGGCAACGTGGGCTGTGGCCAAAATACAAGCACGGGAGCTGCTGGGTATTCAACTCCTGGACAAGGACGTGGTCAACGTCCCCATGCTTCTCACGGATCCCTACGGAAAGTTTGTCCCCGGACCAAAGCACGGACTTCCCCAATTTGTGACAGAGTCCGGGCTGGTGGAAGCAGACAAAACCCAAAACCAAGGGCGCGGAACGCTGGTTCCCCAAGACGTGGCGTATTTCAACACTCCCTTCCTCACGGACATTGCACACAACGCGGATCCCTCACCTCGGGACTCTGACCACAATCCTTCAACTCCACCTGTGGCCCCGGATCCGGACCCCGACACAACAGCTTCAGCGGACTTCGCGAACCAAGCGCCCGGCACGTATGACGATGAGATGCTGAACGCTCACTTCATCGCCGGCGACGGCCGGGTCAACGAGAACATCGGCCTGACAGCCATCCACCAGATCTTCCACTCTGAGCACAACCGGCTGGTGGCGGACGTAAAGACTGTCCTCAGCAAAGACACATCGTCAGCAGGTATCTCCGCACTTGCCGAGTGGAAGCTACCCGGCGGCGCAGAAGGCTGGAACGGCGAACGGCTGTTCCAAGCTGCGCGGTTCATTGCTGAAATGGAGTATCAGCATCTGGTTTTTGAGGAGTTCGCCCGGAAGATCCAGCCTGCCATTAACCTCTTCGAACCTTTTGCATTCGCCCAGACGGACATCAATCCGGCAGTCAGTGCAGAATTCGCGCATGCTGTCTATCGATTCGGGCATTCGATGCTTACGGAAACCATTTCCCGTCGAAACCAGGATAGTCCCGGGGCCGATGGCGTGTGGGGGACCTCAGACGATGTACTGGGGACCCGGAATGATCTATCCCTACTGGAAGGGTTTCTGAATCCTCCTGCCTACACAGATGGAGGCCCTGCCGGGCTCATGACGTCAGAGGAGGCGGCAGGAAGCATCATTATGGGAATGTCCGACCAAGTCGGAAGTGAATTGGATGAGTTCGTCACCGACACGCTTCGGAACAAGCTGCTGGGGCTTCCCATGGATCTGGCTGCGATCAATCTGACCCGCGCCCGCTCAGAGGGATTGCCCAGCCTTAATGCCCTGCGCCGGGAAATACACGCCACTACAAACGACGGCCAGCTCGAGCCATACACGAACTGGATCGACTTCGGCGAGAACATCAAGCACCCGCAATCCTTGATCAATTTCGTAGCGGCCTACGGAAAACACCCCTCGATCGTTGGCGCAAGCACGGTTGCGGATAAGCGAAAAGCCGCCAGGCTGATTGTCAGCCCCGACGCGCTGGCCGGTGAAGTCCCTCCGGTGGACGCTGTGGCCTTCATGAACAGCATTGATGCATGGGCCAGCAATGACGGTTCTTCCACCACCGGCCTTGATGACGTGGATCTATGGATTGGTGGTTTGGCTGAACGGACCAATCTCTTCGGGGGACTGCTCGGCAGCACCTTCAACTATGTCTTTGAGAGCCAGATGACGGATCTTCAGAATGGCGACCGTCTGTACTACCTGGCCCGCACCCCTGGAATGAATCTCATGTCGCAACTGGAAGGAAATTCTTTTGCAGAGATGATGATGCGCAACACCAACGCACAGGCGCTGAAGGCTGACGCTTTCGCCACTGCTGATTGCAAGTTTGAACTGAAGAACCTTGCCGGAACCCCCCAAGGCTTTGCTGCCAGCGGCAACACTGTTGCCGATGACCCCGAGTCCCAATGCAATGAGACTGCACTGCTCATCCGCATGCCCGACGGCACCATCAAATACCGTGCTTCCAACTCTGTGGACCCGGCCGGTATCAACGGCCAGGCTGTCTACAACGGATCCGTGCTCGGTGACCGTATTCATGGCGGCTTTGATAACGACACCATGTGGGGCGGCCTTGGGGACGACATCATCGAAGGAAGCGATGGCGCCGACAATGTCTTAGGCGGCCTGGGCGATGACACCATCACAGACTCGGCGGGAGAAGACATCATGAAGGGCGGACCGGGAGATGACGCGATCGACGGCGGTCCCGGCCTGGATCTTCTCATCGGCGGTGACGGCAAGGACTTTATCAACGGCGGAGCAAACTCCAATGAGACTTTTGCCGGCGAAGACGACGACTTTGTGATTGCCGGCGAGGGACTGGACTCAGTGTTTGGCGGTGGGGGGAACGATTGGGCAGAAGGTGGCGACGGTCCGGACCTACTGATTGGCGACTCCAGCAACCTGTTCTTTCTGGACGACTCACAACGGCCTGGAAACGACATCCTGATTGGCCAAGGAGGCGACGACGACTACGACATGGAGGGCGGGGACGACGTGGGTATTGCGGGTCCCGGCGTC
This sequence comes from Paenarthrobacter sp. MSM-2-10-13, assembly GCF_011605365.1. Classification (NCBI taxonomy): domain Bacteria; kingdom Bacillati; phylum Actinomycetota; class Actinomycetes; order Micrococcales; family Micrococcaceae; genus Paenarthrobacter; species Paenarthrobacter sp. MSM-2-10-13. The sequence continues at coordinate 117,344 of NZ_JAAOXO010000006.1, read as the reverse complement.
GAGAAAGTGGCCGGAGCTTCGGGCTACGACTGGGAAATCGGCGTGTACGACCCCCAGCCGCAAGATGCGGACCTGGACCTTCCGATCGCACCGTTGGACATCCTTCAGGTTGGAGTCCGGGACCGATACAACGAAGTTGAAGCACTCTCCGGCGGCGCCCTCAACGACGTACTCCGCGGCGACCACCGCATCCCCAAGACCGTAGGTGGCGGCGGCTTCATTGGTTGTGATGTCCTCGACCAATCGGGCGTGGACCGTATCTCCGGACTAAACCAGCTCGTACCGTCCTTGCCTACCCCTATTGAGGAGGTCATCAACAGTTCTGCATCGAAGGAATGCCCGGCACTAAACGGTCCAATGGTGTGGGGCGAAGGCAACATCCTTCTGGGCGGCGGCGGGAACGACGTTCTCGAAGGCCGCGGTGGAAACGACGTCCTCGACGGCGATCGCTACCTCAATGTTCGGCTCAGTGTGCGTACGGACCCCAACAACCCTGCCACTGAAATCGGCAGTGCCACCTCCATGAATGCACCGTACCAGCGCAACATCGCCGGCGAGCTTGTGGGCCCCACCCTGCAGCAAGCCGTCTTCACAGGGGCAGTGGACCCCGGCAACATCAGCATCGTGCGGGAAATCCTGACATCTGCAGAGGGAACCGATACCGCGGTCTTCTCCGACTTCGAATCCAATTACACCATCACCACAACCGGCGGTGATGGCACCGTAGGCTCACCCGGATCAGTCACCACGGTCCAGCACAACAACGGAGAAGACGGCACGGACACCCTCCACAACATTGAACTTCTCGTTTTTGGCAGCGGTACCGGCGGTGGTGACGACGGCCAAGGGGGCGGTGAGGACGGAGACGACGGTCCAGCAGACGATGAAAACGAAGGTAACGAAGACGGAATTACGGACGGTGTCGAGGTCATCCCCGGCGATGGGGAGGTCACAGTGGTTACTCCGCCCACGCCGGGTCCAGGGCCCGCGGTAGACCCGGCACCGGCCCAGCCCGCACCAGTGGAGCCTCCGAACCCGGCCCCTGCGGGTCCAGGGCCCGCGGTAGACCCGGCACCGGTGCAGCCCGCACCAGCGGCTCCCCCGAACCCGGCCCCCAGTGGCTTCACCATCCGGATTGTGGATCCCGCAGGTGCCCAAGTGGGAGACATTCTCACCACTGAACCCGGGGCTACCAGGACCGTGGTTCGCGGGTTGGACAACGGAACGGCTTACCGCGTCCAAGTTGCCCCCACCGTCGACGGCAGCGAGCCGGCGTTTTCCACTTTTAGCGAACCCGTGACCCCGCTCGTCCAAGGGGACCAAAGTGCTTCGGACCAGGATGACATGCTCCCGCTGATGCCTCTCCCCCAAACCGATCAACAGCAGGAACCCGAATCCGGTCCGTCAGCGTTCGGCATAATGCCGCCCACATCATTGGCGGCTCTAGCCCAGTATCTTTCGACCGGTCCTGGCCCTGCAGTGTTTGCTGCCGCTGTTGGAGCGCTGGTGGTGGTTTCCTGGTTCTTGTGGCACCGGCGATTTCGCTCGCAGGTAAACGCCAGAAAGTCGGGCAGCACCTAAGGTCCGGCGCAGCGGCCGGCGGACGGGGCTGTGGCGCGGCCGGATCGAAGCCACCGCTCGATGCCGGTCATGGCACGGGTCGCTGCAGCCCAATAGCCCACGCCCACCGCCAACGATGTCAGCACGGCAATGGTTTTGTTCCCCTCGGCCAGCAACGGGTACACCAGCCAGTGTGTGACGTAGATGTACAGGGAAGCCGTGGCCAACAGGGCTGTCATCCGATGCAGTCCGCGCGGTATGGGCAGGGTCGGGATCCACAGCAGGATGAGGAATCCGACAAGAATGGTTGCACTACGTTGTTCATCCGTAAATGAACCGGGGATCGTCGCCAAAGAAACAGCTGTAACGACTATCCGCTGCCGCACGTTTTGGGACGCTGCTGCCGCCCATCCAAGAGCGAAAAGCCAAAGAACGGGCCCCTGCCCGGGATAGGACAGGTCAATGATGTCGAAGCGCTGGACTAAGTCGACACTTGCCAAGGCCAAAGGGAAGCCAAACGGCCATCTGCGCAGGGCACGATCAACCGCCGGTATCGCGAGCAGCACAGCCAAACCGAGCAAGATGTGGACCAATATTTCAACGAACCAGAAGCGGGACATATCCGTCCACCCTTGGGGACCCAAGAGAGAGTTCAGAAGGAACACGTTCTGCCAGCCATAGGCGTCCGTAAGCACAAACGCGACGGCAATCACCACGACACTTGGAAGCACGATCCGTGCAGCGGCTCGCAGCTGTCTCAGCAGCCGCTCCATGCGGGAGCCGGACAACTGGAAGCGGGCAAAGTTATAGCCGGCCAGCGCCATCAAGACGTGCGCTGTTCCCTCCCAGTCGAGAAGCCTGAAGTGTGTGGACACAATGAAAAGGATTGCCACAGCGCGCAAGACAATACCTGACTCCATACGTGCGAACAGCCGTCCCCGCCACGTCCTGACCCTGTCCGATCTGCTGGTCACCGAAGGGCGATCAGCTGATGGAGAGGCGCGCGTGAACTCGCGCACAGGCATGAGGTGCCATCCTGGTGGAACATCACCGAGAGCGCGCTCCAGACGAACCGAAGCCGCCACATAAGAAAGGGAGTCACCGCCCAAGGAAACAAACGTGTCGGAGTCTTTGACGTTCCGGCGTTCGAGGACGTCCTCGAAAATCTCCCGCACTGTGCTCGTCGATGACAATGAACCCATGATGGCCGCCTCTGGTTGACGATCCGAATCGGGCCGGAGGGACAATGCAAGGATGGCAGGGTAGTCGGGTTTCCCGTTAACCAGCCGCGGAATGGACGGTACAGAATGAAGTTCGACGGCGGCACGCGGCACGCCCAGGTCATGCGCCAGTGTTTTGGCGACCAAGGCGAGGTGATCGCGGTTCCCCTCGACTGCCGCCACTACCATCTCGTCCGAGCCGGCAGCAGCGGCACTAAGGCCGAAGTCTGAAAGGATCCGCTCAACTTGTCCTAAATCAATCCGGAGCCCAGCGATTTTGACGAACCTGCTGCGCCGGCCAACGATTTCATAGAGGCCGCCCGGGCCTTGACGCGCAAGGTCACCGGTACGGAGCTCGGTTGTCTCGCGGCCGAGAGCCAGGTCTTCGGGTCGCTCCGCATAGCCCAGCATGACATTCGGGCCGCTGAAGACAAGTTCGCTGGCGTCCAACCCCGGAACTGGTTCAAGCCGGAACGCTCCGCCTGGCACTGGCACTCCAATAGCGTACGGGTGGACTACCGCCTGGTCGGGTGGCAGGTAGGCCATCCGGGCCGTCGCCTCCGTCTGCCCGTACATGACAAAAAGGTCCCATCCACGTTTTTGGCCCAACTCTGCATAGCGACGGACGCACTCCGGCGCCAGACGCCCTCCAGCCTGGGTGATATAGCGCAGGCTTGGAAGGTCCATGTGCTCGAAGCCCACCCGGTCCAGGAGATCGAAGGTGTACGGCACAGCGGCAAATGACGTCACCTGCCGTGATCGGACCAGGTCCCAAAAACAGGGGTCCACCACCGAAAGGTCCGTCAGTACCAAAGACGCGCCTACCAGCAAATGACTGTTGACCACGCTCATCCCGTAGCAGTAAGAGAGGGGAAGCGTAGTGGCTGCGGTATCGCTTGGACGCAGGTGCAGGTACTCGGCGATAGCGGCCGCGTTCGCCTGAACGGCGGCGCCGGAGAGGCGAACAAGTTTCGGCGATCCGGTGGACCCGGAGGTGCTGACCAGGAGGGCTAAATCCGGGTGTAAATCGTGCTTGGTCTCGTCCCTCAGCACTTCCACGACACAATCGCCCGAGCCTGACCGGGCAACGATGTCGGGATCGTAGGAGGCAATGAGGGCCTCGGAAGCTTGGCCGCCACCCGGTGGAACTAAAAGTAAAGGATGTCCTGACGCCAATGCGGCGAGATATACCGTTAACGACGGCAAGGTGTTCTCGACCTCGAGCGCAATCAGGCGCCGGGCGGGACCAAACGACCGCGCCATCGCCCCTACGAGTTCGGCCAGCTCTCCATAGCTAACGGAGCGGTCCCCAACGCATACGGCGGTACGGTCTCCGAACGTGGCAAGCTTGGCGGCGAACGAGGTTCCGGCCAAATCCGGCTGAATAGTCACACCAGGGATTCAACAAGGTAAAGCTAACCTAACTCAACTTGATAATGCCCTGAGCTCAATCATGACATCCGTTAGCCGCTCATAAGGAACGCAAGACCTTCACCATCCAGCCGGATGCTGAGCGCTATTCCAGGGTTTGTGATGGATGCATTCCCAATGCCTGGTGGTGATGACTCCGCTGCTGCGTCCACACCCAGTCCCTGATTTCAGGGAGGTCCTCAAAGTGCTCGCGGATATACCTGGCGTGGTCCTCCAACTGCGTCCGGCAATGCTGCAGCAGTTGGTCTGCCCCTGCAAACTGCCCATGTGCCCGGCGTAGTGCTTCCATCACCAAGTGGTACCGGCTGACCTTGTTAAGGACCACCATGTCGAACGGAGTGGTGGTGGTGCCTTGCTCGTTGTAACCACGAACATGGAACCGCTCGGGGTGCGGGCGGCCGTGCAGGAGTTGATGCAGGGCCCTCGCGTAACCATGCCACGCCATCACAACGTCCACGTCGGCGGTGAAGAGTTCCTCGAACTTTTCCCCTGCCAGCCCATGCGGATGCGTGTCCGGAGGTGGCAGGACCATGGCATCCATGACGTTGACTACCCGGACGGACATGTCAGGGACATACTTCCTCAGCAACCATGACGCCGCCAATGTTTCCTGTGTGGGAACATCACCGGCACATGCGAGGACAATGTCCGGTCTCTGGGCGGCCGGAGTTCCAGAAGCCTCATTTCCAGCCCAATCCCAGGTGGATGCACCCACGGCTGCGTGCTTCCGTGCCTCCTCGAGGGTCAGGTACTGAAGATGTTCCTGTTTATCGATGACCACCAGATTCACGTAGTCCTTGCTGTTCAGCATGTGTTCCGCGGTGACCAGCAGAGTGTTCGCATCGGGAGGGAAATAGACGCGGATGACTGTACTGGACAGGGACAGGACGGTGTCGATGAGACCCGGGCCTTGATGACTGAAGCCGTTGTGATCGTTCCGCCAGCAAGTGGAGGTCAGCAGGATGTTCAGACTCGGAACGGGCTTCCGCCACTCCAGTTCCCGTGCATGTTGGAGCCATTTGGCGTGCTGGATGGTCATGGAAGCACTTACCATCGCAAACGCCTCGTAGCTGGCAAACAGTCCGTGGCGTCCGGTCAGCACATATCCTTCCAGCCACCCTTGGCAAAGGTGTTCGGAGAGGACTTCCATCACGCGTCCGCTGGCGGATACATGATCGTTTGCGAGCGCCGCAGCCGGTTCCAGGAGGCACCTGTCGGTGGCTTCGAATACTGCGCCGAGCCTGTTGCTGTTGGTTTCGTCGGGGCAGAAGAGGCGGAACCTTGGGTCCTCGGCGGTACCGGTGTAGATATCCCGGAGCATTTCCCCCAACGGTTTGGTGCTCTCATGCATCACGGCACCGCGGGGAACGGCCTCTATGGCGTACTGATCGAGCCCTGGAATCATCAGATCAGGGCCTCCATCGCCACGGCTGGCCGGCAACGCACCCATGCGCAGATCGCCTTCAGGGGCGAGTTGCGCGAGTTCGGGAATCAGCCGGCCGTCGGCCTCGAACAGTTCTTCCGGCCGGTACGAACGCATCCACGCCTCAAGTTGCTTGAGGTGATCGGGGTTTTTGCTGACGCCCGCCAGGGGGACTTGGTGGGAGCGGTGTGTTCCTTCTACGGGCTTTTCGTCCACTGTCACCGGCCCTGTCCACCCTTTGGGGGTGCGTAGGATGATGGCCGGCCATCGTGCGGGACCGGCGACTCCTTCTGTGCGGGCGCGGGACTGGATTGTCCGGATCGATGCGTAGGCTGCGTCCAGCGCTGAGGCGAGGGCGGGGTGGACGCGGTATGGGTCTTCGCCGGAGACGATGACGGGATCCCAGCCGTGGGCCTCCAGCAGTGATGCTACCTCCAGGTTTGAGCGGCGGCCCAGCACGGTGGGACCGGAGATCTTGTACCCGTTGAGGTGAAGTATTGGAAGCACTGCACCATCCCTGCATGGGTTGATGAACGAGGGCGCCTTCCACGAGCCCTCCAGAGGACCGGTTTCGGCCTCCCCGTCACCCACTACGCAGGCAATGATCAGGTCCGGATTGTCCATGGCCGCTCCGGTGGCATGCATCAGGGAGTAGCCCAACTCGCCGCCTTCATGAATGGAACCGGGGGTGGCGGGTCCGACGTGGCTGGCGATGCCTCCCGGGGTCGAGAACTGCCGGACCAGCCTCCGCAACCCTTCGATGTCTTTGCCAACGGCGGGATAAACCTCCGAGTAGCTGCCCTCCAGATAGGTATTGGCGACGACGGCGGGTCCCCCGTGGCCGGGACCGGCCACGAACAGAACTTCCGCATTTGTGCGACGGATAAGGCGGTTGAGGTGCGCGTAGATCAGAGACAATCCGGGACTTGTTCCCCAGTGACCCAGAAGTCTGGGTTTGATGTGCTTCACTTGCAGCGGTTCCCGGAGCAGGGGGTTTTCCTGCAGGTAGATCTGGGCAACGGTCAGATAGTTGGCCGCAGACCAATACCGGTGCAGGAGGTCAAAGTTCTCTTCCTTCGACTCAGCATGGGTAGCGGTGGCGTTCTCTTCCAGGCTCATGGTGCAATCAACTTTCCTTCGGGGGCATGGCGAGCAAAGCCGCCGTCGATTCTGCTATGGCGCGTTCTTCATCGCTGGGCACTACCAGCACAGGAAATGCGGAGTCCGTGGCGCTGATTTTGCGGATGCCGTCCTTACTGGCCGAATTCGTTTCCTCATCAAGCCAAAGCCCCAGTGGTCCCAACCATGCCACCACCTTGTCCCTGAAGAGTGCAGAGTTCTCACCCACGCCTCCGGTGAACACCAGAGCGTTGGGCCGGCCAACCACCATGGAATAGGAGGCAATGTATTTGGCCAGACGGTAGGCAGCCATATCCAAGGCGAGAATCGCATCAGGTACTCCGTGAAGGGCAGCGACGCCAATTTCACGCATGTCAGCGGTTCCCGCCACCGCAAATAAGCCTGATCGGTGGTTCAGAATATGGTCAACCTCTTCGGCAGTTGCACCGCCGCGCTGGATCAACAAGACAATTGAGGGATCCAGGTCTCCCGAGCGCGTACCCATGACCAGGCCCTCCAGTGGGGTCATTCCCATGGAGGTGTCCACGCTGAGCCCCTGTCTTAGGGCGGTGACGGACGCGCCATTGCCAACATGCGCCACGATCCCATTCAAAGACGCAATCGGAATCCCGAGAAACTCTGCAGTGTCGCGGCAGGCCATCTCCACCGAGATCCCGTGGAACCCGTAGCGCCTCACAGGATGCGCCAAGTAGGCGTCCTCCGGTATGGCGTAGCGCGCAGCGAAGTCCGGAATGGAGCGATGGAAAGCCGTGTCGAAGACGGCCACCTGTGGGAGGTCGGGCCAACGTTTACCGGCGGCGTCCATGCAGGCAATACTGGCCGGGTTGTGCAGTGGCGCCAAGGGACTGAGGTCTTCAATGGCGGTTATTACGTCCGCTGTGACACGTACCGGGCTGCTGAACCGTAGGCCGCCGTGGACTACGCGGTGACCAATCGCCTCCGGGCTCGCGGATCCGAGGCTCTTTACGGTGGCATCGAGTTCTTCAAAGGCCGTGCTCAGACCGTCCTGGGTGGAACGCTCATCAGGTGGCCAGTCCACCTGTCCGGACGCCAGGATGCGCGTTCCAGGGTGGGAAGCTGAGGTATCCCGCACATGGTATTTCAGCGATGAGGAGCCGGGGTTCAGCACAAGGACGCGCATGTTCTCCTTTCACGTCCGCCGGGAAGGGGAAGGTGGATGCCTCTCCTCTGGACCCTAGTGCACTGAACTGTTCAGCGGGAGGGCCTTCCGGCCCTTGCGACGATTGACCGACCGGCCGATAGTGGAGAGCACCACCCTTGGCCATCCGAAGGGAACATCGGTTCGTGAAGATGCAGATTCTGGTTGCCCTCGGCGGCTCACGGGCGGGCGCTCCTGTGGCTGACTGGGCTGCGGCCCGCGCAGAGTCCCTTGACCTTGGCTTGGCCCTGGTCCATGTAATCCCCGATCGGTGGGCTTACCCCCGGGAGAGCGACCGTCAACTGGCGCTAAGCCGCTCTGAGGATCTGCTCACCGCGGAAGCGGAACGGCTGGCGGCAGCCTTTCCCCTTCTGGCCATCACGACTCACCGGTTGCCAGGCGAACCTGCCGCAACGATCGCTTCCATGTCACCGGCCTACTCGATGGTGGTGGTGGGCACAGACCGCGGACCCGGCACGGAGGGGCAGGGATACGGTTCGGTCAGTTTCCAAGTTGCTGTTACCAGCAAGTGCGACGTCGCCGTTGTTCCCGACCTTGCCCGTCAAGAGCGTTCCGGCGTAGTGGTTGGCGTCGACGGCTCCCCTGAGTCGGTGGATGCCCTGGATCAGGGGGCCAAGGAGGCCCAACGTGTGGATGCTGAATTGACCATTGTCCACGCATCGGGTCCCGGGGTTGACCCTGCCGATGGCAGGAACGTTCTTGACGCGGCTGTCCGGCGGGTCAAGAACGAGTTCCCGTCCGTCGTGGTGAAGGAAGTCCTGGATACCAGCCGTGGCCCCGGAGAAGCGCTGATAGCTGCTGCAGCAAAAGCACAGCTGCTGGTCATGGGTTGCAAAGGGCGAGGCGGTTTGAGCGTACTGGTGGGCTCCGTTGCCCAGCATGTGCTCCTGCAGGTGCAGTGTCCCACTATCCTGACCCGAAGCTAGCCTGAGATGCCGGGGGGCTACCTCTGAGGGACAACTCCAGGCGGCTCTCCCGTAACGGTTGAACCCATCGGCTTCCACGGCAATCAACCCCTCCCCGAAGAACGTCGAGCTTGATTCATGGTCCGGCCCCTCCCGACCATGCCTTTCGACCCTAGACGCGGGCAGTTCCCCGATGGAGTCTTTCATCGAACAGGCATTCCTGCATTGGAGAGAAGATGTCCCTTGGGAACACACCTTCGGCCTCACTGTCCGAGACCCCGGGCGCCGAGGGCCTGAGCTCGCAGGCGGCCGGCGATCTGTTGCGACGAACCGGACCAAACGTTCTACCCACCGCCGAAAAGGTCCCCCCATGGCGGAAGCTGCTCGGGGAACTGACCCACTTCTTCGCCCTGATGCTATGGGTTGCAGCTGGGCTCGCTTACGTGGCAGGCATGCCACAACTGGGCATCGCAATCATCATCGTGGTGATCGTCAACGGCGTTTTCGCCCACATCCAGCAGGAACGGGCCCAACACGCAGCCGAACGATTGCAAGGACTGCTCCCGGCCGACGTCACTGTCCGGCGGGATGGGCGGCTTCAGAGGGTGCATGCGAATGCCTTGGTACCGGGAGATGTGGTGGTTCTGGCCGCAGGCGACAGGTTGCCGGCAGACGTGCAGTTCATTTCGGCGTCAGCATGCAGCGTCGATGAATCGATGCTCACCGGTGAGAGCGAGTCCGTACCCAAATCCGCGACGGACACTGCATGGGGCGGCACGTTCCTGGTCAACGGCGAAGCGGAAGGGTTGGTCACGGCCACCGGAGCCAACACCAAGCTAGCCGCCATCGCAGCGCTGACCAGCGGCACCAAGTCTCCGCCCACTCCGCTGACCATGGAGCTGCGCAGAATAGTCCGCTTGGTTGCCATGGTGGCCCTCACCGTCGCCGGGCTGTTCTTCGTGGTCTCACTTCTGGTCGGAATTGTGTGGCGTGATTCCTTCCTGTTTGCCATTGGAGTTGCGGTTGCGCTGATCCCCGAGGGCTTGCTGCCAACGGTTACCCTGTCCTTGGCCATGGGCGCACAGCGTATGGCGTCGAGAAACGCACTCGTCCGCAATCTTGAAGCCGTGGAGACCCTTGGCTCCACCACCTTCATTTGCACCGACAAAACCGGAACGCTGACGCAAAACCGGATGAACGCCGTCGAGGTCTTCACGCTGGAAGGGCCGCTACATATCAGCGGTGACGGCTATACGCCTGAGGCCCGGGTTGATGGGCCAGGCCGTCCCTCTGCCCTCCGGGTGGCCAGTGCGGCCCGCGCCGCGTCGCAGGGCCGCGCCGTGCTCCACGGCGAGGAATGGGTGGCCAGCGGAGATCCAATGGAAGCGGCGATCGATGTTTTGGCCCGACGCCTTGTGGGGAATGCACCTGAGGAACTTCAGCCAGAGGTACGGTTCGCCTTCGACGCCGATCGTCGGAGGGAATCGGTCATTGTGGGCAACACACTATATGTGAAAGGAGCTCCGGAATCCGTCCTTCCCCTCTGCGGAGTCGAAGCCACTCAACTGTCCCGGGAAGTAGAAACCATGGCCGCCAAAGGCCTCCGCGTCATTGCTGTCGCCACGAGGGAACTGCCTGGAGCAGCCGGCAGTTGGCGTGAGCGGGCCGCAGAAGAGGCTGAGCTGAACCTCGAAGGAATAGGCCTCATTGGCCTCCATGACCCACCCCGTCCGGACGTGGCAGATGTCATCAAAACCGCCCGGGGTGCAGGAATCCGTATTGCGATGATCACCGGCGACCACCCCTCCACCGCAGCGGCAATTGCACGGGAAATCGGCCTCCTGGGGCAACCGGACATGGTCCTTCAAGGCGCTGAACTCCCCCATGACGAACAAGTCCTCGGGGCACTGCTGGACCGTGATGGAGTGGTGGTGAGCCGGGTTTCTCCCGAACAGAAACTGAGGGTGGCCAAAGCCCTGCAGAGCCGCGGGCACGTTGTTGCCATGACCGGCGACGGCGTCAACGACGGTCCCGCTTTACGTCAAGCCGATATCGGCGTGGCCATGGGACTCAGTGGCACCGATGTGGCCCGCGAGGCAGCAGACCTAGTGCTCCTGGATGACCACTTCGCCACCATCGTTGCCGCCATAGAACAGGGCCGGGCCACGTACTCAAATATTCATCGGTTCCTCACTTACCACTTGACTGACAACGTCGCTGAACTCACGCCCTTCGTGATCTGGGCACTTTCCGGTGGTCAATTCCCCTTGGCCCTCGGCGTTCTCCAGATCCTGGCCTTGGACATCGGAACCGATCTGCTTCCCGCATTGGCCCTCGGGGCGGAACCACCAGGCAAGCGGGTGTTGAGCAGGCCTCCCGAAAAACGGCATCTCCTGGATCGGCAACTCATGCTCAGGGTGTTTGCTGTCATGGGTCCCACGGAGGCGTTGTTCGCCATGGGGGCTTTCTCCGTGGTTCTCTTTGGCAGCGGTTGGGGCCGTGGGGACCCGCTGGACCCCGTTGTGCTGATGGGCGCATCAGGGGCCGCGTTCGCAGCGGTGGTCCTTGGCCAGTTGGCAACTGCCTTCGCTTGCCGCAGTGCTACCGTTCCCGCGTGGAAGCAGGGATGGTTTACCAATACGTTGCTGCTGTGGGCTGTAGGGGTGGAACTGGCGGCGTTAGCACTGTTCCTCTATGTACCACCCGTAGCCGGCATCCTGGGCCAGGCTCCTCCTCCCCTCCCTGGCTTCGCCGTTGCCCTCCTCGCGATTCCCGGCGTTCTGGGGGCGGATTGGCTCTACAAACGGCTGCGTCACGGAGGGACCCACACCCATTAGGGCAGTCTGCCGGATCCGTGCCCTTCGACCCTAGTGGCGCGGACCGGTGGAAGAGCAGGCTGGTCCCATGAATACACACTCGCGCTCAGATCGGATCGTTGTCGGCGTCGACGGATCCGAATATTCCTCCAATACCCTGCAGATGGCCGGCCGCATGGCAGCTGCGTTGGGAGGCCCCTTGGAGGTAATCACCTGTATTGGAATGTCCGACTACTACTTGGCCTCGCGTTTCGAGCCCGAGTTGACACGCTTCACCACGGAATTGGAAGACACTGCCAAGCGGCTGGTCGAGGAGGCCTTGGAGCGAGCCTTCGGCGCAGACCGCCCCAAGGATCTAACAGTGACGGTCAAATTCGGTGAACCAGCCAAAGTCCTTGTCGAAGAAAGCCACGGGGCGCAACTGCTCGTGGTGGGGAGGCGGGGCTCCGGTGGCTTCTTCAATCAGCCAATGGGATCCGTCAGCAGGGCTTGCTCGGCCCACGCGCAGTGCCCCGTCCTGGTGGTCACTCAGGATGAAAAGGCCTAGCTGGGCGACTGCGCCTGGACAGCGGTAATGGCGACAGTGTTGATGATGTCTTCGATCGTCGATCCCCTGGACAGGTCATTGATGGGTTTGCGAAGCCCCTGAAGGATGGGCCCGACGGCGACAGCACCGGAAGACTGCTCCACGGCCTTATAGGTGTTGTTGCCTGTGTTCAGGTCAGGGAAGACGAAGACTGTGGCCCTGCCCGCCACAGCAGATGACGGCAACTTTGAACTCGCGATAGCTGCATCCACCGCGGCGTCGTACTGTATGGGGCCGTCCACCGCGAGGTCCGGCCGGGCAGCGGCGACCATATCCGTAGCTCGCTTGACCTTGTCCACGGCCGTTCCGCCGCCGGATACGCCTGTGGAGTATGACAACATTGCAACCCTCGGTTCAACGCCGAACTGCGCCGCCGTCGTCGCCGATGCGAGCGCGATGTCCGCCAGTTGCCGGTCCGTTGGATCCGGCACTACGGCGCAATCTCCGTACACGAGTACGCGGTCCGGAAACAGCATGAAGAACACCGAGGACACCAGTCCGTTGCCATGCTGGCTTTTCATGAACTCCAGCGCCGGGCGAATCGTGTTGGCCGTGGTGTGCGCCGCTCCGGAGACCATCCCGTCGGCCTCCCCCAGGTGGACCATCATGGTGCCAAAGTAGGCGCCATCGAGCATGACTTCCCTGGCACGTTCCAGGATCACGCCTTTGTGGGCGCGCAAGCGCTGATATTCCAGGGCGAATCGCTCTCGTAATGGCGAATGGGCGGGGTCCACGATGGTGATGCCACCCAACTCGATGCCCTCGGCTTCGGCAAGCTCGCGGACCGCAGACGGATTCCCTAGAAGCGTCACGTGGCACACATCCCGGCGACGCAGAATCTCTGCCGCACGCAAGACCCGGCTATCTTTGCCCTCAGCCAGAACGATGCGTTTCTTCTGCTGGCGGGCGCGTTCTACGAGGTCATTGAGGAATCGCAACGGCGTCATGGTCGCCGGACGCGGCAGCGCCAGACGTTCCAGCAACTCCTTTTCGTCGATGGAGCGAGCCCAGATGCCCAATGCTGCTGCCACCCTGCGGCTTTCTCCGGTGTGGATCTCGCTGCGGACGTGCGAAACACGTTGAGCCGTAGTGGAGGCATCCGCGGATTCTGCGAATACAGGAAATGGCGCATGTGCCATCAATGGCAGCACGTAGCTGGCAGGGACCAGGCCATCAGTCAGGATGACTCCGGACGGCGTGGGCAGCTCCGGTGACAACGCCGAGGCCATGCAAGCCATGACGATGTCAGTGCGATCCCCGGGAACAATCACCAGGTTCCCGGGCTCAAGTATCCGCAGGAAGTTCTCCGCGTTCATAGCGGCCACTTGCACGCCGCCCACGTCCCGGTCCAGCTCTGATCTGCCCGAGAACCATTCAAGAGACAATGTCATCGCCACATCGGCCACGGTGGGCGCCGATATCTCAGGAACCTCGGGAATCACGTAGCTTGGAAGGCCTCCCGTGGCCGCCCTAACAGCTCCCCGAACTGTGTCGATGTCTGCTGGCCGGACGCGGTTGACCACAACGGATAACACCGGGCATCTGGCTGCCTCCAGCTGCTGTGACGCGTCGGCCACCGCCTGGGTGGTCTCCTCCGGGCCCAATCCCTGGGCCCCGATGACCGCAAGGACCGACAGCCCCAGATTGTTGGCCAGTTGGGCGTTCAGGTCGAACTCCCTCCCAGCGTCCGGGCCTGAGAGGTCCGATCCGTCCACAACAACAACGTCACATTCTTCGGCGATGCGTCCGTACTCCTCCAGTGCCTGGGAAGAAACCTCGTCCTCGCGGCCTGCCGCCAGCGCTGCCCGGGCATCAGCCAACGTCATTCCTGCCCTGCAGCGGACTGACTCCACCTTGTATCGCCTGCGAAGCATCCGAAGCAGTGGGTCGTCGGCCGGATCTGTTCCGTTCACAATTGGCCGGTAGATTCCCATTCGGCCCGTTCTGCGGTGCAGCGCGTCAGCCAGCCCCAAGACCACCAGTGACTTCCCGGCTTCGGGTGCGCCGGACACAACATATACGCCGTGGACCATGGTGTTTCCCTCCGGGCCGATCATCCGATGCTTCACAGTTGCACCCCGCAGGGCCTCACCGCCAGAGTCGAAGGTCATGATGGCTGCTCCCGCCCCCGGGACCTTGGACTCTACTGGGGACGAGAAGCCAGCCATAGGCTCGGGAGCATCGAATCACCGGCGACGTGGCGATCCGCCAGCAGCCACCACCCACCCAGGAGACCGAGATCATGGAAACCGATGAACGCCCCGGAACGGTCCTATCCGAAGCCGACTCATGGAAGGTCCTGGAACGTAACCAGCATGGTCGCTTGGCTGTCAGCGTCCTGGGTGAACCGGACATCTACCCACTGAACTTCATCGCCCACAACCAGCGGCTGCTGCTGCGGACAAACCCCGGAACTAAGCTCGCCGAGCTGACAGTGAATGAGAAGGTCGCCTTTGAAGTGGAGGAGATCGCCGACGCCGAAGCATGGAGTGTTGTCCTTAAGGGCACTGCCAGGGTGATCGAGTCGCAGTCGGAGATCGACGAAGCGGACAAGCTGCCCCTGAAGCCGTGGATTCCGACGCGTAAATACACCTACGTGGAGATCACTCCCACCCGGGTCCATGGCCGCCACTTTGAACTCGGTGATGAGCCGGAGCGGTATTGACCCCACGGGCATCCGCTGACGGCACCGACGCAACAGACCGTCCAGGGCCCAGGGCCCTGAGGGCATTGAGAATGGTGGCAAGATCCACCAGCTCCTGCAGCAGCGCCCCGGCGACGGCTGGAATCATGCCCAGCGAGGCCATCACCATCAGGCCGAGGCTCAGCAGTATCCCGGTCCAAATGCTGGTCCGGGCGATTCGAAGGGTACGCTGCCCGATGCCAACCGCCAGCGCGGCCTTGGACAGGTCATCGACCATAATCACCACGTCCGCCGACTCGCTGGCCGCAGTGGCGCCTTTGGCACCCATGGCGATGCCGACGTCGGCCGCTGCCAGTACCGGAGCGTCGTTGACGCCGTCGCCCACCATCATCACGGGCCTGTGCGGAAGCGCGGCTACGGCGGCAACTTTGTCAGCAGGCAGGCATTCGGCCAGGACGTTGCTGATGCCCGCATCCCTGGCGATGTGTTCGGCTGTGGTTGCAGCGTCTCCGGTGAGGAGCATCGTTTCCCCGACCCCGAGACTCCGAAGTTCCGTCAGGGTGTCCTTTGCGTTTGGGCGCAATGGATCGCTCATGATCAGAGTGCCGGCAAACCGACCATCCACGCCGACGTAAATCCCCAGATGGCCTGCGGGCAGTGTGGTCATATCGAAGCCGCTCACCAAGGAACCGACGTAAGCGGGTTTACCTACCACGACGTGGTGGCTTCCGCAGTCGGCCGTGACACCGTTGGTTGCCTGTTCGCTCGCGCCCGTTGCCGGTACCAGCGCCAAGCCGCGCGCTCGGGCTTCTGCCATGACTGACGCCGCCAGGACGTGGGTGGAATACTGCTCGGCGGAGGCGGCCAATTGCAGGAGGGCGTCTTCGGACAGATCTGAGGCGGGGGCCACCCGGATTTCAGCCAAAGAAGGGTTGCCTTGAGTGAGGGTCCCCGTCTTGTCGAAGACGGCGGTCTTGACTCTACTGAGTTGCTCGAGCGTGCCGGCGTTTTTGATGATGATGCCGGCATGTGCGGCCCTGCTGGTCCCCGCGAGGAACGCGACAGGTGCAGCTATCAGCAAAGGGCACGGGGTGGCTACCACCAGCACCTCAGCGAACCGACCCGGGTCCTGGCTGAAGAACCACGCAGCGCCGGCCAGCACCAAGGCGACCAGCGTGAACGGCACCGCATATTTGTCGGCAAGCCGTACCGTCGGAGCGCGGCTTGCCGCGGCTTCCTGAACCAAGGCAACTATTTGGCTGTACTGCGAATCCGCTGCGGTGGCTGTGGCCTCCATACGCACGGCATCGGCCCCGTTGACAGTGCCGCTGAGCAGCAGGTCGCCCTGGGTTCGCTCAGCAGGCAGGCTTTCGCCTGTCAGCGCTGACTCATCAAAGATTCCGACGTCGGAGAGCAAGGTACCGTCCACCGGAACCAACTCTGCGGGCCTGACCAGCAGTACGTCTCCGGGGACCACGGCATCCACCAGGATTTCCTCCACTGGCATTCCGGGCCGTTCGCGGTGCGCGTTCCGCGGGGACCGGTCCAGAAGCGCACGGAGCTCTCTGGTGGCGCGGCCTTGGGCAAATTGTTCCAGCGCTTCGCCGCCTGTCAGCATCAGAACCACGATCAGGGATGCCAAATATTCCCCCACCGCAACTGTTGAGCAAATGGCCATCACGGCCAGGAGGTCTATGCCCCAGCGTCCGCGCAGGAGCCCTTTGATCATGGTGCCGGCCCGGTAGAGGGCAACGCTGAGGGCAAAGATGCTTGCGAGCCCCTGGGCCGCAGGTATTTGTCCGCTGACGGCGAGGATCAGGACGGCGACGAGCACCACCAAGGTTGCTGTCACTAACGGAAAGCGCAGGGCCGAGTTCAGCAGCCGTTGTCTCATGTTCGCGGATCAGTCATGAGGTTTTCGGCTCAGAACCACTTTCAGGGCCCCTGTTTCCGCGGCACGCGAGAACGTGTCATAGGCATCCATGATCTGTTCCAGGCCGAAGTGGTGGGTGGCAAACCTATCAGCGGGGAGCTTATGCTGGGCCACCAGGCGAAGCAGCATCGGGGTGGTGTTGGTGTTGACCAATCCCATGCTGAAGTTGATGTTCTGGATCCACAGGTCCTGGAGCGGAAGTTGGACGGGTTTCCCGTGGACCCCAATATTGGCCACGTGCCCGCCGGGGCGGACCAGGCGCAAGGCCATGTCAAAGGTCTCCGGTATTCCCACGGCTTCCATGGACACGTCCACACCAGCCCCGTCGGTGAGGGCGAGAACGTCCGCAATCCACTCGGGCTTGGTGGGGTTGACCGTGTGCGTGGCTCCGAAGTCACGGGACTTGGCCAGCCGGCTCTCGTCGGGATCTATGGCCACTACCGTGGCTGCACCGTGGAGCCCGGCCGTGGCCATGGCCGCAAGGCCGATGGGTCCAGCCCCTACAATGGCCACGACGTCTCCCGGGGCCACGTGTCCGGCTTGGACTCCGATTTCGAAGGCCGTGGGCAGTATGTCGGAAAGCATCACGGCTTCGTCGTCGGTGACGCCGTGGGGCAGTTTGTGCAGCGAATTTTCTGCGTAAGGAACCCGGACGAATTCGGCCTGCGTCCCGTCGATGAGGTGGCCGAAGATCCAGCCGGTTCCGGCTTGTCCTTCGTCACCGAGGCAGTGGGAGAACAGGCCCTTCCTGCAATTGCCGCAGTGTCCGCAGGACTTGATGCAGGAGATGATCACCCTGTCTCCTGGGCGGAGCGCACTGATTGAACTCCCCACATCGGTGACACTCCCCACCCCTTCGTGCCCCAGGATGCGTCCCGGCTGGACCGCAGGGACGTCCCCTTTGAGGATGTGCAGATCGGTACCGCAAATGGTAGTGGTGTCTATACGCACGATTGCGTCTGTGGGATGCAGGATGACAGGATCCGGCACGTCCGCCCAGGAATTTTCTCCGGGGCCACCGTAAACGAGTGCCTTCATGGTGTTGTTCCGTCCTTGTGATGTCCGTCCACCAGGATGGCCGGACGGGCACCGTTGCTCTGCTCCAGCACTTTCCGGCATTCGTCCGGGGCGTGACGTGCGACGGCGGCGCTTGGCTGTGTTTTCATTCCAAACCCGGTTTTCATTCCAAACCCGCCCTGGTGGCGTCGTCGAGCGGACTCCACCACGTCAGCGGCGGGGTCACCTTGAAGCTGCGTCCGGTCAACGAGGTGGGAACGATTCGGACAAAATGGTCTTTTCGCCCGGCCTGCCATGGGAAAAGCAACAGACCGACAGTGTCCAGCACTTCCTGGGTCAGCTTGATGCTCTCTGCTTTTCCCTTGACCACGACGCTCCAGGCGACGCCCGTATTCGGGTCGACTCCGTCCGCTTCCAGTGCTACAGGCGTGGCGCTGAGGGCGGCGTGGAGCTTACTCCCCTCGCCAGTGCGGAAGACCAGCGTGCCGTGGTCTGCTTTGTAATTGATGGGAAAGATGTCGGGGTGATCGTGCGCCCAAACTGCGAGGCGGCCCACTGAGACGCTGCGCAGCAGCTCCCAACACTGCTTGTTGTCCAGGATCACAGCTTCCGGAACCGTGGGTTTGTTCGTCATGGTTAGACCGTAGGTCTGGTGGCGCCGGGACAACAGGGCACAAAGGCCCACATGCGCCGTAGCCGCTTCAGAGGCGCCAGAGTAGTCTGGCATCAAAGGAGCCCTGCGGCCCCGAGACAGGATCTCGTACGTTCGTCGAAAGGTACTGGTGAACCCATCCGAAACTCCTGAGCCCCGCAAGCCGAAGCTTAAATCGCGGATTCCGATTGAAGACCTTTTGAAGGACTTCGTTGGGCGCGCCGGGGAGCTTCTACAGGCACAGGAAAGAACGCGGGGTCTGCTCGAAGCAGTTGTGGCCGTCGCGGAGGACTTAAGCCTCGAGGCCGTGCTCGACCGTGTGGTGACCTCCGCCTGCCACTTGCTTCACGCCCGCTATGGCGCCTTGGGCGTCATTGGTGAGGACAACGCGCTCAGCCATTTCATCACCGTCGGGATAGACAGCGAGCAGGCCACCCGGATCGGCCCCCTCCCCACCGGACACGGTGTGCTCGGCCTACTCATCACCGAGCCTGTGCCGCTTCGCCTCCACGATCTGCGCCAACACCCGAAGGCCTACGGATTTCCCCAACACCACCCGCCCATGAAGTCATTCCTCGGAGTTCCTGTACGGGTGAGAGACGTGGTGTTCGGCAACCTCTATCTGACGGAGAAGGACGGTGGCGGGGACTTCACGCCGGAGGACGAGGACCTTGCCGTGGCGTTGGCAGCGGCGGCCGGTGTGGCAATCGAGAACGCCCGGCTGTATGAAGACGCCCGACGGCGGACGTCCTGGCTCGAAGCATGCATGGACGTCACAGGGAGAATGCTCGGTGGTGACCAGGTGGACCGGGCCGAGAATTCAGCGCTGAACTTGATCGCTGCCAGGGCTTTGCAGGAATCGGCATCCCATCTGGCCTTGATACTGGTCCCGTCCTCTCCGGGAGGCCCGTATGAAGTCGCGGGCACGGCAGGGGAACGCGGAGATGATTTCGCTGGCAAATCACTGCCAATGGATGCCGCCGGAGTCCATGAAGTGGGACGAGAAGGGAAGCCGCTCTGCCTCGATGACTCCACGGAACTCCTTGGTATTGCCGGGCATGCAGGGCCAGCCAAACTCCTCATCATCGACCTCACCGCCCAAGGAGCCCATCATGGGCTTTTGATCCTGGCACGTGATCCTGGTACAGGAAATTTTTCCAAGATGGATGTGGAGATGGGTGCGGTCTTCGGTTCGCATGTGGCACTCGCGCTGGCACTCGAACGGATTCACAGGCTCCGGGAACAAGTAGTGGTGTTCTCGGACCGCGACAGGATCGCCCGGGACCTCCATGACCTGGTGATCCAAAGGCTTTTCGCCGCGGGGTTGAGTATTCAGAGCCTTCGGCGTTTTACCACTGGCGAGTCTGCTCTGAACAGGATCGACTCCGTCACCGAAGAGCTGGACACCAGCATCCGCGATCTCCGCAACACCATTTATTCGCTTCAGGCCAGTACCCACGAGCGCGAGCCGTTGAGCGGCCGCATCCTTCAGTCGATTCAAGCCGGTGCCAAATCCTTGCCCTACGCGCCGCATCTGACCTTGGCCGGCCCCGTTGACTCCCTCACCGACGAAACCACCATAAAACACCTGCTGGCCGTTCTCACAGAGAGCCTCAGCAATGCGGCGCGTCATTCAGGAGCCACGTCCGTCAATATTTCCGTGGCGGTCCACGAAGGCCGGCTGACACTTGAAGTGGCGGACGATGGATGCGGTTTTAAGGATCCGGCGCCGGGGAACGGCCTAACGAACCAGGCGCGCAGGGCAGCGGAAATGAATGGCACTTATAGCGTCACCAGCGCACCAGGCAAGGGGACGTCGCTAACATGGTCGGTCCCGCTGTCCTGATCCTCAGTGCCGGTTCCCGGCATCCTCTTCGGAAGAATGAGCCATGAAAACCGCCGCCTGGGTTCGGCGTTCGAACCCGAGTTTGGCCAAGAGGGATGAGACGTAGTTCTTGACCGTCTTCTCTGCCAGGAGCATTTCCTCTCCGATCTGGCGGTTGGTCATACCTTGCCCAACGAACTCGAGGACCCGGCGCTCCTGTGGTGTGAGGGACGAGACTCGGGGATCCTGTTTCTTCGGCGCCGTGAGGCCCTGAATGATCCTCGTCTTGACGGCCTCATCGAACAGCGACTCGCCCCTGGCAGCCTTGCGCAGGGCGCCAAGCAAATCCATTCCACCGATTTCTTTCAGGACGTACCCGGCGGCACCGGCAAGGACGGCGCCGCGGAGGGCTTGTTCGTCGTCGTAGCTGGTGAGTATGAGACAGTTCAGCGAAGGGTCAACTGAACGCACGTCACGGCATACCTCAATTCCCGTCCCGTCGGGCAACCGTGCGTCCAGCACAGCGACGTCCGGGTGCAACGCAGGAATCCGGCGCGTCGCTTCCTCGGCGGACCCGGACATGCCGACCACCACGAAGCCTTCACCTTCCAAGAGTTCTTGGAGCCCCCGACGAACCAATTCGTGGTCGTCGAGTATGAACACGCGGATTGGTTCTCCTGGGGAATCGGTCCTGTGGCCGGATGTTTCTCGGCGATCCATGACTCTCCTGTCCGACGGTCGGTGACCGCATACTCCGGGGCCTGTGCGGGCGGCTCTGCCAAATTCTTGCTGACGGGCGCCTTGGCCACAAGGGTCCAAGGACCCTTCATCAGCACGTGACTTTTGGCCCTGTCCAGAACGGTCCAATGTGCCGACGCTGGAAGAACAAGCCCGCAGAAGCACTCGGCTAAAAGTGCAACGTCGGACATCAAGAAGGAGCCAGCCGTGCCCTGCCTTAAGGATGAAGCATCGTCATGAGCACCAAAAACCCCTCTACGCTCCGCTTTCTTGGCGCAACGGACACCGTTACCGGCTCGCGCTACCTTGTGGACTTCCACGGAACTCGAATCCTTGTGGACTGCGGGCTCTTCCAGGGCTACAAACGGCTGCGCCTGCGGAACCGGCAGCCCTTCCCAGTATCCCCTGCCTCCATTGATGCCGTCCTGCTGACGCACGCCCATCTGGACCATACGGGCTATGTTCCCAAGCTGGTGAAGGATGGTTTCAGAGGTCCTGTCTACGCCACTCACGGGACGAATGAACTGTGCAAACTCCTGTTGCCCGACAGCGGACACCTGCAGGAAGAAGAGTCCAGGTACGCCGATCACCGTGGGTCCTCTATCCACACCCCTGCTTTGCCCCTCTATACAGCGGCCGATGCCGTGAAGTCGCTCAACAGCTTCCACCCCGTTGCGTTCGATGAGCCCCTCGACCTCGGCGGCGGCGTCGAGGCCACGTTCGTACCCGCCGGCCACATTTTGGGAGCAGCCCAGCTTCAGATCCGGGTGGGCGGCAACTCCCTTCATTTCACCGGCGATCTGGGCCGCGACGATGACCCCCTCATGTATCCTCCCCGGCAGCTGGAGGCAGCCGACGTGTTGGTGACGGAGTCCACGTACGGCAACAGGACGCATCCAGCCAGCAGCCCGGAAGCTGAAATCGGCGAGGTGGTTTCCCGGGTGGCCAAGCGGGGAGGAGTGATTCTGGTAGCGGCATTCGCCGTTGGCCGGGCCGAAACGCTCATGCTTCAGTTGGCAAGGCTTCGCAGAAAAGGTGCCATACCGGACATTCCCGTCTATCTGAACAGTCCCATGGCCATAGACGCTTCCTATATGTACCAGAAGCATCCGGACGAACACCGCCTGCGCCCGGATGAATTCAAGGATATGTACGGGGTGGCCGTCATGACCCGGACGGCGGACGATTCCAAGCTCCTGAACCTCAGGGGTGGCCCCATGATCATCATCTCCGCAAGCGGGATGTTGACGGGTGGACGGATTCTGCATCACATCGAGGCGTACGGCAATGACCCCAACAATGCGATTGTCCTGAGCGGTTACCAGGCCGCCGGCACCAGGGGTGCAGCGCTGGCGGCAGGTTCGCGTGAACTGAGGGTCTATGGGCAGGACGTCAAGATCAGGGCCGAGGTGGTCCAATTGGAAGGTTTCAGCGCACACGCCGATTCCGATGCCATCCTCCGATGGATGCATTCAGCAGCGCAAGCCCCACGAATGACGTACATCACCCATGGAGAGCCGGATGCATCTGAAGCCCTTCGCCTCCGCATCAAATACGAATTGGGGTGGAAGGCCCGTGTCCCGGAATATCAGGAGACCGTCTCCATCGCCACACCGGAATAAGGACTTCCGGCCCTAACCGGTCCTATGAACCCGGTACAAACTGGCAACAAGGCCCCGGCAAAGGTCCGGGGAACTCGTCAACGAAGAACGGGCCCAGCCATGAACGAAGCAATTGTCGTAGGTGTCAACGATTCACCCAGCAGCGAGGCTGCCATGGGATGGGCCATGCATCGAGCAGCCACCTTGAAGCTGCCGGTTCAGCTTGTCCACGCCGTGGATGACCGCTGGGCGTACGATTCTGTGGGGTACAACGAATGGATCCGGGAATCCGGGATCAACTTTCTTGCAGCCGCCAAGGACCGGGCCGCCAAGATGGAACCCACCGTCAAGGTCACCACCGACCTCGTCTCGGGTGGTGCCGGTTACGCTTTGGGCAAGAGATCCAAAAAGGCCGCCATGGTGGTCATTGGTTCAGGCCATGGCTGGGCTGGCGGTTCCCTGACCGACCGCGCCTTGCAGGTTGCTGCCGTGGCGCGCTGTCCCGTTGCAGTCATCGGTGAGCACGACATGACAAACCGCAAAGGAATTGTGGTCGGAGTGGACGGTTCTGAAGAGTCCACCCAGGCCGTCGCGTTCGCTGCGGCGGAGGCCGACCGTCAGGGCCAGGAGCTGACTGTTCTCCATGCCTTCCTCACGCCGGAACCGTGGGTTACCCGCGGTGTACCCCGCACCAACTACTTTGAGGTCATCACGGAAGAGGAGCGCGTTGTACTGGCCGAAACCGTCGCCGGATTGGCAGACAAGTACCCGGATTTGGTGGTGCACCAGGTCCTCGACACCCACACACGGCCCGCGGAAGCACTGCTCGCGGCCGGGGCCACTGCACAATTGCTGGTGGTTGGCAGCCGCGGACGGGGCGCCTTCAAACGCCTCTTGTTGGGTTCGACGGCGCATGCGGTTCTCACCAAATTGCCGTGTCCCACGATTATCGCGCGCATCAGCCCCGTCAAGCACTCCGACTGAAAGAACCATCACACCCCGAACCCGGGGCACTGAAAGTGCGGACTTGCCAGCCCTCGGGCAAGCCCGCACTTTCGTGTTAAGCACTCATTCATCATTCCTTTTCGGGGGTGTGCACCACAAGAACCGGGCATTGTGCGTGTGCGACGCAGGCCGAACTGACCGATCCCATCAGTAGACCGCCGAAGCCGCCATGGCCGCGCCTGCCGACGACTACCAACTCTGCTCCGCGGCTTGCTTTGATCAGTCCTTGCCGTGGATGGCCCTGTTCCAGATGCGAAATGACGTTGTCAGGCACGTCAATGCCGAATGCCTTTTCGACTGACTCGTTCAGGACTTGTCCGGCCGCTTCCTCAAAACCGGTGATCCCCATGGCAACGTAGCCTTCGAAAACCGGCGGGAAATCCCAATACGCAACGGCCTCAACGGTCGCCCCCAGCGGGACGGCAAGGCGCTGAGCCTCGCGGAGCGCCTCAATGGATGCCTCCGATCCATCCACACCTACAACTACCCTGCCTGGCGATGTGTTCCCTACCATGATGTCCTCCGGCACTCTCTGGTGTTACCGCGCTCTGGCGTTCCTGAACTTATGACGTGCAGTCTTGCCAGAATGGCGTGAACGGCTACCGGGGAACAGGGCCGAAGGTCACAGTGGCGCGGACCTCAGCCAGCCTTATCTGCGGATCGGAGTTGTTCGATGGTCGACCTCAGCGTGCGGATCGTCTCGTCCAGTTCTTCGGTCAGGGCCGCCATCCGCTCCAACGCCGCCGGATCATCCATGAATCGCCTGAGGTTCTGAATGCCCAAACCCGCAGCAAACAAGCGTTGAATCACCAAGTCGTGCAAATCGCGCGCAATGCGTTCCCGGTCCGAGAGCACCACGCTTTGTTGCCGAAGGGCGCTCGCACGGACAAGATCCAAGGCCAACCCTATTCTGCTGCCGAAAAGCGCGCTGGAATCAACATCCGAACGGGTGTATGCGGGAGCCCCGGTACCGCGGGCCAACAGGAGGGCTCCATTGTCCGTTCCACGATGACCCAAAGCCGACACAAGCACAGGGCCCAGCTTCTCCGTCAAGTCAACGCCCAGAACGTGATGAGGGTCCTTCACCACAAGGGATTCGCCGGTTTCGATAACGGATAACACGATCTGCGAACCGGTGAGCTCCTGCCCGGCGTAGAGGCCCTGTACCCCGATCGCCGACCGGCACAGCACTCTTCCGTCTGACGCTGGGACCGCAACGACAGCAAGAATGGATTCCGACGCCCGAAGGGCCGCTTCGGCCACGAGATCAAGGTGACTGGCGCCGTCGTCGAACTCGTTTGTGATCAGCAGGCTACCTAACTCCACACCGGCCTCGAGCCACCGTTGCCTGCGGTGGCTCTCGTCGAACAGCCGGGCGTTCTGGATGGCAACCCCGGCGGCCGCCGCCAAGGCTACAGCCAACTCTTCATCGGCAGCGGTGAAATCCAGCCCGTCCTTCTTTTCCGTCAAATACAGGTTGCCAAAGACGACGTCGCGGACCCGGATGGGTACGCCGAGGAAACTTTTCATGGGGGGATGGTTCCTGGGGAATCCACTCGCCATCGGATGCTGGCCAAGGTCGTGGAGCCGTAAGGGCAGCGGTTCCCGGATCAAGTGGCCCAACACGCCGTGACCAGTTGGCAGATCACCAATTGACCTGATGCCTTCGTCGTCAATCCCCACAGTGACGAAGTGACTAAGTTGCTGATCCTCACCGATGACACCCAAGGCACCATATCTCGCATCCACCAGGGTGCAGGCTGACGTGACCACCCGGTCCAAAACGGCTTCCAAGCTCAGTTTGTCCGCCATGGACATGACCGCATCAAGCAAAGTGTTCATTTGCTCCTGGGCATGAAGCAATTCGTCGGCCCGCTCCACGAATTCGCTAAGGAGCGTATTTACACGCCCCTTCAGTGGGGACCTCCACGGTTGGTCTGCGCCCACAGGTCATGCCTCCCTTGTGCCAAGCGAGAGTACTTCTTTGCCGAGTCTAAGGGACTCCTGTGGATACAAGAACATCTCCCTGCCGGACTCCAGTAAAGGTTTAAACACTCGGTATTTGTCCGGGCTGGTGGTGCCCTGAACAATGGTCTCGCCCAGTCGCCGATAATTCGGACCGATACTCCCGGGCAAAGTCTTAGGTCCCGAAATCCGGAGTGACTTTCGGCCCTGTTTCCTGATTCCGGCACCACACATGCTGGGAGGGAAAGCAGGAGGCACACCATGGCACTTTCGGAGTTCGAGCGGCTCGAACTACAGAAAATATCGCAGGCCCTTCAGGAGGAGGACCCCAGGCTGGCAGCACTGATGAGCGTGGATGATCTGAACCGACGCCGATGGAAGGGCATAAAGCGAGGCTTCCTCGCTGCGCTTGCCGGGCTCGGACTGCTGCTGGTGAGTTACCCAGTGGGCAGTCTGGCACTGGGAGTGCTGGGCTTCCTTGTCATGGGTGCAGGAACGTACTGGGCGACCGTTTTCATAGGTGACCGCCCCCTTCGCGGGAAGCCCCGCCCCCGAACACACACCCACGAGAAGAACAAGGAACAGTCATGAAAGCACTGGTCGTTTACGATTCCGGCTTTGGCAACACCAAGGCGATTGCTGAGGCCATTGCAGCAGGCCTCAGCTCACTCAACGCGAAAGTGTTGCCCGTCGGACAGCTTCGACCCGAAGATATCTCATCAGAGGACCTTTTGGTGGTGGGAAGCCCCATCAACGGGTGGCGCCCAACCCAGAAGACCACCGAGGCTCTATCCCGTCTTGGTAAACATGGACTCTCAGGGGTGGTTGCTGTCGGCTTTGATACGAGGGTCAAGTTGTTCATCCATGGGGATGCGGCCAAGAAGATCACCAAAACCCTGCATGACGCCGGAGCCAGCATTATTGCCAAACCAATGGCCTTCTACGTCAAGGGAACCGAAGGGCCCCTGCTTGATGGAGAGACGTCCCGGGCAACGGCGTGGGGTAAAGAACTCCTGGCAGTTGCCAAAGCCCATGGAAGCCAGAGGAGCGCGTGATGGCAAGCTGGCTTGACCCGAGCAAGATCATTGTAGGCGTAGACGGATCCCAAGCCTCGGTGGAAGCGCTACGCCAAGGACAGCGCATTGCCCTGGCTCTTGACGCACCGCTTGAAGCGTGGGGTTGCTGGGAGATGCCGCTGGGATACGAAGGATATCTTGCGCTGGGAATTGATGGATTCGCCCATGATGCGGAGGATCGACTCAACAAGGCAGTGTTGGAGGCGTTTGGTGCTGAAAAGCCCCGGAACGTCAGTTCCCGACTTGTTCAAAGTTCACCCCGTGCCGGGCTGGTTGAAGGCAGCAAGCATGCGTCGCTTCTTGTAGTAGGCAGGCGCGGTCACGGTGGTTTTGGGGGACTTCTCCTGGGCTCGGTCAGTTCGGCTTGCGTTGCGCACGCGCACTGCCCTGTTCTGGTGGTTCACTCCCCCGAAAAGGGCTCTTGAGTGACTATTGGGCAGATGTCCATCCCGGCAGCTCCAGGCGACCGGCAGCATGGCTCGCTTCTGCCCAAGACGACGGAGCCTTCTTCACCTCCCCAACAGAGCGGTACACGGTTTCGTCACGAGCATTGGTCTCCCCCCAACTCGATGCCGTGGGCGAGGGTACGCCCCAAAGGCTTCCCTTTGACGTCGGAACCCTCAGGCTCCGGGCCACCGCGACGGAGGCAAGCCGTGAAGTGTTCATCGGAATTGCACCCCAAACCGAGGTGGACGCGTACCTTGCAGGGGTACACCACACCGAATTGCGTGACGTGAAATTCCAGCCCTTCCGGCCTGTTTACAGGGATGTACCAGGATCATCCACTCCCGCAGTACCCGGCGCCCAGCAGTTCTGGGCAGCATCAGCTTCCGGCCCGGGTGAGCAAGAGCTCACGTGGAACATAGCCCCCGGAAATTGGACGGTGGTGGTGATGAACGCTGATGCCAGCGCCGGGGTCGCCGCGGACCTGCAAGCCGGCTTCCGCTCCGAGCTCATCAAACCCGCAGCAATGGGCCTGCTCTTCGCTGGAGTCCTGGCCATCTTGATCGGCGTGCCGCTGTTGGTGTTGGGCGCAGTTGGGCTGGGCCGTGGCGGCGGATCGCCGGGCCAGCCCCCCTCGAGATCTGCGGCAGCACCAGACTCTGCACCGGCGAGCGCCATGAACTCACCGCTTCATTTCACCGGCCAGTTGGACCCCGCACTGTCGCCATGGATGTGGCTGGTGAAATGGTTCCTCGCCATCCCCCATTTCTTTGTGCTGTTTTTCCTTTGGTTCGCGTTCGCTGTCACCAGCATCATTGCCTGGTTCGCCATCCTCTTCACGGGCCGCTACCCGCTATCCCTCTTTAACTTCAACGTCGGCGTCCTCCGATGGAACTGGCGTGTGGCCTTCTATGCCTACGGCGTAGGTGGAACCGATCGCTATCCCCCGTTCAGCCTCTCCAGGACGAACTACCCGGCGAATTTGGAGGTGGATTATCCGGCGCGCCTCTCCCGGGGCCTGGTACTTGTCAAGTCCTGGTTGCTGCTCATACCGCACCTACTGATCGTGGGGGCGTTCACGGGAACGGGGACGTGGGCTTGGAGGACCGAGGACGGCCCCGCCGGCGTGATCAATGATCGCGGCGGAGGACTGTCCTTGCTGAGTCTGCTGGTGCTCATCGCCTTGGTAATCCTGCTGTTCACCGGCAGCTATCCGCGCCCCCTGTTCGGGTTCATCATGGGTATTAACAGATGGGTCTACCGTGCGCTCATCTACGGAGCCCTCCTGCGCGACGAGTATCCGCCCTTCCGCCTGGACCAAGGTGCCTACGATCCCGAGCCAATGCAGCCCCCTAATGCTGACGGAAGGGCCGACCTGCCGTGATTGGCGGCCGCATCGCCGCGGTAGCACCGGCGTCGCGAGGAAACGCACGACGGCGAGTGGTCGCCGTCGCGGTTTTGCAGCCAAGGCGGTGTCCGCTGTGCGGCTTTCGCTAATAGCCGCCGCGAGGACGGCCGCAGACGTTCCGGGATCATTTGGGCCTTTGGGCCCTGTTGGGGACCGGAAAGCGACCGTAGGATCTCGACATGACCGACAAGAACATAGTGCCTGAGGCAGAAGTACTTGAACCTGACGATTGCTGGAGGCTGCTGGGCGAGACCACCATCGGACGGCTCTCCGTTATCGTCAACAGGCACCCTGATATTTTTCCCGTAAATTTCGCGGTGGACAACAAAACGATAGTTTTCAGGACCGGACCGGGAACCAAACAGTGGGCCATGGAGGATGACGCCGTGGTAGCCATCGAGTGCGACTCCGTCAGTGCCGAATTCGGAATTGCGTGGAGTGTGGTTGTGAAAGGCACAGTTGAGGACGCAGGGTCCGAAGGCCCTCGACTTGATGAGATCAGGCGCGCCCTTTTCCCGTGGCAGGGAGTGGGTCAGGACTACCTCTTCAGAATTGTTCCGGCCTCGGTAACCGGGAGACGATTCGACCTTTCAGCGCCGATGTCGCTTCAAACTCCACTCAACGACGCAACACGGGCCGGCTTGGAATAGCGCGGTGCGCCCTTGAAGAATCAGGTGGCACCGCCTCGCACCGGAACAGTCTTGTCAGCAGACCGGCTCGTCAAGAAATTCGGTGACCTGACCGCCGTCGACGACGTCTCCTTCGCCATCGGCCCCGGTGAGACTTACGGCCTCCTTGGCCCGAACGGTGCCGGGAAGACCACCATCATCAACATGGTTGCCGGTCTGATACCTGCCGATTCCGGATCAGTTGATGTGGCCGGTATCGGGATGGACCCAGGGAGTGTCGCCGCGAAACGCAACCTGGGGCTGGTCCCCCAAGAGCTCGCTATCTATCCGGATCTGACGGCACGCGAGAACCTGAATTTCTTCGGCCGGCTCCAGGGTCTTGGCCGTAAGGAGTTGTCCTCCAGAGTGGACACGGTTTTGGATCTCCTTGGCCTGACTGAGCGTGCCGGCGAACAAACCAAAAAGTACTCCGGTGGCATGAAGCGTCGTCTGAATATTGGTATCGGTTTGCTCCACCGCCCCGGTCTGCTGATCCTTGACGAACCGACGGTGGGAGTTGACCCACAGTCACGCAACTCAATTCTTGAAGCGGTGGGAAACCTCTCAACGGAGGGCACCGCGGTCCTCTACACCACCCATTACATGGAAGAAGCAGAGCGCCTATGTGACAGGATTGCCATCTTGGACCAAGGCCAGGTCCAGGCTGAAGGAACCAGGGACGAGCTCATCACGCTCACCGGCGGAGTGGACCGGATTACTCTCATGGGGACCGGCCGGACCACGGCAGCAGCTCAAGCGCTGAGGTCGCTCGACGGTGTTCACCGCGTCACTGATTCCGGAGGAACCGAACTGATACTCACCGTCACGGACGGTGCAGCTCTCCTCGCAGGCATAGTAACTACCGCAGCCCGATCAGGAATGACCCTGGCATCGGTATCCGTGACACGTCCGGACCTCGAATCGGTTTTCCTGCATTTGACCGGCAAAGCGCTCAGGGACTGACCGTGCGAGCACTATGGACCATGGTCGGCAATGATCTACGTCAACGGCTGAGGGACAAGTCGGTGCTCATCTTTTCGCTGATCGTCCCCTTGGCATTGATGGGCGTGCTGAGCTTGGCTTTCGGTCGACTGGGTACCGGCAGCGTCGACCTGCAACCAGCCACTGTCATAGCAAGCGTCGAAGACTCCGGCCCACTCGGTGCTGCGTTGCTCGAATCGCTGGCTTCAGTCGAATCCATGAAGGTCACCGTACGTCAGGTGTCATCGGAGGCCGTGGGCCCGGAAACCCGCACTACCGGTGCCGCCTTGGGCATCGTCATCCCGGCCGGCTTCAGTTCAGCCTTGGCTACCGGGCAACCGTCCGCCCTGCAACTTATCGAAGGCAGCGGGTCCGTCCTCGAGACGAGTGTTTTGATCTCAATCGTGACCGGAATCGTGGACCAGTTCACCGCTGCGTCGGTAACGGAGGCAGCGGCGAGACTGGGTGGAGTCCCCCCTGATGCTGCGGCAGGCATTGGACGAATCGCGGTGACCGGCGACCCGATCCTCCATGTCACGGAAGGAATCGCGCCAGCCGGGCAGTTGTCGCTTCGGGCCGGCTTGGTGGCCGGTCAAACGGGCTTGTTTCTATTGTTCACGGTGGGGTTCGGGGTCCTAGGACTACTGGCGGAGAAGGAACAGGGAACACTCGCCAGGATCAGATCCACCGCCGCACCGCAGTGGACCGTCGTCGCCGCCAAAGCTCTTGTCGGTTTCTCGTTGGGAGTCGTCGCAAGTGGCGTGCTGCTTGCCAGCGGCACGCTCCTCTTCGGCGTTAACTTCGGCTCCCCGGCCGTTGTGGGCTTGTTAGTCCTCGGGGCAGCGGCGGCGGCCACCAGCCTAACCTTTGTCGTGGCCAAAATGGTTCGGACAGCAGAACAGGCCAATGTGGCGCAATCCATTGTTGCCATGGTGCTGGGTATCGCGGGAGGCGCCTTCTTCCCCATCCAAGCGTCAGGTTTCATGGCGGTCCTGATGGATTTGAACCCGGTGGGTGCATTCATCCGGGGCCTCGGAATCTCTGCCGGTGGCGGCGGCGTCGCAGAAATCGCCGTGCCTTTGGTGACGATGTGGGGATTCGCGGTTATTTGCGTCATGGTCTCCCGCTTCCTGCCCGACCGCGGAGCCAAGGCATGAAAGCGATCCTGGCCATCGCCGGCGTGGAGGTGCGGCGCTTCCTGCGGGACCGCTCCAACATCTTTTTCGTCTTTACCTTCCCGCTCCTGCTGATTCTGTTATTGGGCACCCAGTTCGGTTCGAGCCGCGCGGAAACCCGGGTTAGCCTCACTGGTGGATCCGGGACGGCGCTTGAGTCCGTTGTGACGGAACAATTGGAAGCCGACGGCCTGCAGGTGGAATCTGTCACCGCCCAAGTGATGCACGAACAGCTGGCGCGCGGAAGGGCCGACGTCGGGCTCGTCATCCGCGACGAAGCCGCCGCCGCGTTCGACGACGGACGCCGTGCGGAGCTGCAGATTCTCACTGCGTCGCAAGCATCAGCCCAAGCAGCACTACAGGAAGTCAGGGGTTCCCTGGGCGCCATCAGCATGCGGCACAGCCAGCTCGCAGCTTTGGAGCAGGCCGGCCTGCCGGCCGAGGCAGCGGAGACTGCCGTGGCGCAGGCGCAGGAAGCTTTCCAGCCACCCCGCGTAGAGATCCTCGACACCGACAACACCGCGCAGGAGTTCCGTGGGCTGGGGGTTTTCGAACTCGGAGCGGTGCAGCAGCTGCTGCTGTTCATCTTCCTCAGTTCCCTGACCGGTGCCGCCACGCTGATCCAGGCCCGCCGTTACGGCGTCATCCCGCGTACCATGTCAGCACCCGTATCCAGCGGCCAAACGATTGCCGGGCAGGCAGTGGGAAGATTCGGGATTGCATCAGTCCAAGGTGCGTACATCCTGGTAGGTACGGCCCTGCTCTTCGGCGTTGATTGGGGCAACCTCTGGCTCACGGCAATGGTCTTGATAGCCTTCAGCGCCGTCGCCGCAGCAGCCGCCATGATCATCGGCTCACTGTTGGATCACGACGGCGCCGCAACAGGCATCGGAATAGGCGCAGGTCTCGTGCTGGCTGGCCTGGGAGGCTGCATGGTGCCACCCGAGTTCTTCGCCGAACCCCTTCAGAGCATCTCGCGGCTGACTCCACATCGGTGGGCCTACGACGCCTTGGCCGCCATCCAACGGCAGGACGCTTCCTTCACGGACATACTTCCCGCTCTCGGCGTCCTGGCAGCGATGGCCGCTATTCTCCTTATGTGTGGCGCGTGGCTCCTACGACGCAGCCTCCAAAGGGCGCTATGAGACCAGTTTTGCCCACGGACGCAGAGTCGTTTTTTGATGGATCTCCTCAAGGCCTCGCCATCTGCCGGGCCTTCCTTGCCGTTGTGGGTGGACTCGGTGATTTTCGGGTCAACTTATCCAAGAGCCAGATCGCCCTTCGGCGGCATCGTGGGTTCGCCTACTTGTGGCGGCCTGACAAGTACGTCCATTCGAGGGTACCGGCGGTGTTGTCGTTGGCTTTGCCCTACGAGCTCGGCTCCCCACGGTTCAAAGAAGTCGTTCATCCCGCTCCTTCCGTGTGGATGCATCACTTGGAACTCCACGATCCAAGCATGGTTGATGCCGAGGTGAGGCAGTGGATCAGGGAGGCCTTTGAGGCGGCATAGCGCAGTAACGCCACTCAGTGATGCAACTGCATGCGCTGAAGGACGGTGGCTGATATCTCTTCCACGGACATGGAGGCCGAGTTTACGTACGGAACGTTGTTGGCCCGGTACATCTCTTCCGCGTTGCGAAGCTCGTAGGTGCACTGGGTCAAGGACGCATAGTTGCTGTTGGGTCGTCGTTCTTGTCGGATCTGGCTGAGCCTGACGGGCTGGGAGATGAGGCCGAAGCACTTGCGTGCGAACGGCAAAAGGGGCTTAGGCAGGGCCATGGTGTCGAAGTCTTCCTCGACGAGGGGGAAGTTGGCAGCGAGAATTCCATGCTGCAGCGCAAGGTACATGGTCGTTGGGGTTTTGCCGCAGCGTGAAGGGGCAATGAGTATTAGTTCGGCGCGTTCCAGCGCCCGGAGCGACTGACCGTCGTCGTGCTCTATTGCGTACTCAACAGCTGCCATGCGGGACTGGTACCGCACCGCGTCACCGAGCCCATGGGCCTGTCCGGGCTGTCCGCTCGCGGACGCGCCCAGTGCCGTCTCGAGTTGGCCGATGTGTGTGCCGAACAGATCGAAGAAGAGGCCCCGGCTTTGGGCCAGCACGGCACGGATGTCATGGCCAACCGCCGTTGAAAAGATGATAGGCCGAGGCCCCGAGCCGGCCATCCTGTCGATCGTTGCCACCACCTCGCGCGCCTGCTCGACCGTGGTGATGAACGGGATGGTTTTTCGCTCCAGCCGCTGGCCCGGGAACTGGCTCAATAGCGTGTTTCCCAGTGTTTCGGCGGTGATGCCGGTGCTGTCCGAGAGGAAGAACACCGTGGGGTTGGACGCGTGGTCCTCCCCCACGGTGTTTCTTTGCAGATCCTCCATTTAGACGGAGGTCTCGCTGCTGGTTCGTGCCAGGCGAAGCCAGGTTTCGGTAACGGCGTCGGGGTTCAGCGAAATGGAGCTAATACCCTGATCCAGCAGCCACTCGGCGAAGTCCGGGTGGTCGCTGGGGCCCTGCCCGCAGATGCCAACGTATTTGCCCCGGGCGCGGCAGGCAGTGATGGCCATTTCCAGAAGCTTGGTGACTGCGGGGTTGCGCTCATCAAAGCCTTCAGCGACCAGCGCGGAGTCCCGGTCCAGCCCGAGTGTGAGCTGGGTCAGGTCGTTGGAACCGATCGAGAAACCGTCGAAGTACTCCAGGAATTCATCAGCCAGAAGGGCATTGGCCGGAAGTTCGCACATCATCACGATCTCCAGCCCGTTCTCGCCCCGGCTGAGCCCGTTGCCAGCGAGGAGCTCGGACACACCTCGGGCTTCGTCCAAAGTACGCACAAACGGGACCATGAGCTTGATGTTGGTCAGGCCCATGTCGTTGCGGACGTATTTCAGGGCTTCGCACTCGAGTTCGAAAGCCTGCCGGAAGGACTCGGACAGGTACCGGGATGCACCCCGGTACCCGATCATCGGGTTCTCCTCTTCGGGTTCGAACGCCGGCCCGCCCAAAAGGTTGGCGTACTCGTTGGACTTGAAGTCGGAAAGCCGGATGATGACCGGTTCCGGAGCAAAGGCAGCCGCGATGGTGGAGATGCCTTCGGCAAGGCGCTGCACATAGTAGTCTCGGGGCCCGGCATATGCGACCGTCTTTTCCTGGATCTGGCGCACCGTGAAGTCATCGAGTGTTGCCGGGCGCTCGATTTCTCCGGCAACAGCCAATAGCGCGTTCGGGTGGATCCCGATCTGGCGGTTGATGATGAATTCGAGCCGGGCCAATCCAACCCCGTGGTGAGGGAGGCGGGCGAAGCTGAAGGCCTGCTCCGGTGTGCCGACGTTCATCATGATCTTCACCGGCGCTTCGGGCATGGTGTCCAGGCTGGTTTCATGCAGGGTGTAGTCCAGCAGGCCTTCGTACACCAAGCCGGCTTCGCCTTCGGCGCAGGATACCGTCACCGGGGTTCCGTCCTTCAGGATCTGGGATGCGTAACCGGTCCCCACGACGGCGGGGATGCCAAGTTCACGGGCGATGATGGCAGCATGGCAGGTCCGCCCGCCACGATCAGTGACAATCGCGGCAGCCTTCTTCATGATTGGTTCCCAATCAGGGTCAGTCATGTTCGCCACCAGGACATCGCCCTCCTGGAAAGACGCCATCTGATCAATCGAGCTCAGTACCCGGACTTGGCCGGCACCAATCCGCTGACCAATGGCCCGGCCCTCCACCAGAACCGTCGAGCGTTCGGCGAGGGTGTACCGGGACGTCGTCCCGGCAGCCTTGCGGGACTCCACCGTTTCCGGGCGGGCCTGAAGGATATAGAGTTCCCCGTCGGCTCCGTCCTTGCCCCACTCGATGTCCATGGGACGCCCATAATGCGCTTCAATGGCCAGTGCGTGGCTCGCCAACAGTTCCACCTCGGCATCCGTCAGGCTGAAGCGGCTCCGCAGATCCCGCGGCACAGGTACAAAGTCCACAGTCTTTCCGACCTCCCCCGAGTCGGTGTAGACCATCTGCACAGCCTTCTCCCCCAGGCCCCGCTTCAGCACAGCCGGCCGACCCGCCGCAAGGGCCGGCTTGTACACATAGAACTCATCAGGATTCACCGCGCCCTGGACAACCGCTTCGCCAAGCCCGTACGAGGAAGTGATGAAGACGGCGTCGTTGAACCCAGTCTCAGTATCCATCGTGAACATCACCCCCGAGGCGCCAATGTCCGAGCGGACCATGCGCTGGATTCCGGCCGAGAGTGCCACCTCCGAGTGGGTGAACCCGTGGTGGACGCGGTACGCAATGGCCCGGTCGTTGTACAGCGACGCGAAAACGTCCTTAATGGCGACCAGGATATTCTCCACGCCACGGATATTGAGGAAGGTCTCCTGCTGGCCGGCAAACGATGCATCCGGCAAGTCCTCGGCTGTGGCACTTGAGCGCACCGCCCACGAAACATCCCCACCGTGCTCGTGCGTTAGGCGCTCATAAGCGGTCCGGATGTCTCCTTCGAATCCGGCCGGGAATGGTGTTTCACGAATGAGGGCGCGAATTTCCTGGCCGACGTTGGCCAAAGCAGTGACGTCGCTGCTGTCCAGGCCTTCCAGGATGCCTTCGATCCGGGCATCCAACCCGCACTCCGCCAGAAAACGCCGGTAAGCGTCCGCCGTCGTCGCAAATCCGCCCGGAACTTTCACCCCGGCAGAGGCGAGATTCCGGACCATTTCGCCGAGAGATGCATTTTTGCCCCCAACCTGGTCGAGGTCGGACAAGCCAAGCTCAGAAAACCAAAGAACGTTAGTCATAAATTGTGTCCTCCATTGGGCACGCTCTGACAAGCGCTAAAAAACTAGGTCATGCAAGGATCAATGCACCAGCTCAGTGGAAGCAAATAGATGTGACTCGCGCAACATATGCGCGAAGTAAAGAAAGTTCATCAAGCTCGTGGGGGGCGGATCGAACGTGACTCAAGAAGCTCACGCTCAGAGGCAGAGAGGCAGGGAGGCAGCACAGGTGATTCGATGGTGTCCACCATTCGGAGTGTTGGCGAGCAACTACCTCAAAGCCCGCCGTTCCCAAAAAGAGTGGCGCTGTAGTCAGCGGATTGGACCTCCGCCCTGCAACTTTCGGGGAGCGGAGGCCCAATCCAAGGGCATCACCGGATTGGCCTAACTGTAAGACACCCCGGACCTCCGGGAGTCTTAGGCGTCATGGTCTTTGGTTTGGTCTTTGCTGCTGAAGGCGGCGTCGAAGCTGGTTTGGGAGGCGGGGAAGTCGAACTTCTTGAGGGCGGCGAGGGCTTCGGGGGCGCCGTGGTGGCGGTCCATGCCGGCGTCTTCCCATTCTACGGAGATCGGTCCGTTGTAGCCGATTGCGGTGAGGGCGCGGAAGGAGGATTCCCAGGGCACGTCGCCGCGTCCGGCGGAGACGAAGTCCCAGCCGCGGCGGGGGTCGCCCCAGGGCAGGTGGGAGCCCATGACGGTGTTCCGGCCGGTGGGGCGGAGCTTGGTGTCTTTGCAGTCCACGTGGTAGATCCGGTCCTTGAAGTCCCAGATGAAGGACACGGGATCGATGCCCTGCCACATGAAGTGGGACGGGTCCCAGTTCAGGCCGAACGCTTCGCGGTGGCCGATCGCTTCGAGGGTCCGGACGGTGGTCCAGTAGTCGTAGGCGATTTCGGAGGGGTGGACTTCGTGGGCGAAGCGGACCCCGCATTCGTCGAAGACGTCCAGGATGGGGTTCCAACGGTCGGCGAAGTCCTGATAGCCGGCGTCGATGACCTTCTCCGGGACGGGAGGGAACATGGCGACGTACTGCCAGATGGAGGAGCCGGTGAACCCGACGACGGTGTCAACGCCCAGGGCGCGGGCGAGGCGGGCGGTGTGTTTCATTTCTTCGGCGGCGCGTTGGCGGACGCCTTCGGGTTCCCCGTCGCCCCAGACGCGGGATCCGACGATCGCTTCGTGGCGGAAGTCGATGGGGTCATCGCATACTGCCTGGCCCTTGAGGTGGTTGGAGATGGCCCAGACCTTGAGGTTGTACTTTTCCAGGACAGCGAGTTTGGATTCGACGTAGCCGGGTTCGTCCCAGCGCCAGGCGTCCAGGTGGTCTCCGGAGACGGCGATTTCCAGGCCGTCGTAGCCCCAGCCCGAGGCTAGGCGCGCGACTTCCTCGAAGGGGAGGTCGGCCCACTGGCCGGTGAACAGGGTGAACGGGCGGGTCTGTTGATCGGGCATGATTCTATCCGTTCTGGTCGGATCGCTTACGCCGCGGCATAAGCGATGACGTTTTCTTTTGTTGCTTGTGCCTTATCCAGTTCGGCCACTACCCTGCCGGACCGCATGACCATCACTCTGTCGGAAAGCTCCAGCAGTTCGGGGAGTTCGCTGGAAATGACGAGTACGGCTACACCACTGCGGGCCAGCTGCTCGATCAGACGATGAATCTCGGCCTTCGCGCCGATGTCGATGCCCTTTGTTGGCTCGTCCAGGATGAGGACCTTGGGATTGCTGGCCAGACAGCGTGCGATGATGACCTTTTGCTGGTTGCCGCCGGACAGGGACTGTATCGGCGTTTCCGCAGAAGGGGTCCTGACATCAAGTTCTTTGATGTAGTCGCCCACCATCTTCTTTTCGTGGCCCCTCTGCAGCACGCCCCACTTGCTGATCTGTTTCAGGAGAGTCAGGGTGGTGTTTTCGCGGATGGACAGCATGGGGATGATGGCCTGCAGCTTTCGCTCCTCCGGGACGAGGGCAATGCCGGCGGCGATGCCGTCAGACGCACCATGGAGACGTATTTTCCGGCCGTTGACCTCTACGGTTCCTGCGTCTGTTTTGTCTGCCCCGTAGATGCACCGGGCGACCTCTGTGCGGCCTGCGCCGACGAGTCCAGCCAGTCCAACGATTTCCCCTGCATGCAGTCGAACATTCACGTCCTCAAACGCTCCGGCACGGCTTAGACCCCGTGCCTCAAGAACCAGTTCACCGCGTTCGCGGGGAATATGCGCGTAAAGGTCCACGTCCCGGCCCACCATTAACTGCACCACGGATCGGGCATCGAGCTCACCCGCGGGGACGGATGAGGCCACAGTCCTGCCTTCGCGAATGACGGTTATCCGGTCGGCCAGGGTGAAGACTTCCTCCAGTTTGTGCGAAACATACATGATCGCCAGGCCCTTGCCCCGAAGCTCGTTGACCAGCTTGTACAGCTTCTCAACGTCCTGCTCGGTCAGGGCGGTGGTTGGCTCATCCATGATGATCACTCTTGCGTCCTGGGCTATGGCGCGCGCGATTTCCACCATTTGGCCGTCCACCGTTGAGAGCGCCATCGCAGGAGTGTCGAGGTTGAGGTGCGGTGCAACCTGGTCCAGTGCCTTCCTTGCCCGCTTGCGGATCTCGCGGCGGGAGAGGATGCCGTTGCGTCCGCCCCAGTTTCCCAGCAGTACATTTTCGGCTACGGACAGGTCCGGGACCAGGTTGTGCTCCTGGTAGATGGTTGCAATCCCGGCGGCTTTGGAGGCCGCTGTACTGGAGGGCATGAGTTCGCCGTCCACGTACACGCCTCCTTCGTCGGGAGTGTAAAACCCGCTGAGCGTCTTAATCAGCGTCGATTTACCGGCTCCGTTCTCACCACAGACGCAGTGCACCTCTCCGGCATGAAGTTCGAAGTTCATGCCGGAGAGGGCGACGACGCCCGGAAACAGTTTTACGAG
Organism: Paenarthrobacter sp. MSM-2-10-13; assembly: GCF_011605365.1. NCBI lineage: Bacteria > Bacillati > Actinomycetota > Actinomycetes > Micrococcales > Micrococcaceae > Paenarthrobacter > Paenarthrobacter sp. MSM-2-10-13. The sequence continues at coordinate 78,269 of NZ_JAAOXO010000006.1, read as the reverse complement.
ATTACGTGCTTCAACGATTGCTGGAGCACGTCCGGGCGTCTTAGTCACGGCAGTTCCCTCCTCAGGAAGGTGAGTCCATCTCTGGCCAGTGCGTCCATGGACGGTGCCACCGGCCGCCAGAGCGAAACAGCCTTGGCGATTTCCTCCACCGTAGGGAGAAACGATTCGACCACAATGGAACCTTGGTAATCGATCGTTTTCAACGCGTCAAAGGTCTCGGACCAAGGAACGTGTCCGCTGCCGGGCGTCCCGCGATCGTTTTCTGACACTTGGAAATGGAAGACCTTGTCGCCGGCAGAGGTGATGGCCGCACCGATGTTCTTCTCTTCGATGTTCATGTGGAACGTGTCCAGCATCAGGCCTACGTTGTCCCTGCCGATCAATTCACAGAGTTCCAGTCCCTGCTCGACCGTGTTGACCAGATCCGTTTCGAAGCGGTTGAGCGGTTCAATGGCCAGAGTGACGCCTCGTTCGGAGGCGTAGTCGGCCACTTCACGCAGACTGTCGGCTGCCCACTGGCGCTGCTGCCGACGTTCCTCGGGGGGAAGGAGCCGTGCTTTGCCGGTGGCGGAATACATCGGGCCGGCCACGTGGGGAGATCCGACGGCTTGGGCGATGTCGACGCAGAGCTTCAGGTAGTCAATGCCCTGCCGGCGCTTCTGCGGGTCTTCGTGTGAGACGTCGCGATCGGGTCCGAACGCACCGCAGATGGACACGGGCAGTCCGGTCCGTTCCGAGGCCTTCTTCAGTACTTCCGCACTGACTACGGCAGGATCTTCAATGCAGACCTCGATCAGGTCGTAGCCCATCTCCTTGGCGACGTCGAACTGATCAACGTCCTGGTCGGTGAACGGGGAGACCAGGATGAAGGTGCTGACTCCGAATTCGTATTTACTCATTGGGCCACAGCTCCTGTTCCAGCTTCTTCATTTCGTTGATGGCCTTTTCGGTGTAAGGGTCCAGGAATTCCAGGTGGCCGCCACGCGCCATCATGGCGAAGGGATTCGACGCAGCCGGCAGAAGTTCGAAGGTCAGGTAGCCGTCGAAGTTGATGTCCTTTAGCGTCTGCAGTGTCGGACGGAAGTCGATGTGTCCCACGCCGGGGGCTGCCCGGTTCGAGTCGGCGAGGTGGACGTGGTTAACCTTGCTGCCAGCTCGGGCGAACGCTCCGTGGATGCTGTCTTCTTCGATGTTCATGTGGAAGAGGTCGCCGTGCACGCCGGCGTTCTTCAGACCGGTAGCGTCCAGAAGTTCAACGGCCCGGTCGAGCCGGTTCAGGAAATGAGTCTCGTAGCGGTTCCACGGTTCGAGGGTGATGTTGATGCCGACGCTGGCAGCGTATTCGCCAAGTGTGCGGACATTCTCGACAGCCCATTCCCATTCCTGTTCATCGCTCGCCAGGGCTTCGGTCTTGCCCACCGGGGACGGCCCCACGATGATGGTCGGAGCTCCGACGGCGGCGGCGAAGTCGGCTACTGACTTGCCGTAGTCCAAGGCCTTCTGCCGATTGGCGGCGCTGGGGTTGATCAGGTCGCGTTCCTCTCCAAACCAGATGCTGCAGATGGAACTGACGTCGATACCGGCGTCGCTGGTCAGTTTGTTGATCTCATCGACGTTGTGTGTTGCCGGTTCTCCGACCAGTTCAATGGCGTCGTAGCCATAACGGGCAACGCGATCGATGCCTTTAGCAATGTCTTCCTGGTAGTAGACGATGGCGTTGTAGGAATACTTGAAGCGGGACATGTTTCTCCTTGAGGGAATTGGTGTTGCTGCCTGGCCAAGCGGCGGGGCGTGGCCAGGCAGCCGAGGGGTTAGCTGCGCTAGTCCTTGAAGATGTTGCCCCAGAGAGCGGGGTCATCGACGTTCTCTTTGGTAATGAGCTTGGTGTCAGTCAGCTGCATCTTGGGGACCTGCTTGCCGTCAAGCAGGTCAACTTGGGCTTGAAGGGCCAGTGCGCCCATCTCGAACGGGTTCTGGTCCATCGTGGCGTCCTGGACACCATTGCGGATCCGGTCCAGGGCAAGGGGTGTGCCGTCTACTCCGACGAGCGGGATGTGGTTTGCGGCGCCGACAGGAGCGTCCTTGTTGATCTGTGAGAGGCCCGAAACGATTCCCCGCACCATTTCGTCGTTGTGGCTGAAAAGCCCATTGATACTGGAGTCTGCGGTGAAGTTATCGACGGTCAGGGACAGAGCGTTGTCTGCAGTCCACTGTGCGTCACGGCCGATCACCTTGATGCCGGGGAACTGCTTGATGCCATCGTTGAACCCCTTGCCGCGCAGAATCGCGTGGTAAGCACCCTTGGCTCCTTGGTATTCAAGGACGGTTCCCTTGTCACCCATCAGTTTGGCCAAGGCTTCAGCGCCAAGCTTGCCTGCCTTTTCGTTGTCGAAAGCGACGGCAGCGTCGGCGATGTCACCCGGGATGACCGAGTCCACGGTGGTGACCGTCTTTCCGGCGTCGTGGATCATCTGGACTCCAGGAACCAGTTCAGCGGAGTTATTCGGGCTGAGGACAATGCCGTCCACACCCTGGGCGAGTTGGTCCTGGATCTGGCTGATCTGCGTGCTGGAATCGCCCTTGGCATCAAGGACTGTGACCTCCACGCCGAGTTCCTTCGCCTTATCCTTGACTCCCTGCCCGAGGGCAACCATGAATTCAAAACTCTGGCTGTAGAGCAGGACGGCGATCTTCTTAGTCTTCGTTCCGTCGTTTGCTTTCTGGGCGGCGCTGGGTGCTCCGCAGCCGGTGAGGGCTATGGCCGCGGCGGAGACTGCCGCGAGGACCACCAGTTTGGGTGAGGTCTTCATTGACTTAATCTTTCTGTTGGGTGCTAAGACATGTCGGCTGAGCCGGTTTGTATGCGGTTGAGCTGCTAAGCCGAAGTTCCGGTGGTGTGCGCTGTGGCCGGCCCGGTAACCGGGCTGCCCGCCGTCGTCGGGTCTTTCGCCGGCGGCGGTCCGATCCTGCGTTTCCTTGACAGGTTCTTTTGGACGTACTTGTAGCGGTACACGTCCAAGGCGGCCGCAGCGAAGATGACGACGCCCTGGACAATGCGGTCGTAGGACGAAGGGATTCCGAGCAGGTTTACGGCATTGGAGACCATCGCGATCAACAGCACGCCGAGCAGTGTGCCCTTGATGTTTCCTTGGCCGCCAAAGAGGCTTGTTCCGCCGATGACCACGGCGGCAATGACGGTCAGTTCAATGCCGTCGCCGGCACGCGGGCTTCCGGAGGCCAGACGGCCGGTGAGCAGGAGTCCCGCCATTCCCGCAGAGAGACCGGCGATGATGTAAGCGTTCATCGTGACACGATCGACGCGGATGCCTGCAAGCAGGGCTGCTTCCTTGTTGCCGCCGACGGCGTAGATGGAACGTCCGTAGGTAGTACGGGTCAGGACCAAGTGGGCCAGGAAAGCCAGCACCAGAACGGCTGGTATCAGCAAAGGAATTCCGGCGACCTTCGCGCTGACCATATCGGTGAGCACCTTCGGCACAGGCGTGATGTTTCCGCCGTCGGAGTAGGCGAAGGCGATTCCCGACCCGGCGGAGAGTGTTGCCAGGGTCGCGATCAGCGGGGATATACCCAGCTTCGTGACCATCAGCCCGTTGACGGCTCCGACTCCGGCGCCAACCACGAGGCCGGTCAGGAGCCCGATTGCTGGCGGCATATCCATGTTGACGATCACGCCCATGGACAGCACGGACGACAGGGCAGCTGTCGACCCCACCGAGACATCGATGCCGCCGGTAAGGATCACGAAGGTCATGCCGATGGCGAACACACCGAGGATCGTGCACTGGTAAAGCAGGTTTACCAGGTTGACTGTGGTCAGGAATACCGGGCTCAGGCACGTCAGCAGTACACCGAAGAGCAAGACGACGACCAGCAGGCCCTGCGCACCGATAAAGTCGCCGACCCCGGAGAGCCGTGAACGGGACTCGTCGTTAGATTTTCCGGGGCCAGCCCTCCCGGAAACCGGACCGGCGGAGCCGGTGGCTGTTTGTGGCTGCATGTTTGTATCTCCAGTCAATTCGACACTTCCTCGGGTCGGAAGTGCTAGTGGCTGCCGAAGAGTTCGGCGTTGGTCTTCAAGGTGATGGGCGCGCCATCTTGGCGGGCGGAGTCGGCGGTGGCCATGACGAGTTGCAAGCTCTGAATGTTGTCGGTGACATCTGTCTCAGCCTTGTGTCCGGTTTCGATGGCGTCGCGGAACGCTTCGAGGGTCCCCAGGCGTTCCTCGACAGGCAACGGGTCCAGATCGACGTGCATGACGCCGGAGTGTTCCACCGCTCCGGCAAGGAAGACGGTGTCAAACAGTGAGGCGAAGTTGATGGTGACCTCGTTGTTCTTCCAGGTGATGGCGCCCTTGCTGCCTTGGATTTCCCAGTCGCCGTCCCAGCTGGTCTGCGGACCGTAGGAACTCCATGAACCGGTGTAGACGACGCGGGCGCCGTTGTCGCAGTCGAACTGCACCACGGCGGAGGCGTTGCCCTTGAATCTGGAGGTGCCAGTGTTCCAAGAGCGCGCACGCACGGCGGTAGGTTCGACACCAACGATGCCGCGGAGCTGGTCAAGGTGATGGATCATGGCATCCACGATCAGGGGCTCATCCATTTCGAGCCGGAACCCTTCGAACGGCGGGTTCTTCTTGTAGTCGATAAAGACGTGCTCAAGGTCGCCGATGACTCCGTCCCGAATGAGGCGCTGAACAGTGCGGGCGGCTCGCTTGAAACGGTAATTCTGCGACACCATGGCCTGTTTGCCGGACTTCTCTGCCGCTGTAATGATGCGGATGCCGTCTTCAAGGCTGTGTGCGAGGGGCTTCTCAATGAGTGTGTGGACCCCTGCTTCCAGTGCCGGGGTGGCCACGGCTGCGTGGTACTCGGGTGGAACGATGACCAAGGCGGCGTCGAACGTATCTTTGTGCTCCAGCGCGTCCTCAATGGTGGCGTACGCGGGGATTCCGTACTGTTCAGCAGCGGCCCGTGCGGCGTCGGAGTTGACGTCGACAACACCCGCCAGCTCCCAGCTTTTGCTGTGGTGAATCACGTTCAGCCATGAGGCACCCCAGGCACCGAGGCCTACTTGAATGATCTTCATTGCTTCACTCCTTCTAGTTCTTTTGTGCTCGGGACGTCGACCCACTCGCCGCCCTTGCTGGATTTGATGATGCTTTCGGTGAGGACGGCCGACCTGAGGCCGTCCTGGAACGTAGGCAGGCCTTCGCGGATGTCCCCGTGGATGGCGGCATAGGTATCAGCCACGAATGCACTGAACGCGTCCTGGTAACCCTGCGGATGACCAGCTGGAAGAACACTGAGCCGGGCCGCATCAGGGCTAAGCGCCTGCGGGTCGCGAACGAGCAACTGCGACCCTGTCCGCTTACCCAGCCACAACGCCTCCGGGGCTTCCTGGTCGAACTGCAGAGTGCTCTCCGAACCCGCTATCTCGATCATCAGGCGGTTCTTTCGTCCAGGGGCAACTTGGCTGATCAGGAGATTTCCCACGGTGCCGGATTCAGTGGCAAAAACAGCGGCAACGAGGTCCTCGGTCTGGATGTCCTTATTGTTTGACCGGCCAGAGAAGAGAGTCCGGCTCAGGGCGCTTACTTTGGCTATCTGTTCCCCGCTCACGAATTCGACAAGATCGCACAAGTGGGAGCCGATATCGGCGAACGCCCGGGAGGGCCCACCCAGAGCGGCGTCCACCCGCCAGTTGTCGTCGTCCCGGGAGAGCAGCCAATCCTGAAGGTAGGAGCCCTGGATGGTGGAGATCCGTCCCGTTTGGCCCGATGCAATGCGTTCCCGTGCTTCCCGGATCATCGGATGGAAGCGATAGACGAAGGGAACGGTCGCAACGGTCCCGGCCCGGGCAGCGAGCTCCACAAGTTCGGTTGCGTCCTGGACGTTGGTGGCCAGGGGCTTCTCGCAGACCACGTGTTTGCCCGCTTTCAGCGCGGCTTCGGCCAGTGCGTAATGGGTACTGTTTGGCGAACAGATGTGGATGACGTCGATAGCGTCGTCCTCGAAAAGGTCCTGGGCGGAATCGTAAGCCCGCTGCACACCCAGGCGGTCTTTGGCGCGGTCGGCGCTGGCACGGCTCGAAGACGCAATGGCGGCGATATCCGCCCCTGCAGCGCGGGCGGCCCGGCTGTGCACCTCGGCCATGAACCCGGCGCCGACGAACCCGGCCCGTAGCCGGGAGGGGGCTGTCGTGGTTCTGTCGTTGTCCATGTCGAAACAGTGACACGCAGCACGTGGCTTTGGTCAGGGGCCCAACAAAAGTCTGCACCTTTTGACGCTGATGGCAGTCGAATGCACGCCCAAGTTGCACTTTTTGATGCTAAGCACTTCGCCGGGTGGACGGGAACGAGTGAGCCGCTTGACACTGAGTGGAGATGAGGGCCCTCAGGGTCCGGTGAGCCCGAGGCGTCAAGAATTCAGGCTCACGAACAACCTCTTTTGAGCCCCGAATTGGAGTGTCATGGACAACGGCGGACCCGGCGAACTACTGCAAATCCTGCGGGACGGACAACCACGAACCAGAGCAGACTTGGCTGGAACAACAGGGTTGGGCCGAGCCGCCGTCAGTTCCCGCCTTGAGCCGCTCCTGAAATTGGAACTGGTGGTTCCCGTATCAGGGGCACCTTCTACTGGAGGTCGTCCATCGGCGCGGCTAGCTTTCAACCCAGGCGCAAAGTTGGTGGCGGCCGCAGACGTCGGCGCGACGCACGCCACAGTGGCCCTCACTGACCTGTCAGGAACGGTACTCGTGGAAACCACTGAGCGGCTGGAGATTTCATGCGGACCCGAAGCGGTCCTGGACTGGCTTTTGACGATGGTGAAGGGACACTTGCAAGTGTTGGCGCGCCCGACTGCGGACGTCATCGCCGTCGGCATCGGACTACCTGGCCCGGTAGAGCACTCCACCGGGAAGCCGACGAGCCCGCCGATCATGCCAGGGTGGGACGGATTCGATGTTCCCGCTTACATTCAGCAAACCTTGGGCGTACCCGTACTCGTCGATAACGATGTCAACCTCATGGCCCTCGGCGAGCGGGCGACCCGTTGGCCCAGCGAGGAGAACATGATTTTCCTCAAAGTCGCCACTGGCATCGGATCTGGAGTGGTTAGCGGAGGGGAACTGCAGCGTGGCGCGGCAGGTGTCGCCGGAGACGTCGGCCATATTGCTGTTTCCCGGGGGGCAGGAATTCTCTGCCGCTGTGGCAAGAGTGCCTGTCTGGAAGCCATTGCAGGCGCGCCGGCCATCGCCGCGCAACTCCGCGACAGCGGGCTTGAGGCAACCACTGGAAGCGACGTCGTTTCGCTGGTTCGTTCCGGGAATCCGGCTGCTATCCAAGCGGTCCGCCAAGCGGGCCGCGACATCGGAGAAATGCTCAACATGTGCGTGAGCTTCATCAACCCCTCCCTGATTGTTGTGGGCGGATCGCTTGCCCAATCCGGAGAACACCTCATGGCAGGGATACGCGAAACGGTGTACGCACGATCAACGCCTTTAGCGACCCAGCACCTGACAATCACCCAGTCCGAAACCGGGCCGGAAGCTGGAGTGGTTGGCGCCAGCATCCTGGCCGTCGAGTATGTCCTCTCCCCCCACCGAGTAAATCAACTGGCAACCAGACCGCTTTCCGACGGAAACGAAATTATCAACCGGCAGGAAAAGGAGCCCGCTTTCCCCACACACTGGCCGCTCCTTGAGGCGCTGGCCAAATAATTGCAAGACGCACCTATGTGAAAAACATAAACACATTAACGCGCCGACCAAAGGTGCATCCAGAGGTAAAATTGACCTACCAGCGGACCTCATTTTGGGTCGGTCTGACGAGTCACCGCAAGCGCTTCCTTATGCCGCCGCGCCAGCTCCCAAGACTGCCATGATGCTCGGCTGGTGAAGGAGGACGGCATGCCTCAATCTGGTGACGGGAAAAGCGCCCGTGTGCGACGATACGCAGTGCCGGAAGGGCTCACTCCAGAACAAAGGTTCGAGCATTGGCGGGTCTGGTACGGCAGCGCCGTCGAAACACCAATGAGGCTGGAGCGGTCAGAAGGAGATAGCCCTGCGTCCGTCACTCCCTCAGCTATTAATCTTGCCGGACCGGGCTTCAGCCTCATAGAGATGCACAACACCCCCGCGCTGGGCTTTTGGGCGCCGAATCCCGACTCCACTGACTTGCGCCTGGCCTACTTCCGCAAGGCGTCGGGTCTGACCCTGGATCTCAATGGCACCCCCGAGCCGGTTCCAACGGGTTCGGTGAGATTCATCGACACCTCGCTTGGTGGCAGTTTCGATGCACCCGAAGGATTCCACGCACAGCAGCTCAACATGGACCGCGTCAGTCTCAATGTCAGCGAAGGCGGACTGCGCTCCCTTCTTCGCCTGCCTGACCTTGCAAGCCACCCCATTGTGGGCACCTTCGTGATCCCCGCATTGATGAGTTGGAAGCGGCCCGGCATCGACAGTGAGGCATCAGGAACCAGCGAGATCCTACGATCCGTCATGGCAACCCTGGTGGGCTCCCTGCTCGAATCGCCGGCCGACGATGAGACACAGAAACCGGCACTAAGCCGGGCGGTAAAGAAATACCTTGAGAGCAGTTACGACAACCCAAATCTGGACGTGGCAATGATCGCCGGAACGTTCAACCTCTCCCGTCGCTCCCTGTTCTACTTTTTTGAGACCGAAGAACTCCGTTTGGGTGAGCGAATCCGCGCCTTGAGAAGCCGGAAAGCATTGGAGCTCCTGCTTCAAGCCCATGCTCAAAGAATCACCTACTCAGAAATTGCGACACGGAGCGGATTCACCAACGTTCAAAGCATGCGCCGGGCAATCAAAGAGTTCACCGGGATGAATGTCAGGGAGATCCATAAATCCGAGCCCGTCGTTCATATGGCACTGCAGCAACTGCGGCAGCGGCTCAGTCCTGGAGCTTGACCGGATCGACGATGAAGCCTGGCGAGGCGCGGTTCGAACCTGGCCCTGGGAGGAGAAGGCACGACGGCGGGGCGCCGCCCCCGCCGTCGTCGTCCGCTGTTCGCGGACTACTTCGAGAGCGCCTCCTCCAACCAGGACCTCAACACCGGCGCGGGAGCCGCGCCGGCCTGCCTCGCCACGATTTTGCCGTCAACGATGACCATCAACGTCGGCACCGCCTGGATGGCGAACCTGGCAGAGAGCTGCGGCGAATGATCCACATCGACCTTCACGAGTTTGATGTGACCGGCGCGTTCGTGTGCCAGTTGGTCGAGCACTGGGCTCACCATCCGGCAGGGTCCGCACCACACAGCCCAAAAGTCCACCAATACCGGAACCCGGGCTGTTCCGCGATGGCACTAAAGTCGTCGTCGCTGGCTTCAACCACCCAAGGCAGATCCTTGTGGCAGTTCCCGCAGCGTGGCCGGCCGTCGGCGGCGGCCGGAACGCGGTTCGACTTGCCGCAGTGAGGACATTTGATGATGGCTTTATTCATGTGATTGAGGCCTCCGTGAGCTCCATAGTGCTGTATTCAACCACGAGTTCGCTTCCGGAGACGGTCACACTGACCACGCCGCCCTCGGCGATGCTGCCGCGCAGCAGGGCCCGACCCACCTGTGTTTCGACGACATGGGAAATGTAGCGGCGCAGCGGCCGGGCTCCGTAGACCGGATCGAAGCCCCGCTCAGCAATCAAAAGGCGTGCCTCTTCGGCCAGGTGCAGCTCAATTTGCTGCTCGGCCAGGCGCTGCCGCAGCTGCTGAAACAGCAAATCAACGATTCGTTCGATTTGTGGCAGTCCCAAGGGTGCAAACAAGACTGTGTCGTCGACGCGGTTAAGGAACTCGGGTCGGAAATGAGCCCTGAGTTCACCCATCACCATGCTGCGCGCCTCCTCGGTGATAGTCCCGCCTTCGGCCGAGCCTTCCAAAAGATACTGGGAGCCGATATTGGAGGTCATGATGATGACAGTGTTGCGGAAATCGACGGTCCGGCCCTGCGAGTCCGTAATTCGTCCGTCGTCGAGGACCTGCAGCAGCGTGTTGAAGATGTCCGGATGGGCCTTTTCCACTTCGTCGAACAGCACCACCGAATATGGCTTCCGGCGCACCGCTTCGGTGAGTTGCCCTCCTTCGTCGTAGCCAATGTAGCCGGGGGGCGCCCCCAGCAGGCGGCTCACTGTGTGGCGCTCCTGATACTCGCTCATGTCCAGCCGGATCATTGCGCTCTCGCTGTCGAATAGCGATGCAGCCAATGCCTTGGCAAGCTCGGTCTTTCCGACGCCCGTGGGGCCGAGAAAGATGAAGGACCCGATGGGCCGGCGGGGATCCCGGATACCGGAGCGGGCCAAGATGATGGCGTCCGACACCGCGTTGATCGCTTCTTCTTGCCCGACGACACGGGCACGCAGGATTTCGTCCAGGTGCAGGACCTTTTCACGTTCGCCTTGCTTCAGCCGGGCGACCGGAATCCCGGTCCAGGCCGCCACGATGTCTGCGATCTCATCCTCGGTCACCACCTCGCGGAGCAAGCGCTTTTCGCCCTGTTTCGCGGTCAGTCGTTCTTCTTCGGCAGCCAGCCGCCGTTCGAGGTCGGCAAGACGACCGTAGCGTAGCTCTGCTGCCAGGTTGAGGTCGTAGTTGCGCTCGGCCTCCTCAGCCTCCAGCCGCGCCCGCTCAAGGTCAGTACGAATTTCCTGCAGTTTGTGGATCGCTTGGCGCTCGGCTTCCCATTGGGCCCTCTTGGCGTCCGCTTCACCGCGCAGGTCCGCCAATTCACGCCTCAGTTCCGTGAGCCGCGTCTTGCTGGCCGGGTCGGTTTCCTTGGCAAGTGCCGCCTCTTCGATTTCGAGCCGCGTGACCTTTCGGGTGAGTTCATCCAGTTCCGCCGGCATCGAGTTAATTTCCGTCCTGAGCCTGGCGCACGCCTCATCCACGAGGTCAATGGCCTTGTCAGGAAGAAACCGGTCGGTGATGTACCGGTGGGAAAGGGCGGCCGCAGCCACCAGGGCACTGTCCTGGATCCGTACTCCGTGGAAAACCTCGAGCCGCTCCCGCAGACCTCGAAGGATGGAAATGGCGTCCTCGACGTCGGGCTCCTCAACCGTGACCGGCTGGAAGCGGCGCTCCAATGCGGCGTCAGACTCGATGTGTTTGCGGTATTCGTCGAGCGTGGTAGCGCCAATCATATGCAGCTCCCCGCGTGCCAGCATGGGCTTGAGCATGTTGCCGGCGTCCATCGATCCTTCGGAGGCGCCCGCACCGACGACGGTGTGCAGTTCGTCCACAAAAAGCAGGATCCTTCCTTCTGCCGCCAGCACCTCGGCCAGCACCGCTTTCAGCCGCTCCTCGAATTCGCCACGGTACTTGGCACCGGCCACGAGGGCGCTCAGGTCCAGCGAGAATATGGTCTTGTTCTTCAGGCCTTCGGGCACATCCTGCCGGACGATCCGCTGGGCCAGTCCCTCCACAATGGCGGTTTTGCCGACTCCAGGCTCGCCGATAAGCACCGGGTTATTTTTGGTCTTGCGTGAAAGTATCTGGACGACCCGCCTGATTTCCGCGTCGCGGCCGATGACGGGATCCAGCTTTCCAGTACGCCCATCCGTCACCAGATCGCGGCCGTACTTCTCCAGCGCTTCGTAAGTTTGTTCCGGCGTTGCCGAGGTAACGCGCTGGTTTCCCCTGACCTGGGTCAGGACCGACAAGAATGCCTCACGGGTGATGCCGTGTTCCGCCAGCACCCTGCCTGCCGCCGTGGACCGGCCTTCCTCCGCAAGCGCTACCAGCAGGTGTTCCACCGAGACATGCTCGTCTTTGAGCCGTTTGGCTTCACGTTCAGCGGCATCGAGGAGTGTGCCAAGCCTGCGGCTGACGTACACCTGTCCGGGTGCTGCGCCAGGCCCCGTGACTTTGGGCTTCTTTTGCAGCTCGGTCTCGACCGCCCTGTTCAGCTCCTCAACGTCAATCTGCATGCCTGTGAGCAGTCGCGGGACCAGTCCCCCCTCCTGTTCCAGCAGGGCCGCAAGCAGGTGCTCCCCGTCGGTCTCGGTATGACCGTGTTGCTGGGCGATCCGCTGTGCCCCTGCCAAGGCCTCCTGCGACTTCTGGGTAAAGCTCTCCATGTTCATGGCGAAGCAGTCCTTTCCACATACGCGATTTCAACCAAACGTCGTTCCAGCGTGTCCACCCTCGCCAGCAAATCCAGTACCAGCGGGATTGCCGCATAGTTGAGCGACAGCTCTGAATGCAGCCGCAGGACGCGCGCGATCATTTCCGGAGCCCGCGGACTGAACCAGGGCCCGCCCGGGCCGTCACCTCCCAGCGGTCGAACCAGATCCAGCTCCACGAATCTCATGACGACGTCGGGGTGGACACCGCTGCTGCGGGCCACCCCTTCGAGGCTCAGGCGCCACGGATAGGCGAGTGGATATTCCCGGCTCATAGCAGCCCCTCCCTCGGGTGAAAATCGGACACGGCTGCAAGCTGCTCATAGAGCTTGCGCACCTCACTACTCAACCGCGGGGGCACCATGACCCGGATTTCGGCGTAGAGGTTCCCCGGCTGGCCTTTCGGATCGGGCAAACCCTGCCCACGGAGCCGAAGTCTGCGTCCGGTGGAAGACCCTTCGGGAACGGTCGTGGTCACAGGCCCGGCGGGCGCGTTGACCTTGATCCTGGCCCCGAGCGCGGCCTCCGACGGCGTGACGGGAAGGTCGAAATGGATGTCCCGGCCTTTGAGGCGGTATCTCGCGTCCGGCTGAATGCTTACGGTCAGGAAGAGATCCCCCGGTCGGCCCCCATCGCGGCCACCGGCGCCCTCCCCGCGAGTCGGATACGCTGGCCGTCCACCACACCGGGCGGCACGTCGACGTCGTAATTCCGCGTCTCGCCACCTGGCTCGGCCAGGCGAACCGTTCGCCGTCCGCCGCGGATTGCTTCTTCGAGCGTCAGCCGAAGCTCGGCCTCGTGGTCTGAGCCCGGCGCCGGACCCGCCCCCTGCTGACGGAACCAGCCACCCAGCAGGTCCTCCCAATCGACGTCGCCTCCCATGTCGACACGGGCGCCGCCGTACGCGCCGCGTCCTGGGCGCGGGCCTGGGCGCGGACCACCGGAACCCCGCCCCGTGCCGCTGCCCTCCGAATCAGCACCGCGACCGGCATATTGCCGGTAGTCCGCGCCGAACCGGTCATAGCGCGCCCTGTTTTCGGGATCTGACAAAGTATCGTAGGCCTCGCCGATCTCCTTGAACTTGTCCGCAGCATCAGGCTCCCGGTTGACGTCCGGATGGTATTTTCTTGCCAGTTTGCGGTAAGCCCGCTGGATTGCGTCCGGCTTCGCCGTGCGAGGGACGCCGAGCACTGAGTAGTGATCCTTAGCCACGATCAGCGTTCACCGCCCGGCTCACGACGACGGCGGCGGGCCTGAGGACGGTATCCGTCCCGCCGTAGCCAGGGCGCAGAACGGTGATCACTGTCCCGGGAGGAACATCGTCCGTCTCCGATACGCTGACCACCTCGTGAATCCGGGGGTCGAAGGGGACATTCTCGCCGTCGATCCGCGGGTACCCAAGGCGGGCCAGGATATCGATGGCCTGGGAACGGATCGCGGCCAGGCCATCGACGAGGGGGTCCCCGGCAGAGGGGGCATGAGTGAGAGCGAGTTCCAGATTATCCAAGACAGGCAGCCACAGCAGCGAGACCGCTGCGCGTTCCTGTGCCCTTAGCTGTGAGGCCTCCCTGGCGGCGCGTTTTCGGATATTGTCTGCGTCAGCCAGCGCGCGGCGCCAAAGATCCTCCATTTTGGCCAGCGCTTCCGCCGATGCCTCAGGCTTGGTTTCCGTTACGCCGGCTGCAGCGGCCTCTGTTCCATCACTTCCCGGATCGGCGTGCCCAGCCGGCGCTGCGTGGTCGCTCATGGCCGTACCTAGCCACGATCGAATTCTGCATCGACAATGTCATCGTCGTCCACACTGTCAGAAGTCCCAGGCTGAGACACGGGTCCCGCGCCCGCCCCTGCACTGGCCCCTGACGCTGCCGAGGCACTCAAGGCCGACTGCAGCTGCTGGAGCTCGGAAATCAGTTCCCTCGCCGCGCCAACGTCCGCCTGGTTGCTGACGGCGTCCCGCGCCTGACCAACCAGTAGTTCAGCCCGGGCCTTGTCGTGCACCGGGACAGCATCACCAAGTTCATTGACGGCCCGCTCAACGCGATAAGCCACCGCGTCGAGTTCATTCAGGGTGTCAATGCGCTCACGATTCTGCACATCCTCGCTCCTGTGGGACTCGGCCTCGGCAATCATTCGCTCGACTTCCTTGGCATCGAGGTTGGATCCTTCACTGATCGTGATGCCTTGTTCCTTGCCTGTGTCTTTATCGCGGGCTGTGACGTTGAGAATGCCGTTTGCGTCGACGTCGAACGTGACCTCAACCTGCGGTTCGCCGCGAGGCGCCGGCCGGATATCGGTTAGCTGGAACCGGCCCAAAACCCGATTATCCGCAGCCAGCTCCCGCTCCCCCTGCAGGACGACTACATCCACGGCGGGCTGGTTATCATCGGCGGTGGAGAACACTTCGCTTCGCCGTGCGGGGATGGTCGTGTTGCGCTCGATGATCTTTGTCATGACACCGCCGCGGGTCTCGACCCCGAGGGAAAGCGGCACAACATCCAACAGCAAGACATCCGAGACTTCGCCTTTGAGAACTCCGGCCTGAATCGCCGCACCGATGGCCACGACTTCGTCCGGATTGACGCTCATGTTCGGATCTTTTCCGCCGGTCAGGCGGCGGACCACATTTTGTACCGCCGGAATACGGGTGGAGCCGCCCACCAAAATCACTTCATCGATGTCGTTGGCGGTGACCTTGGCATCCGTCATCGCCTGTTTGACCGGATCCATGGTCCGTTCCACCAGGTCATGAGTAATGTCTTCAAAAACAGAGCGCCGAACAGTGGTGGTCAGATGCTTGGGTCCCGCCGCGTCCGCAGTGACGAAGGGGAGGCTGACCTGCGTCTGGGTCACAGAGCCGTGCCAAGTGCGAGAAGAACACCAGCCATGACAGGCACAGCAGTGCCCCGACGATCGCGTACAGCGCGACGGCGACCCGCTCGTCGGCCAAATTGCCTGTCTTGGCTGTATCGACGATCACGGCTGTGGGCCAGGGCAAAAGAGCGAGCGTGGCGAGGATTCCCAGATTGGCCCACTGCAGGCCGATGTCCATCTGCCGGATACGGGAGAAGGCAGATTTGTGGTTGAGCCAGATCACGGCCAAATAGATGTAGGACGCCGCGTACGCCAGGTATGTGGGCCATTGACCGAGCAATCCGGCCAGCAGCTCCCCGGGTGCGGTTTCCGGCGGAGTGAGCTCAAGTACCAGTAGCGTGATGACGATCGCGATGACGGCATCGCCGAAAGCCTCGGCGCGACTGGTGTCCGAGCGTGTCACCGTCCGCACCTAAACCTGTGCATCAGGCGGCATCTCAGAGTGGTGACGGCTGAGCGGTAGCCCTCTATCCGCTTTCACCGGGCAGCTTGTACGCGAGCACGTCAATGTTCTGAATGTTCGGTTCCACGCTGAACAGCTCAGCTCCCTGAGCGGCCAGTGCTTGCCCGACACCCCCGGAAAGGTGGGTCTGACGGGCGTCGTCATCAGGGAAAACGTCGAATACTCCGAAAGTCGATTCGTCGAACTGGAGGGCGAACCAAGCGCGCGTACCCTGCTCCTGTTCAACGACCGAAAGTGCGGAGCGCAGGAAATCAGCGACATCCTTCTCTTTGCCGGGTTTGGCCTTCAGGATCACCGACAACGCAACCTCGATCATGCTCCATCACCCGGCCCGATCTGACTGATTCCATACTGCACGACAATTTTCATGGCGAGCCTCCTTGGAGCGGTACTACGGCGCGGATGGTGCGGACCGAACTGGCCTCGTGGCACCTCCTCAACCTGTGGAGGGAGCGGCGCGATGCACTGTCAGTCTCGCAGTGATCGCTGGTCACCACAAGAGAGATTGGTCCGCTTCCCGGTGGACTGGCATCGCAGCCTTGGCCCCGGCTGAGGGATGAGCTCCGCGAGGAGGCCGCTAGAGCATCTCAAGCACGCTTTTGTGGGTGGGAGGAGGATAGACGCGATCCAGGTCAGCCAGGTCGTGGGGCGAAAGTCGAACGTTGAGGGCCCGCTGGCATTCGTTGACATGGTGCGGGCTTGAAGCCTTGGGAATGGCCAGGACGAGCGGCTGTCTGAGCACCCAGGCGAGGGCGATCTGCGCGGGACTGACGCCGTGTTCGGTTGCGATGCGCACCAGCACAGGATCATTCAGCATCCGCCCTTGCTCCAGCGGCGAGTACGCGATCACCGGGATGCCCCTGTCGACGCAGCGGGGCAACAGATCGAATTCGATGCCCCGGCGGGTCAGGTTGTAGAGCACTTGGTTGGTCGCAACTTTCCGTCCGCTCGGCAAGCGCATAAGTTCTTCCATGTCCGCCACATCGAGGTTGCTGACGCCCCAGTGCCGGATCTTCCCGGCCTCCTGCAGGCGTTCGAAGGCTTCGAGCGTTTCGGCTAAGGGAACAGCGCCCCGCCAATGCAGCAAATAAAGGTCGATGCGGTCCGTTCCAAGACGACGCAGACTACCTTCGCAAGCATCGATGGTTCCGCGCAATGTGGCGTGATGCGGCAAGACTTTGGTAATCAGGAACGCTTCGTTCCGCCGTGCTGCCAGCGCCCTTCCGACGAGTTCCTCGGCCGCGCCGTTGCCATACATCTCAGCGGTATCCACCACGGACATTCCCAAGTCCAGGGCCGTACGGATCGCCGCGGTCTCTTGGGGGGCGTTGTCGGGCTGCTCGCCCATACCCCACGTTCCGATCCCGAGCACCGGGACAGTCTCACCGGAAGGAAAAGATATCTCGCGCAACGCAACTCCCCTCAGAAAGAGCCCGTTCACGTTATCGGCCGCACCGCGTCCAATGATTTTCGCCCGGACCACGGCGACACGCGCCGTGTTTCTTCAATCTACTCGACTGCCGGAGGACACGAAAGGAACCGAGGGCTCCCCAAAGGAGGCCGACGACGACACACAGTGTCGTCGTCGGCCTCCTTTCCTGCGCCGCATGGAGCCATCCTCCACGGACGCCCGGGGCTTTAGGCTGCCTTCGAAAGCGTTACATAGCTGCCGTCGGCAACAGCCGAGGCGCCGGCTACGGTGACATAGCTGCCATGGGTGACAGCAGGGATTTTTCGGCTACGGGTGACGGTGACGTAGGTTCCTTCACCACGGGCCGGGGCGCTGCCTGCGGAAAGGGTTACGTAGCTGCCGCCGCGCAGTGCGGTGCCGGCTACAGAGATACGGTTTGCAGCCTCAGTGGTGGGTTCGGTCGTTGCGGGGCGCTCGGCGAGCAAAGTCATGGGTTCTCCTTGGGGTTCAGGCAGGTTCAGGTTCTGTACCGCTCAAACGGAAGGGCTTTGCTGGTTGAGTCCTTTGCCCTCCCGGCCCGGGAATGTTCACCGGTGCGGTACTCGAGGGCTACTCTGGCCTATATTCAAGGTACGCCTTATTGCGAGCTACTCAAAATAACGTGTGGAGACTCACGCCCGCGGTTCACACGATCCCTTGGGCCCACACGGAAGCCCCTCAGACCGTTGTCCGCCCCAACTCGTCAGCTACTGCCGCTCCCGAAGAGGAGAGTTCCTCCACTACCCTCCGCGCCCCGCGAACCGCAATGGCCACACTCATCAGCGTCGGGTTCATGGCCGTAGCCGTGGGGATGAGCGCATTTCCGCCAACCACCAGGTTTTCGTATCCCCACACATGCGGCCACGAGTCCGCAACAGAGCTCCGGGTAATGGGCTATTCCTCGGCGGGGTCATCTGTATAGGGTTGATCGCTAAGCAGGCTGATCATTCGGGCCGGCGCGCAGGAGGCACCCGACGGGCAATGGGATATCGGACATGCACGATCCACGACAGAGCGCACGAAACCTACTGAATCGAGACACCATCTCCCTTGAGGACTTATGGATTAGATACTGGGGGGAAGGCGGAAACGCGAGCCCCCTGGAATTGGACGCCTACGTCCACGAGGCCTTGAGGCCGCAGCCATTCGAACTCGACCTCATCTCCTGGGCCATTGAAGAACTACCCGTGAACGGACCATAAGCCCAAGGACTATATTCCCCTTTCTACAGGTACTTCCGCGGAAGTGGTTTCAGTCTTGGAAGAAGGTCGTGGTAGCTGACCCGCGATTGGTGCCGGTGATGATGCCCTCGGCGACGGCGTGAAGTTTCTCGTTACGGTTCTGGGAGGCTTTCTGCAAGAAGGCGAAGGCTTCATCCTGGGTGCAGCGGCTTTGGGCCATGATCATGCCGCAGGCCAGGTCGATGGCTGTCCTGCGGGCCATGGCAGCTTTCAGGTCCTCGGCGAGGGTGTCAGCTGCGGCGATGCGCAATGCAATCCTTCGGCATCGGCTGCGATGTTGGCGAACACTACAGCTTCTTTAATGGCTTCGTCGGTGAAAAGGCCAGCTTCGGTTGCGAAGAAGTTCAAGGCCGCAGCAGAGTCCGCCCCCAGAGACAACGGAACGCCCAACACGCTTCTGACCCCTGCCAGCGAAAGGTCCTTGCAGTACTTCGGCCACCGTTGGTCAGTGCCGGCATCTGACAGGAGCACGGGAGACAACGTTTCGAGTGCGGCCTGCGCCGGGCCGTCACCGATAGCCTGCTCAATACCGTCCAGCAGGATGCGTCATCACTACTGCCGGCAATCGTCACAGCCCGCTTGCGCCGCCCACAAAGTCACGGCACATTCCACCCGTGCCCCCGTCGCGCGGCTCAGAGTCGCTGCCGCATATCGGGTCATACCGTCGAGGAAGGCCTTGACGTCATCAGCACCGGAAATGAGCTTGTAGAGACGCTGAAGGTCTTCGTTGTGTTCAGTTTCCATCTGGCCACCCAAAGGCGACTCGTTATAGGGATGCGGGCTCATAAGACCTCCAGGTGCAAGGCAACGAGCGCCGGGCTTCTTCAGCGCAAACTTCACAACTACTTGTCGGCCGATCCACGTCAGATTCGGTGAGGCAGCAGTTTGAGTCAGTAATCTAGCAAGGAACTCCAGCAATCGCTAAGAAATCCCTTGCCATCCTGTAACGCAGGCGGAATCCCGTAAGACCCACTGCACGCTGACACCCGCTCAACAGCGGTCAGTCGATCAGCGCGACGCCAAACTCAGCGACGACGGCCCGCAACTCCCTGAGGTAATGCTGCGCTTGGTCGGTGAGAGGAATCGCAGCGTGGCCGATCCAGCCGATCTCGATGCGTTCGTCAACATCCAGCGGGATGGCGACGATTTCCGGGTCGAGCTGCCCGCTGATGATGCCCGTCGAGATCGTGTAGCCGTGGAGCCCGATCATGAGGTTGAAGATCGTGGCACGGTCAGAGACCCGGATCTCCTGCTTGCTGGACAAGGTCGAGAGAATCTCCTCGGCGAAGTAGAAGGAGTTGTTCGCACCTTGGTCGAAGGTCAGCCGCGGCAAGCCGGCGAGATCATCGAGAGTCGCACGCTTCTTTGAGGCGAGCGGGTTTTTCCGTGAAATGAAGATATGCGGATCGGCAAGGAAGAGCGGTGTGAACGCGAGCCCGGATTCCCGGAGCAGCTTGTCGATGACCTTCCGGTTGAAATCGTTCCGGTAAAGGATGCCTATCTCGCTGCGGAGCGTCCGGACATCCTCAATAATGTCCCAGGTACGGGACTCACGCAGGGAAAACTCGTATTCAGCCACATCGGAGGCCTTGACCATCCGGACGAAGGCGTCCACCGCGAACGAGTAGTGCTGCGTCGACACCCCGAGCAGACGTCGCCGCGGTGGCCTACCAAGGTAGCGCTGCTCGAGGAGAGCGAACTGCTCGACGACCTGCCTCGCGTAGCCCAGGAACTCCACCCCGTCGGCGGTGAGCGTGACTCCGCGGGCGGAGCGGACCAGGAGCTCACGGCCCACCCGGGCCTCGAGGTCCTTCATCGCTGCTGACATGGTCGGCTGCGCTACATAAAGAAGATCTGCAGCCGCGGAGATCGAACCCTCGGCTGCAACTTCAATGAAATAGCGGAGTTGCTGCAGGGTCAGTCCGCTCGAGAGTTGGGGCATAGGAAAAGTCTATATGAACGCATAGTAACGCCTAGTTACCCGATACCCTCGGGATGATTGCACCATGGATACATCACCTTCTGAAAGGCCGTCTCCGGCCATCAACGGATTGGCAGCACATGGCAGACGACTTCACCTTCAGCATCACCACGACTCCCTTCGACGAGGACTACTCACCGTCCGAAGGCTCGCGGATTACGACGAATTTCGCCAACCTGGCACGGGGCGAGCACCGCCAGGAGAACCTCCGCAACGCCTTGACCATGATTCGGCGCCGCTTCAACGACCTCGCAAGCTGGGACAACCCGGACCGGGACCGTTACACGCTGGAGCTTGAGATCGTTTCCGTGCAAATAGAGTTCACGGCAGAAGGTACGGATCAGCAGTTCCCGCTGTTCGAGGTTCTCGACATCCAGATCGTCGACCAACTGAACGGGGTCCGCCACCAAGGGATCGTCGGGAACAACTTCTCCTCCTACGTCCGTGACTTCGACTTCAGCGTTGTACTGCCAGCGGCAGCAGCCGAGGCAGGCAAGCCCACCGTCCCCGGGGACTTCGGCGATCTTCACGGCAAACTCTTCCAGCAGTTCCTCGATTCCCCGGCATGCCAGGAACGCTTCCCGCAACCGCCAGTGGTGTGCATCAGCGTCTCCACCAGCAAGACGTACCGGCGAACCGAGAACCGTCACCCCGTCCTGGGCGTTGAGTACCAGCAGGACGAGTTCTCGCTGACGGACGCGTACTTCGCGAAGATGGGGCTGCAGGTTCGCTACTTCATGCCACGCGGCAGCGTTGCGCCGCTCGCCTTCTATTTCCGCGGCGACCTTCTCAACGACTACTCCAACCTGCAGCTCATCGGCACCATCAGCACCATGGAGACGTTCCAGAAGATCTACCGCCCGGAGATTTACAACGCGAACTCCGCCGCCGCCGTCGTCTATCAGCCCAGCCTTGGAGAGCAGGATTACTCGCGGACCCAGATCGCTTACGACCGCGTCGAGCGCAGTCAGCTCGCGATCACCCAGGCGAAGTACACGGAGGAACACTTCATCACGCCCCACAAGGATCTATTGGACCAGTGGACCGCAAAATACCCCGCCCTCGTCAACTGACCCACGGAGAATCGCCAATCATGAACACACTTTTGCCCACAACCCTTGTGGGAAGCCTGCCGAAACCATCATGGCTCGCACAGCCGGAGACTCTGTGGTCTCCGTGGAAGCTGGACGGAGATACGCTGCTCGAGGGCAAGCAGGATGCGCTGCGCATTGCCATCCACGAACAAACCCGACGCGGCATCGACATCGTCAGCGACGGCGAGCAAACCCGCCAGCACTTCGTCACCACCTTCATCGAACACCTCAGCGGGGTCGACTTTGAACAGCGCAAGACCGTGCGCATCCGTGACCGCTACGACGCGAGTGTGCCGACCGTCGTCGGACCCGTGCGCCGCGAGCGGCCGGTATTCGTCGACGACGCGAAGTTCCTCCGCGCAACCACCGACAAGCCGATCAAGTGGACCCTCCCCGGTCCAATGACCATGGTGGACACTCTTTTCGATGACCACTACAAGAGCCGCGAGAAGCTGGCCTGGGAGTTCGCCACGATCCTGAACCAGGAGGCGAAAGAACTGGAGGCGGCCGGGGTGGACATCATCCAGTTCGACGAACCCGCGTTCAACGTCTTCCTTGACGAGGTCAAAGACTGGGGCGTGGCTGCGCTCGAGAGAGCGGCAGAAGGACTGCGCGCGGAGACCGCCGTGCATATCTGCTACGGCTACGGGATCAAGGCGAACACTGACTGGAAGGCGACGCTCGGCTCACAGTGGCGGCAGTACGAGGAAACGTTCCCGCTGCTTCAGAGCTCCAGCATCGACATCATCTCGCTGGAATCCCAGAACTCCCACGTGCCCATGGACCTCATCGAGCTCCTCCGCGGCAAGAAAGTCATGCTCGGGGCAATCGACGTCGCAAGCGAGACCATCGAGACCCCGGAGGAAGTCGCCGACACCCTCCGCAAGGCCCTGCAGTTCGTCGATGCGGACAAGCTCATCCCCAGCTCCAACTGCGGCATGGCACCGTTCCCCCGCGACGTCGCCCTGGCCAAACTGAGTGCACTCAGCGCAGGGACGAGAATCGTTCGCGAGGAACTCGAGCGCTCCGCACCCAAGGTGTCCTAACGATGTTTCACGCTTACCCCCCGGACACCTGGCTCGAGGCTCCCAAGCCAGGCTTCCCGTCCTCCCTCTCGGCCGATGACTTCAAAGCACTGTTCCGTGGTCACCCGGGAGGTGTCGCCGTCATCACGGCGGATGCCGGCGAAGGGCCGGTGGCGTTGACGGTATCGTCGGTGGTGTCAGTGAGTGCGGAACCTCCGTTGCTGATTTTCTCGGTCTCGGCACTGTCCTCTGCCTCCGATGTGCTTTCACGCGCCGAAACCGTCGTCGTGCACCTGCTGGACGCGCACGACGTCGACTTGGCCAA
Source organism: Paenarthrobacter sp. MSM-2-10-13 (assembly GCF_011605365.1). Lineage (NCBI taxonomy): Bacteria > Bacillati > Actinomycetota > Actinomycetes > Micrococcales > Micrococcaceae > Paenarthrobacter > Paenarthrobacter sp. MSM-2-10-13. The sequence continues at coordinate 55,657 of NZ_JAAOXO010000006.1, read as the reverse complement.
GTTTGGAGCGACCCCCGGCGCGGACCGCTTTGACCAAACGCACCGCTGGTCGACCCTTCCAACCGGCGAAGCGGTGTATGACGATGTCCGCGCCTGGGTGCGCTGCGCCGTCATCAATCGCATGGAGGTGGGAACCTCCACAATCATCGCCGTTCACGCCCTGGAGTCCCGCGTGATGCGTGACGTCCAGGCGGGCGAACCCGGCGACGCTCTGGTCTACCACAACCGCTCATGGCACCGTCTGGGCGAGCATTCCAAGTATGAGGGCTGAGCGCCGCCCCAACAATGCGAGGCAGCAAACCGAACGGCGCACGACGGCGGGAGCATAACTCCCGCCGTCGTCCTCGTTAACGTCGTCATCGTTAACGTCGGATAGCGTTCGCGGGCCACGTTTCGCAGGACACGGGGGCTGCTGGAGCGTCGCTTCCAAGGACTTGAGTAGCTGGGCATTATCGAGGGGCCCGACCCAAAGTAAACAGCGGCCCAAGTTCGATCGCGGTTGGCGGGTTTGCCCCTGCCCTGGAACAGGTAATTGCAGCGGCCCTGGTGGCATACGCGGCCACAAGCAACAGCTCGTCCTCGGATAACGCGTTCAGCTTCTTCCTGCCTGCCGCACCGAGGGCACACACTTGGGCCAGACCCGAGATGAGCCCCGCCATGAACGAGTCCCCGGCCCCCACGGTATCCGCCACGACGATCCTCTCGGCAGGCATCTGCACCCGACCCCGACGCGTGAGGATCACAGGACCGGCCGCACCCCTCGTCAACGCAAGCAATGAAGGACCGAGCTCCAGCCATGCCTCCAGTGATTCCGTTGGTGTCCTGTCCGGGTAGAGCCAAAGGAGGTCCTCGTCGCTGGCCTTCACGACGTCGCTGGCGGCAACGAACTGTTCAACCCGCGCCCGGGCCCGAGCCACATCCGGACTGATGGCGGGCCTGCAATTTGGATCGAAACTGACGGTTGCGGACTCCCGGGCTGCCCGCACAAGCGACAACGTGGACTCGTCCCCCGGCGCGAGGACGGAGGCGATCGACCCCGTATGAACGTGACCGGCGGACCGCACGGCTTCCGCCGCCGAAGTCCAAGCATCGTCTAGGTCCCAGCTGACATCGAAGACATACGTCGCGGCACCGTCGGCACCCAGGGTGGCAGTCGCCGTCGACGTCGGTGCGGAGCCGCCTTTGATGACTCCGACGCCATTGCTGCTGAGGTGCTTCTCCAGCGATGCGCCGTGGGTATCATCGGCGTAGTGCGTCACAAGACTGGTCCGCATGCCGAGCCGTGAAACACCAACAGCGACGTTCAGCGGGCTCCCGCCGGGATAAGCCTGGGACGTAGCCGCGTGGGGATCTCTGATCACGTCCACCAGCGATTCCCCAACCACCGTGACTAAAAGATCCGTGTGATTCATCGGCCCGGGTACACCACGGCTTTGAGCTGCCCCGGCTGCTTGCCGGCGGTCAGCGCCGCCTCGGAATCAGCGAGCCCGAACTTGCCCGTGACTAGGATGTCGAGGTCTACTTTGCCGTCCGCGAGGAGTTGGATGGCCAGCGGCCAGGTGTTGGTGTAGCGGAAGACGCCGGAGAGCCAGATCTCGCGGTTCTGGATGTAAGAGACAGGCAGTTCGACGTCGTCTGCGCCGAGTCCCACCAGGATTACGCGGCCCGCAGGACCCACGGCTTTAATCCCGGAACGGACCGCCTGAGGTGCTCCGGAAGCGTCAATAAACGCATCGACGTCGAGCCCTTCCACCTTATCCGTCAGGGCGTTCAGCGCGTGCGTCGCACCGTGCTTCAGGGCGAAGTTAAGGCGGTCTTCGGCGATGTCCGTGACGTAAATTTCGCTTGCGCCGAAGGCCCGCGCGGCCTGCGCAGCGATGATGCCGATAGGACCGGCGCCGGCGATCAGGACCCGGCTGCCGGGTTTGATTTCTGCGCGTTCGCAGGCCCAGAGCCCTACCGAGAGCGGCTCAATCAGTGCAGCGGCTTCGTCGCTGACATCATCCGGGATGTCGTACGCGAAGTCGCTTTGAATGGTGACATACTCGGCGAACGCGCCGTCCACCGGCGGGGTGGCATAGAACTCCATCTCCGGGCAGAGGTTGTAGCGTCCGGCCTTGCACTGCTTGCAGGTCCGGCAAGGGCGCTGGGGCTCGACGGCGACCCTCGCACCGATGCGAGCGGGGTCCACGGAGCTTCCGACGGCGGCAATCCGCCCTGCGAGTTCGTGGCCGAGGATCAAGGGGTGGTCCACCACATAATCACCGATCCGGCCGTGCTCGTAGTAGTGGACGTCGCTTCCACACACTCCGACCGCGGAAACCTGCACCAGCACTTGGTCGGCGTCGAGGTGCGGGACGGGCAGCGTCTCCATGGTCATCTGGCCTTGGCGCTGCAGGACGGCGGCGCGCATGGTGGCCGGCAGTTCAGGCTGGTCGAGCAGCGGGGTCTGAGTGGTTGAGGTTGTCATGATGGGGGTCCTTTGGAGTTGGTTACTTAGCCGCGTCGAATTACTTGACGGCGCCGAGCGAGAGGCCTTGGACGAGCTTGTCCTGTGCTGCGAATCCGGCGAACAGCACAGGGAGCGAAATGACGACGGCGGCCGCGCAGACCTTCGCGAGGAAGAGGCCCTGGCTGGAGACAAATCCGGTCAGGAACACGGGAGCCGTGCCGGCCACAACGCCGGTGAGCACTCGGGCCAGCAAGAGCTCGTTCCAGCTGAAGATGAAGCAGATCAGGGCCGTGGCCGCGATGCCCGGCATCGCCACGGGTGCTATGACCTTGCGAAGCGTGAGGATCAGGTTGGCGCCATCGATCTGTGCAGCTTCCAGCATTTCGACTGGGACTTCGGCGAGGAAGGACCGCATCATCCACACCGCGATAGGCAGGTTCATGGACGTGTACATGAGGATCAAGAACCATATGTTGTCCAGCGCGCCTACGGTCTTGGCGAAGAGGTACAGCGGAAGGATCGCTGCGACCACCGGCATCATCTTGGTGGAGAGGAAGAAGAACATGACGTCCGTCCACTTCTTCACCGGCCGGATGGACAGGGCATACGCGGCTGGGATGGCCAGGACAAGCACCAGGACGGTGGACAGGATGGAGGCCGTGGCGGAGTTGATCAGCGAAGGCCAAGGGCTAACGCCGGACGTCTCACCGAAGAACTCTTTGTAGGCATCCAGGGTGAGATTCGCAGCCAAGGACGGAGGGTTGGTGGCGGCGTCCGACTCGGAGTGGAACGAGGTCAGGATCATCCACAAGACGGGCGTAGCGAAAAGCAGGGCCAGCAGCCAGGCTGCGATGCCGGCAGCTGTGTTGTTGCGGGTGGGGTCCATCCGCGACTTGCCGCGACGACGGACGCCGGTAGGCGTGCTGGATTTTTCAGGCGTGATGCGGGCTGCGGTGTGACTGAGTGTGCTCATCGTGTTGCCTCCTTCTTGAAGAGCGAGAAAACGGTGCGGAGGGCGAAGGTCGCCACGAGGATGGTGCCGATGACCACCACGACGCCGGCCGCGGAGGCCAACCCGTATTCATTGGCGTAGTAGAAGGTCTGGTAGATCGCGTACGGAAGATTTGCGGTGCCCAAGCCTCCGGACGTAAGGGTGAATACGGCGTCGAAATTCTGCACAATGTAGATCGCACCCAACAGGCCTCCGAGTTCCAGGTACTGGCGAAGGTGCGGGAGTGTAAGGTGCCGGAAGATGGCCCACGGTGTAGCTCCGTCCATCTGGGCTGCCTCCACGGTATCCATGGGCCGGGACTGCAGCCCGGCCAGCAGGATGAGCATCATGAACGGAGTCCACTGCCACACCAGCGAGATGATGACCGCCATCAGCGGCGCTTGGGACAGCAGGTCCAACTGCGGAGGAGTGTCGCTGCCGAACAGGGACCAGATCCACGTCAGGACACCGTTGATCAATCCGTAGGTGGGGTTGAGCAGTGCGTGCTTCCAGATCAGGGCTGCGGCCACGGGCACCACAAGGAACGGGGCAATCAGCAGCGTCCTTGCCAATCCGCGTCCGATGAATTTCTTGTCCAGCAGCAGGGCCAGGCCTAGGCCGACGACCAGGCTGGCCAGGACCACGGCAACTGTGAGGAGGATGGTGGTGAAGATGGCTTGGCGGAGGTCGGGATCGGTGAGGACCGTGACGTAGTTCTCGAAGCCGGCGAAACCCGTGGTGCCGGGGCTCAGGCTGTTCCAGTTGAGGAACGAAATGATCAGTGTCACCACGAACGGGAGCTGCGTGACGATGATGAGGAAGATCAGGGCTGGAAGCAGCGGCGCACGCCGGGCCCAGGCCAGGGCGCGTTCCCGCGATGCTTTGCTTCGTGAAGGTTTTGGTGTGGCATGTCCCGGGCGGGAGATGCGCGCCGTTGCGGTAGTCATGATGTTCTCCTGCGGTTCGGTTATTGCTTGTTCTTGTACTTGTCGCCGACCTTTTGCGCGGCTTCCTGGCCCTTGGCCAAGGCATCAGCCACACTGCCTTGACCGGCAATGGCAGAGCTGACGCCCTGGGAGACGTTGGTGCCAAGAGCGGCGAACTCGGGGATGCCGACAAACTGGATGCCGACGGCGGGCCGCTCTTGGACGCCGGGGTTCTTAGGGTCTGCATTCTCGATGGCAAAACGTTCGGCTTCAAAGAACGGGGCAGCGTCCTGGAACTCGGCGTTCTCGTACGTGGAGATGCGCTTACCTGACGGCACCTTTGCCCAACCGAGCTTGGAGGCCACCAGTTCTTCGTATTCCTTGGAGCTGGCCCAAGCGATGAACTTTTCCGCCGAATCTGTCTTCTTCGACGCCGCCTGCAAAGCCCATGACCACGTCCACAACCAGCCGGCGGATGAGGTTTCCTTCACCGGAGCCTGCGCATAGCCAATCTTGCCCTTCACCGGGGAGGCCTCCGCCTCCAAGGCGCCGGCGGCCGAGGTGGCGTCGTACCACATGGCCACTTTGCTTTGCGTCAGGTTGTTCAGGCATTCGGTGAAGCCTGCCTGGGCTGCACCGGCCTGACCATGTTCCCGGACCAATTTGGTGTAGAACTCCGTTGCTTCCGTGAACTCGGGCGAATTGACCTTCGCGTTCCAGTCCTTATCGAACCAGGTACCGCCGAAGGTGTTGACCACGGTTGTCAGCGGCGCGAAGACCTGCCCCCAGCCCGGCTGGCCCCGAAGGCAGATGCCTTTCATCCCGGGTTCCGCCCCGTCCACCCTTGCGGCGAGCTCAGCCACTTCAGCCCAGGTGGGCTTCTCCGGCATGCTCAGGCCATTGGCGTCGAAGACGTCCTTGCGGTACATCAGGAAGGACGATTCACCATAGAACGGTTCGCCGTAGAGCTTGCCGTCGGTGCCAGTGAGGGACGCGGTGTAGGCCGGCAGAATATCGTCTTGCTTGAACTCAGGATCCTTGGCCACGTTGTCCAGTGGCGCCAACCAGCCATTGGCCGAGTAGAACGGGATCTCGTAGTTGGACAGCGAAGCGACGTCGTACTGGCCTGCCTGGCTGGAGAACTCCTGGCTGATCTTCGCCCGGACGTCGTTCTCCGGCAACACCGTGTAGTTCACGCGGATGCCCGTCTCCTTGGTGAAATTATCCGCAGTGAGCCTCTGCAGGTCTTCCATCTGCGGGTTGTTCACCATCAGGACGCTGATGCTGTTCTGGTCACCAGCTCCGGTTCCGCCCGCTCCGGCACAGGCCGTGGCGGATAGCGCGATGCACAGGGCGCCGGCTGCTAGGGCTGCCGCACGTGTTTTTGGGCGCATTGAGGACTCCTTCGTTCTTCATGGGGGTGCGCAGTCTCCGCACTCCTACTACTGCGTGGAAGTACAAGACCGGAGCGGGGCAATCGTCCGGGAATCCGGGGCGCCTCGCCGTCTTCGTCAACATTAGGCGTGTGGGGTGGGGCACAACTAGCGTCCTTGATGACGCATACTGATACTTATTTTCCCTCTCCCATCGGAGGCCCCCATGAGTTCCACCCCTCCGGGCGACGGCGCTGCGGCGCGGCTGGCCCAGCGGCTTATTGGGATGCGCGCCAACCGCGAAGTGATCCCCGAAGATCCGAACCATTCGGTCCGTTGGCACCAGCATGACTACCCCAGCCCGGTAGCTCGCTGGAATTATCACCCCGAGTACGAAATCCACCTCATCCGAGAAGGATCGGGAAAATTCATCGTCGGTGACCATATCGGCACCTTCGAAGCCGGGCACGTCTCCCTGATTGGGTCCGGGCTCCCCCATGATTGGGTCAGCGATCTCGAACCAGGGGAACTGCTTCATAATCGCGATGCCGTGATCCAGTTCGACGGGAAGTGGGTGGAGCAGGCAGCCGTTCTCATGCCTGAACTGGCTGAAGTAAGGCCGTTGTTGGAACAGTCCGCCCGGGGCATCGAATTCTTTGGCCAGACGGCACAAGTGGCAGCCGACTCCATAGAAGCCATGGGCACCTCCACCGGATTGGAGCGTCTGCATCACCTGCTGGCATTGTTTGCCACGCTTTCCCGGGCGCCGGAGCATGATCGTAAATACCTCGCCGATGAATGGTTCCGACCTCAATTGGACGGCCAAGCAGAAGCAGTCGTGGACATCGTTCTCGAGTACGTCTTCACCAACCATGCCGGCAGCGTCGCCATGGCAGAAGCAGCAGCCATGGTGGGTATGGCCGAGCCCACATTCTCCAAATACTTCAAACGAGCCACCGGGCAGAACTTCACGGACCTGGTTCGGAAACTGCGACTGGCTCACGCACGGCGCCTGCTGGAACGCAGCGAGAAACCGGTCTCGGACATTTGCTACGAGGTGGGCTTCAGCAACCTTTCCAACTTCAACCGGCAGTTCCTCAGGGAAGTTGGTGAGACGCCACGGCAGTTCAGGCAGCGCGTCATGTAGCGAGGGCCACTCACATGCATGAGCAGACGTAAGCCGAGGGAAAGAAAGCCCATGGATGCAAGCAGCCCTGATAAAGGAGATTTAAGTCTGGACAGCGTCCACACTTAGTTTGGCCTGACAAAGCATCGGCCAGCCCGGTCTTCTCACGCCAAGAATATGCCGAAGCCAGACGTTATCTACGCAGTTTCTCGGCATCATGTCGCACTCACTCTCCCTACCCATAAGGAGGTGTAGGCCAACCAGGACCGACCGGACGCACCAAGAAGGGAACGAATAACCCCAGTGCAGAGCCAGCGGAGGGCCAACCAGCCACGACCCTGAACCCGCTCCCCCACAAGTTCACAGGTGACCCGCGGCGCCAGGCACACCCCGCGGCCAGTGTCAGAGGGACCTGACCAACCAGAATGTACACACATTAAAGCAAAAGCCCCCTCTGACGAGGGGGTATGCCGTGCCCGAGGTGGGACTCGAACCCACACACCTTTCGATACTGCATTTTGAGTGCAGCGCGTCTGCCAATTCCGCCACTCGGGCGCGGATATGCGGGGAAGGTAGCTGCTCTCATCTCTGTGAGCAACGCGATCCTTTCCCAGCACGCGAAATTACTATACATGCAGATAGGCTGATTCAAAGAACCGGGCACGCCGATGCAACAAAACCAGCCATCAAAGAGTCCACACTAAGATGGACATGAACCCGCCGAACCTTTTCAAGGAGATCCCGTGACCGAACAGACGGAGTCCACGTCCACAGCCCAGCCGGCCCGACGCGTTGTCGTTGCCGAGGATGAGACCCTCATCCGCCTGGACATTATCGAGATTTTGAAGGGCGAGGGGTACGACGTCGTCGGCGAGGCAGACAATGGCGAGAAAGCGGTGCAGCTGGCCGAGGAATTGAAGCCGGACCTTGTCCTCATGGACGTCAAGATGCCTGTCATGGACGGTATTTCGGCTGCTGAGAAGATCGTCAAGGCACGCATTGCACCTGTTGTCCTTCTGACTGCCTTCAGCCAGAAGGAACTGGTGGAGCGCGCACGCGACGCCGGCGCCATGGCGTACGTCGTCAAGCCGTTCTCCCCCGCGGACCTGATCCCGGCCATCGAGATCGCACTGTCCCGCCATGAGGAGATCAAGGCGCTTGAGAACGAGGTTTCCGACCTCCAGGAGCAGTTCGCTACGCGCAAGCTTGTAGAGCGCGCCAAGAGCCTCCTGACCACCAAGATGGGCTTGACGGAGCCGGAAGCTTTCCGCTGGATCCAGAAGACTTCCATGGACCGTCGCCTCAGCATGCGTGAGGTTGCCGAAACCATCATCAACCAGGTCAACTAACACAAAGCAACGCACGACGGCGGCCGCTCACCTCACCCGAGGTGGGCGGCCGCCGTCGTACTCGCCACAAGCAGTGGTAGTCACCGAGAAACAAAAAAATGCGGGCCCCACCAAAAGGCGGGGCCCGCATTCACTTAAGACCGGAAGACTACGCCTTGGTCTTGGACTTCTTTTCAGGCCAGGGGCCAACGGGTTCCTTGCGGGAGCCGTCGTCGGTCTTGGAGGTGTCGGCGAGGTCGCCTACCTTGTGGACCTTCAGCGAGTTGGTGGAACCGGCCTGTCCTGGAGGGGAACCGGCAGCGATGACAACCAGGTCGCCTTCGTCCACGAGGTCCATTTCCAGCAGGCTCTTGTCCACCTGTGCGGTCATCTCGTCGGTGTGGCCCACGGAGGGCACCAGGACCGGCTGGATGCCCCAAGTGAGGGCCAGCTGGTTCCAGACGTGCTCAACGGGTGTGAACGCGAAGACCGGCTTGACGGGGCGCAAGCGCGAGAGGCGTCGTGCCGAGTCGCCGGACTGGGTGAAAGTACAGATGTACTTGGCGTCCAGCTGGTCGGCGATTTCGACGGCGGCACGGGTGATGGCGCCACCGCGGGTCTTGGGCTTGGTGCCCAGCGGGGGGACGCGCTCAAGACCGTGGACCTCGGTGGATTCGATGATCCGCGCCATGACCTTGACGGTCTCAATGGGGTACTGGCCCACGGAGGTTTCGCCGGAGAGCATGACTGCGTCGGCGCCGTCGAGAACTGCGTTGGCGCAGTCGGAAGCCTCGGCGCGGGTCGGGCGCGGGTTGTCGATCATGGATTCGAGGACCTGGGTGGCCACGATGACCGGCTTGGCCCAGCGGCGTGCCAGTTCGATGGCGCGCTTCTGGACGATCGGGACCTCTTCGAGCGGCAGCTCGACGCCGAGGTCGCCACGGGCAACCATGATGGCATCGAACGCGTCGATGATTTCGTGGAGCTGCTCTACTGCCTGTGGCTTTTCGATCTTGGCGATCACCGGCACGCGGCGGCCTTCTTCGTCCATGATCTCGTGAACGCGCTTGATGTCTGAGGCATCACGGACGAACGAGAGGGCGATCAGGTCTGCGCCGCGCTTGAGGGCCCAACGGAGGTCGTCCTCGTCCTTTTCGCTCAAGGCGGGGACGTTGACGGCTACACCGGGCAGGTTGATGCCCTTGTTGTTGGAAACCTTGCCGCCAACCGTCACGGTGGCAACAACCTTCACGTCGTCAACCTCGATGGCACGCAGTGCCACCTTGCCGTCGTCAATGAGCAGGGCATCGCCTACGTTGACGTCCTCGGTGAGGCTCTTGAGCGTGGTGGAGCAGATGTCCTTGGTACCGGGGACGTCCTCGGTGGTGATGGTGAAGGTATCGCCAACAGCCAGTTCGTGGGGGCCGTCGACAAAGCGGCCCAGGCGGATCTTGGGTCCCTGGAGGTCAGCCATGATGGCCACCGGCTTGCCCAGCCGTGCCGCAGCCTTGCGGACGTTCTCGTAGGTGTTGTCGTGCACGGAGTAGTCGCCGTGGCTCATGTTCATGCGAGCAACGTCGACGCCGGCCTCCAGCACCGCGAGGGTGTTCTCGAAGCTGGAGATAGCCGGGCCGAAAGTTGCCACAATTTTCGCGCGTCTCATATACCTACCCTAAGTAGTCATGCTGATTGAGTAAAAGAAGTGTTCCTGCCGGCGCTATAAGACCGCTATCGCCCGGTCGGTGGGGGCGACCGGTGCCGGGAGAATGGTGCTTCCCATCAGGAACCTGTCCACTGCGGCCGCGCAAGCACGGCCTTCCGCAATGGCCCACACAATCAGTGACTGGCCACGTCCGGCATCGCCGGCAACAAACACTCCCTCGGTGTTCGTCATGTAGTAGCCGTCGCGGGCAACGTTGCCCCGACTGTCGAACTCTGCGCTGACCTGCTCGGTGATACCTGCCGGCTCAGCACCGGTAAAGCCCAGGCTCAAGAACACAAGGTCAGCTGGAATGATGCGTTCTGTACCGGCTTTGGGCAGGCGCTTGCCGTCCACAAACTCGGTTTCAGCAACTTTGACGCCGGTGAGTTTGCCGTTTTCGCCAACGAACTCAACGGTTGATGCAAGGTAGGTACGCTCTCCACCTTCTTCGTGGGCGCTGGCGACCTCGAACAGTGTGGGGAATGTCGGCCACGGTTGGTGGGCGGCTCGTTCGGCAGGCGGCTGCTGGCCGATGGCGAGCGTGGTCACCGATGCTGCCTGGTGGCGGTGTGCGGTGCCGATGCAGTCAGCACCGGTATCGCCACCACCCAGGATGACAACGTGCTTGCCACGGGCGTCGATGTGGTTTTCGGGGCTCTCCCCCGCCACCATACGGTTCGAAGGGACCAGGTAGTCCATGGCGAAGTGCACGCCGTCGAGGTCGCGGCCCGGGATGGGGAGGTCGCGCGGGACGGTGGCCCCGGTTGCGACCACCACGGCGTCATACCGGCGGCGCAGCTGCTCCCACGTGACATCCGTACCAACGGCAACGCCGGTCCGGAAGCGGGTGCCTTCGGCCTTCATCTGCTCAAGGCGGCGGTCAACCTGTTCCTTCTCCATCTTGAAGTCGGGGATGCCGTAGCGGAGCAAGCCGCCAATCTTGTCGTCGCGTTCGTACACAGCAACGGTGTGGCCCACACGGGTCAGCTGCTGCGCCACAGCCAGGCCTGCAGGGCCGGAACCCACCACAGCCACCGTCTTGCCGGTGAGGCGAGTCGGCGGAAGGGGCTGGACCCAGTCGTTATCGAAGGCTTGGTCGATGATGGAGACCTCAACCTGCTTGATGGTCACGGCAGGCTGGTTGATGCCCAGCACACAGGACGCTTCGCAGGGTGCAGGGCACAGGCGGCCGGTGAACTCCGGGAAGTTGTTGGTGGCGTGAAGGCGCTCAATCGCTTCTTCACCCTTGTCCCGCCACACGAGGTCGTTCCACTCGGGAATGAGGTTACCCAGCGGGCAGCCCTGGTGGCAGAACGGAACACCGCAGTCCATGCAGCGGCCGGCCTGGCTCTTCAGGACGCCCTTTTCCTGGGCTTCGTACACTTCTTTCCAGTCCATGATGCGGACGGGAACGGGACGGCGTGGCTGCGTCTCGCGCTGCCGGACTTTCAGAAATCCGCGTGGATCAGCCACCGGTTACCTCCAGGATTCGAGACCATACTTCTTCGCCATCGGGGTCAAGGCCCTCTTCGATGGCGTCAAGACGGGTTTGCAGGACTGCGGCGTAATCGCGCGGCAGCACTTTGGTGATGCGGGCGGCGGTGTCGTCGAAGTTTTCGAGCAGACGGCCGGCCAGGACGGATTCGGTTTCTTCAAGGTGCTTGGTGAGCAGACCATGGACAATGTCGCGGTCCTCGGCATCGAGCTCCAGGAGCTGAAGTTCACCGGTATCGAGGGCCATCTTGTTGACGCGCTCAGGCTGCAGGTCCAGCACGTAGGCGGTTCCACCGGACATGCCGGCACCGAAGTTACGGCCCGTGCGGCCGATAATCAGCGTCTGGCCACCGGTCATGTATTCGCAACCGTGATCGCCAATGCCTTCGACGACGGCGGTGGCACCGGAGTTACGCACCAGGAAGCGTTCACCCACCTGGCCCCGCAGGAACATTTCACCGCTGGTAGCGCCGTAACCTATGACGTTGCCGGCAATGACATTCCGCTCTGCCTGGAACACGTTGGTGCGGTCCGGGCGGACGATGATTCGGCCGCCGGAGAGACCCTTGCCAACGTAGTCGTTGGAATCGCCGAACATACGCAGGGTAATGCCCGCGGGGAGGAACGCTCCGAGTGACTGGCCTGCGGTGCCGTTGAGCGTGACGTCGATGGTGTCGGTCGCCAGGACATCGATGCCGAAGGTCTTGGTCACCACGTGGCCGAGCATCGTTCCCACGGAACGGTCCGTGTTGATGACGTCCAGGGTGATCTTGACGGGCATGCGGTCGCTGAGCGCTTCCTGGGCCATGGTGATCAGCCGCTGGTCGAAGTGCTTGTCCAGCTCGTGGTTCTGGCCGGTCATGTTGCGCAGCGGCACGTCGTCGTCGAACTCCAACCCGTGCAGGATGGGGTCCAGGTCCAGCCCTTCGGCCTTCCAGTGGTTGATCGCTTCGCGGGTATCCAGGACCTCGGCGTGGCCAATGGCCTCTTCCAGGCTGCGGAAACCGAGCTCGGCAAGGATTTCGCGGACTTCTTCTGCGAGGAATTCGAAGAAGTTGACCACGAACTCGGGCTTGCCGTTGAACCGGGAGCGAAGCTCGGGGTTCTGCGTGGCAACACCAACAGGACAGGTATCCAGGTGGCAGACGCGCATCATGATGCAGCCCGAAACCACCAACGGAGCAGTCGCGAAGCCGTACTCTTCGCCACCCAGCAGGGCGGCAATGACAACGTCGCGGCCGGTCTTGAGCTGACCGTCAACCTGAACCACCACGCGGTCACGGAGACCGTTGAGCATCAAGGTCTGCTGGGTCTCGGCGAGGCCAAGTTCCCACGGCACGCCCGCGTGCTTGAGCGAGTTCAGCGGCGAGGCACCGGTACCGCCGTCGTGACCTGAAACAAGCACGACGTCGGCCTTCGCCTTGGTGACGCCGGACGCCACCGTGCCGATCCCGACTTCCGAAACCAGCTTGACGTGAACACGGGCCGAAGGGTTGGCGCGCTTGGCATCGTAGATGAGCTGCGCGAGGTCTTCGATCGAGTAGATGTCGTGGTGCGGGGGCGGCGAAATGAGTCCTACGCCGGGAGTGGAGTGACGTGTCCGGGCTACCCAGGGGTAGACCTTCTGCGCCATCAGCTGGCCGCCTTCGCCGGGCTTTGCGCCCTGGGCCATCTTGATCTGGATGTCCTCGGCGTTGGTCAGGTACAAGCTGGTGACGCCGAAGCGACCAGAGGCAATCTGCTTGATGGCCGAGCGGCGCTCAGGATCCAGCAGGCGATCAACGTCCTCGCCACCCTCGCCCGTGTTGGACTTGCCACCCAAACGGTTCATGGCGATGGCAAGTGTCTCGTGGGCTTCCTGCGAGATGGAGCCATAGCTCATGGCACCCGTGGAGAAACGCTTGACGATGCTGGAGACAGGCTCCACTTCCTCCAGCGGAACTGCCGGACGGACACCGTCCTTGAACTTGAGGAGCCCGCGGAGGGTCATCAGGTTCTCGGACTGATCGTCAATGCCCTTGGTGTAGGACTTGAAGATGTCGTAGCGGCGTTCGCGGGTGGCGTGCTGCAGGCGGAAAACCGTCTCCGGGTTGAAGAGGTGCGGTTCGCCGTCGCGGCGCCACTGGTACTCGCCGCCGCCAAGCAGCGGCTGGTGCGGGTGCTCGATGCCACCTTCGGGGTACGCCATCTGGTGACGTGCCGAAACTTCGGCTGCGATGACATCCAGGCCGACGCCGCCCAGCTGGGAGTGCGTACCTGAGAAGAATTCGTCCACGAGTTCCTGGGACAGGCCCAGTGCTTCAAAGGTCTGGGCGCCAGTGTAGGAAGCCACAGTGGAAATGCCCATCTTGGACATGATCTTCAAGACGCCCTTGCCCAGGCCCTTGATGAGGTTGTAGACACCGTCTTCGGCGGTGACGCCTGTGACGTCACCGTTGGAGATCAGCTGCTCCACCGATTCCATGGCCAAGTAAGGGTTGACGGCGGATGCGCCGTAACCGATGAGAACTGCCACATGGTGTGTCTCGCGAACGTCTCCGGCCTCAACCACCAGGGCGGTCTTGGTGCGGTTCGCACTGCGGAGCAGGTGGTGGTGAACGGCGCTGACCAGCAGGAGCGAAGGAATCGGGGCCCATTGCGCGTTCGAGTCACGGTCGGACAGCACAACGTACTGCACGCCGCGGTTGATCGCGCCGGAAACCTGTTCGCAGATCTCCGTCAGACGTGCACGCAGTGCCGCTTCTCCACCCTCGGGGCGGTAAAGGCCACGAACCTTCATGGCGATGCGATCGCCGTCGGGGGTTTCGATGTTCGCGATCTTGGCAAGCTGATCGTTGTTGATCACCGGGAACGGCAGCGAGATCTGCGGCTGTCGGACCTGCTTGCCATCCAGGAGGTTGCCGTTGGGACCAATGGCACATTTCAGCGAGGTGACCAGCTCTTCGCGGATAGCATCCAGCGGCGGGTTGGTGACCTGGGCGAAGGACTGCACGAAGTAGTCGAACAACAGGCGCGGGCGCTTGGAGAGCACAGCCACCGGGGTGTCCGAGCCCATGGCACCCAAGGGCTCGGCGCCGGTGCGGGACATAGGTCCGAGCAGGATCTTCAACTCTTCGGTGGTGTAGCCAAAGGTCCGCTGACGGATGTTCACCGAAGCGGCCGTGTGGACCACGTGCTCACGCTCGGGAAGCTCGTTGATGTCGATCAGGTTGTCCTTGAGCCAATCAGCCCAGGGGTTGGCCCCGGCAATTTCAGCCTTGACCTCGGTGTCGTCAATGATGCGTCCGGCTTCGGTGTCCACCAGGAACATCTTGCCCGGGGCTACGCGGCCCTTCTTGACCACGTTGGAAGGCTCAACCTCAATGACACCAACTTCGGAAGCGAAGATGATGAGGCCGTCTTCGGTGATCCAGTACCGTCCCGGGCGCAGGCCATTGCGGTCCAGTGTTGCGCCAACGAGGCTGCCGTCGGTGAAGGACACAGCGGCAGGACCGTCCCACGGCTCCATGAGCAGGGAGTGGTACTCGTAGAACGCACGGCGCGCGGGATCCATGGTGGCGTGGTTCTCCCATGCCTCCGGGATCATCATCATGATCGAGTGCGTGATCGGACGGCCGGAGAGCCAGAGGAGCTCGGCCACCTCATCGAAGGAAGCAGAGTCCGAGGCGCCCGGGGTACAAATCGGGTAAAGCTCCTCGGGCACCGAACCCAGCAGGGGGCTGGCCAACTGCGACTGGCGGGCACGCATCCAGTTGCGGTTGCCCTTGACCGTGTTGATCTCACCGTTGTGGGCGATGGTGCGGAACGGCTGCGCCAACGGCCAGGACGGGAACGTGTTGGTGGAGAAGCGTGAGTGGACGATCGCAAGCTTCGTCTTGAACCGCTTGTCCGAAAGGTCCGGGTAGAACGGCTCCAGCTGTGCGGTGGTCAGCATGCCCTTGTACACAATGGTGCGCGAGGACAGCGACGGGAAGTAGACACCGAACTTGTTCTGGGCGCGCTTTCGGATACGCCAGGCACGGGAGTCCAGTTCATTGGGCTCAAGGCTTTCACCGGTGGCCGAAGCGAAGAACGGCTGCGAGAAGTACGGCATGCAGGCCCGCGCCATGGCGCCAACCAGGTCTGCAACCACCGGGACCTCACGCCATCCGAGGACTGTGAGCCCCTCATCAGCGGCGAGGGCTTCGATACCGGCTTTGGCGTTGTCAGCTTCACGGGACTCAGCTGGAAGGAAGGCGGTGCCCACCACATACTGGCCCGGTGAGGGCAGTTCGAATTCGGTGACAGCCCGGAAGAACTCGTCCGGGACCTGCATCAGCAAGCCCGCACCGTCGCCGGTACCTTCGTCGGCGCCCACGGCGCCGCGGTGTTCGAGATTGCGGAGGGCGGTCAGCGCCGCTTCCACGATGTCGTATCCCGGTTCCCCGCGGAGCGTGGCAATAATAGCCAGGCCGCAGGCGTCCTTCTCCTTATCAGGGTTGTAAAGACCCTGAGCCTCCGGGAGCGCGGCAAAGCGCTTGAACGGAGACATGGCACCCTGAGGTTCGATATTTTCGGACCAACCGGGGTTATGAAGATGGGTCATGGGAGACGTCCTTCCTCGAGATCGTGCGTATGGAAGGGACAACGTTGGCCCCACCTTGCCTGCCCTGTGACGGGCACAACAAAGCGCTAGTAATTGGAATTGTAGGCCAGCCGATCCAGCGCAACGAACAGTTACGCAGACCTCTGGCCCCGGCTTGACCAGTGAACATCGGTATGCTGCGATCCGGTTTCCGGGGTGCCACGACGCTGTGGACTGGGCCCTACGAGCGGTGACTCTGTTGCCCCTTTACCGAACGCGACTACTTGGTGTCGTCTGCCTTCGGCGTGGATCCGGGGGCCTTCCTTGCGGCAGTAGCAGCAGACGTGGAACCGGTGCCGGACGTGATGTCCTTTCCCGCCTCCCCTGCTGATTCCTGCGGCTCGTCAACGTGGCCCGGATCGCTTTGGTTATCTGGGAGATTACCACGCGAACCAGTATCTGAGACAGATGCGTCCACATCATGACTGGTGACGCTGGTCACCGCAGCCGGCTCCTTTTCCGCCGTTTTTTCGGGCTCGCGGCC
This sequence comes from Paenarthrobacter sp. MSM-2-10-13, assembly GCF_011605365.1. Lineage (NCBI taxonomy): Bacteria > Bacillati > Actinomycetota > Actinomycetes > Micrococcales > Micrococcaceae > Paenarthrobacter > Paenarthrobacter sp. MSM-2-10-13. The sequence goes on along the minus strand of NZ_JAAOXO010000006.1, from coordinate 39,157 downwards.
CGGCAAATAAGGTGTATCGGGCACCGGCCGGCCCTTACGGCCCAGGACGAAGAAGACCGCCAGAGCGGCGATAAAGACAAAGATGCTGGTCCACACATTAAGCCTGGTGGTAATCCCGAAAAGGCTGATCTGCTCAGCATCGTCAATGCGCAGCGCTTCAATCCACACGCGGCCCAAGGTGTAGTACACGGCGTACAACCAGAAGAGCCGACCCCACCGGAAATTGAACTTCCTGTCCAGCAGCAGAAGGATGGCGACACCCACCAGGTTCCACAGCATCTCGTAAAGGAACGTCGGGTGGAACAGAGTGCCCGCAGCCATGTCCGGCGGGAAGTTGGCATTGGCGGGGTCAATCTCCAGTCCCCACGGCAACGTAGTGGGCGCGCCGAAAAGTTCCTGGTTGAACCAGTTTCCCAAGCGTCCGATGGCCTGGGCCAGGAGCAGGCCCGGAGCTGCTGCATCCAGGAATGCCGTCAACTTAACGCCTGCCCGTCGGCAACCGATCCATGCACCTACCGCACCGAGGATCACAGCACCCCAAATGCCCAAACCACCCCGCTGGATCTGCGGAATCAGCGAGAGGTCCCCTGTGCCGTCAAACCCGGGCCCGAAGTAAGCGTCCGGGGAAGAGAAGACATGGTAGAGGCGGCCACCGATAATGCCGAAGGGGATCGCCCAGATGGCGATGTCCCACAGACTGCCCTCAGGCGCCCCGCGGCGCTTCCAACGTGCCGAGGTCAGCCACAAGCCAACGATGATGCCCGCCAGGATGCAGAGGGCGTATGCGTGGATGCGCAACGTCCCCCACGGTAGCGGAATGTCGAAACCGGACCACGATGGGCTCGGGATACTCAAGGGGACCATTGCCGCAGCGTGGAGGACGGTCTGCATTCGCTTCGCTGTTTCCTTTTTCTAGGCTTCTGCAGCTGCGCGGCCCAGGCCGGCGCTGAGGTTCTTGGTGAGTTGTCCGACGGCGTCCACGCCGCCGTCGCGGAGGGCCGCCACCAAAGCGGTGCCGACGATCACCCCGTCCGCATAGGCAGCGATTTCACGCACGTGATCCGGGTTGGAGACGCCCAATCCGACACAAACACGCTCGGCGCCGGCCTCGTGGGCACGAGCCACCACGCTTTCTGCACTACTGCTGACGGAGGTTCGTGTTCCGGTAACGCCCATGATGGAGACAGCGTAGACGAATCCACGGCTTGCCTTGACCGTCATGTCCAGTCGCTCCGGAGTGGAAGAGGGCGCCACAAGGAACACCCTGTCCAGGCCGTACTTGTTGGAGGCTTCGATCCACTCATGAGCCTCGTCAGGAACCAGGTCAGGGGTAATGAGCCCTGCTCCCCCGGCTTCGGCCAGGCGGCGGGCGAACTCGTCCACGCCCATGCGCATGACCGGGTTCCAATAGGTCATGACCAAAACTGCTGCATCGGTGGCGGCAGTAATGCCTGCAACCACGTCAAAGACGTCTGCGACGCGGAATCCGTTGGAGATCGCTTCAGTGGTAGCGGCTTGGATCACGGGACCGTCCATCACGGGATCGGAGTACGGAATGCCGATTTCGATGAGGTCAGCACCGTTCCGGGCCAAGGCTATGCCGGCCTCGATGCTCTCCTTGACCGTGGGGTAGCCGGCGGGAAGGTACCCCACCAACGCGGCCCGGCCTTCTGCTTTGGCCCGGTCAATGACGGCGGCGGATTTGCTGGCGAATTCTTCAGTCATCAGTTCTGGTCCTCGTTGACATCCACGGCTGCTTCGTTGGTGCGCTCGGTGGGCCCCTTAGGCTTCCGCGTGGACAGTGTGGTGCCCTTGACGTGCCCTTCCTCGTCCAACATGTTGAACCAGGCGGCAGCAGTCTCCACATCCTTATCGCCACGCCCGGACAGGTTCACGATCACTGTCACGTCCGAGGGATTTTCCTTGCCCTCCGTGAGACGCTGGCCGATCTTGATGGCACCGGCCAATGCGTGGGAGGACTCGATAGCCGGGATGATGCCTTCAGTCCGGCACAGGAGGCTGAACGCATCCATGGCTTCGGTGTCCGTCACGGCCTCGTAGGTGACACGCCCGATGTCTGCAAGGTAGGAGTGCTCCGGGCCGACGCTCGGGTAATCCAGCCCGGCAGAAATGGAGTGTGACTCAATGGTCTGACCGTCTTCATCCTGCATCAGGTACGAGCGGGCGCCGTGAAGTACGCCCGGGCGGCCCAGCGAGATGGCTGCAGCGTGGCGGCCTGTCTCCACTCCTTCGCCGCCGGCTTCAAAGCCGTAGATCTTCACTGATGCGTCGTCAAGGAATGCGTGGAAGAGGCCTATTGCATTGGATCCTCCACCGATACATGCAGCGATGGCGTCGGGAAGCTTCCCGGTTTGCTCCAGGATCTGGCTGCGCGCCTCTTCACCGATGACTTCGTGGAAGTAGCGGACCATGGCAGGGAAAGGATGCGCTCCGGCGGCGGTACCCAGCAGGTAGTGGGTGTGCTCCACGTTGGAGACCCAATCCCGAAGGGCATCGTTGATGGCGTCCTTGAGTGTCTGCGAACCGTTGGTCACGGGAACCACTGTGGCGCCCAGGAGCTGCATGCGCGCCACGTTCAAGGCCTGCCGGCGGCAATCCTCGGCACCCATGTAGACCACGCACTCAAGGCCCAGCAGTGCTGCGGCGGTTGCGCTGGCCACGCCGTGCTGGCCTGCGCCGGTCTCGGCGATGACGCGGGTCTTGCCCATCCGCTTTGCGAGCAGTGCCTGGCCCAGGACGTTGTTGATCTTGTGGGAGCCGGTGTGGTTGAGGTCCTCGCGTTTGAGGAAGATGCGCGCCCCGCCTGCGTGCTCCGAGAAGCGCTTGGCCTCGGTCAGCAAAGACGGCCTGCCGGAGTAGTTCTTGTTGAGGTCCTTGAGCTGGGCGATGAAATCAGGATCAGCTTTGGCCTTCTCAAAGGTGTCCTGAACTTCGTCAAGGGCGGCGATGAGCGACTCGGGCATCCAGCGTCCGCCATAGCTGCCAAAGTAGGGCCCCGATGCATTCCGCAGCGAAGGGCCACCTTGGAGGAATGCATCCGCTGCATTCTCGTCTGAGCCGGCTGTTGGCGCGTCGACCATCAGTCTCACCGTCCTGTTCCAGTTAGTTCTTTGGTAGTTCCACGTGCCACAAGGCAGCCGCAGGCTGATGCCCGGGCTGCCTTGCAACTGTTCGCCGTGATTCAGGTGCTGCCTCAGTTCCTGACGGCGATTGCGGCAGCTCCCGCTGCCTTGAATTCAGTGATGCGTTCGCGCGGTGTGGAGTCGCTGACCAGCGCCTCCCCCACCAGGATGGCGTTGGCGCCGCCCGCGGCGTAATGAGAGACGTCCTCGGGACCCCTGACGCCGGATTCGGCCACGATGACGGACTCAGCCGGAATCAAACCGGCCAATGATCCGAAAACGGAACGGTCGACGTCGAGCGTTTTGAGGTTGCGCACATTGATGCCAATGATCTTGGCCTGCGCCGCGACAGCTCGCTCAATTTCCTCTTCGGTGTGCGTCTCCACCAGGACGTTCATGCCGAGCTCGTGGCTCAGAGCACTGAAGTCAGCAAGCTCCGAGTCGGACAGCGCCGCAACGATCAACAGGATGAGATCGGCACCGTGGGCACGGGCTTCCCAGATCTGGTACTCGTCAACGGTGAAGTCCTTGCGCAGCAACGGCGTTTCGACGGCGCCACGTACGGCGTCGAGGTCCGCCAGGGAACCGCCGAAGCGGCGCTGTTCGGTGAGGACGCTGATCACGGAAGCCCCGCCGTCGGCATACTGCGCCGCAAGCGACGCAGGATCGGCGATGGACGCGAGATCACCTTTGGAAGGGCTGCGACGCTTGATTTCGGCGATGACTTTGAGGTCGTTGCGGATGGATGACGGGCCACCCAAGGCGGCCCACGCATCACGGGCCGGAGCAGCGTTAGCGGCGCGCTCCTTCAGCTCCGCGAGGGACACGAGACCACGCCGGGCCTCCATGTCCTCCTTGACGCCAACAATGATGTCATCAAGAACGGTCACGATTAGTGACCGTTGTTCTGCAGCTTGCTGCCGCCCACTCCGTAGCCTGCCTTGCGCATGACGAAGCCCACGATCAGGCCGATAACCATGACCACCAGTCCACCGACGAAGATCGGGGTGTTGGCGATGACAAATGCGATGGAAGAAATCAGGGCGCCCACCAGCATCACAAGTACGCAGGTCCAGGCAGCCGGGCTGTTTCCGTGGCCAATGGCGTCAGCGTGGCTGGCCATTTTGGATTCAGCTTGGTTTGCGGACACTGTGGTTTTGCTCATGTGAAATCTCCTCAGGATGAATACTGCTTACATTCTGCCATTTATTGACGACGGCCGGGACATCGCCGGACGTCATCGCAGGTGTGGTCGGCTTTGTTGCGCCGGGGAACCCGAAAGTACGATGCGACTGCTTACGTGGGGTCTTCTCCGCGCGAGAGGCTGTCCCAGCTGTCGATCTCGTCAACGGGTTCGTTGTTGCTCTTCTTGCTTCTCGTCCCGGCGTCATATTTGGTCCGTGAGGTCCAGTGACGAGCCGCAAGCGGCAAGAGAACAGCGCAGACCGCCAGAAGGGAACCGGCAATGATGGCAAGCACGGGGAACACAGTAACTGCTGCATCGGCCTGCCCGCCCGATACTCCCGTGGCTGCAGCTATGGAACCTTGCGCGGCTCCCAACGGATCCAGCATGACGGTCACTGCCGCGAGGATGATCCCCGCAGCTGACAAAACAATGAGGACTGCAATGATCCAGCGCGCTATCTTTCCGGCGATGGATGCAGCCAAGCCGCCCGCCAGAGCGACGACAGCCAGTGCTGTGACCGCGGTAGCCGCTTTGCTTCCTTGGACATGGAGGTCACTGTTGGAGGCACCAGTGGGGTCCAGCCGGACCTCGATCCAGGTCTGAGTGGTGGCTCCAAAAACGGCCAGCGCAAGGATGGTGGTGGCCAGAACCAGAGTGGATTTTCGCGCCCACCGCGGAGACTGCCTCACAGAAGGTGCTGAAGATGCCGCGCTCATGAAGCCGACGTCCCGGTGTCGGATTCATCTGCGCTCCGCACAGACCTTGCGGAAATGTTCTGCAACGAACCGGCTGTGTGCACCGCACGGAGAGGTGCGGCAGCTTTGTTCACCGTTTCAAGGGCTTCCGAAGGCTTGTGCGAATCGGCCACGATCCCACCGCCGGCCTGGACGTAGGCGCGCCCCTCACGGAGCAGTGCGGACCGGATGGCAATGGCCATGTCCATGTCTCCGGCGAAGTCCAAGTAGCCCACCACGCCGCCGTAGATGCCACGCCGGTGCGGTTCGAGTTCGTCCAGCAGCCTGAGCGCACGCGGCTTGGGAGCACCGGAAAGAGTGCCCGCCGGAAAAGTCGCTTTGAGGACGTCGTAGGCCTTTGCGTGCGGGGCGAGCTCGCCTACCACGGTGGACACCAGGTGCATGATGTGGCTGAACCGCTCCACTTCCATGAACTGCGTAACGTCCACGGTTCCGGCCACACAGACCTTGGAGAGGTCGTTGCGTGAAAGATCCACCAGCATCAGGTGCTCTGCGCGCTCTTTCTGGTCTGCCAGAAGCTCAGTAGCCAAGGCCTTGTCGGCCTCCACCGTCTTGCCACGGGGGCGCGAGCCGGCGATGGGGTGGGTAATGACTTCCTGTCCGGTTACCGTGACCAAGGCCTCCGGTGAGGAGCCCACAATCGAGTACTCGCGGCCGTCCGCGTCCTCCAGGCTGAAGAGGTACATGTACGGGCTGGGGTTGGTGTTGCGCAGGACGCGATAAACATCCAGGGGGTCCGCGGCGCATTCCATTTCGAATCGCCGCGAGATCACTACCTGGAAAACCTCACCGTCAACAATGGCTTCCTTGCCGCGGTCGATTGCTTCCAGGTATTTGGCCTCGTCCCAGCGTTCCTGGACGCTGGAGGCGAAGTCCAGGGCAGCCGTTTCAAGCACGGACACGGGCTGGGCAACCGGTGTGCTGATCTGCTCCAGCAGCGCCTTCACCCGGGCCACGGCGTCGTGCCAGGCATCATCCACCCGCTCGGAGCTGTCATCGAAATTAATGGCGTTGGCAATCAGGAGGACGGTGCCGTCCATATTGTCGTGCACCGCCATGTCGGTGACCAGGTTCAGTGCCATCTCGGGCAGCTGCAGATCATCTTCGGGCGGGGACGTCAGCCGCTCCCAATGGCGCACAGCTTCCCACCCGAGGAAGCCCACCAAACCGGACGTGAACGGCGGCAACCCATCAAAGCGGTCAGTTTGGAGTGCCGCGACGGTGTCCCGCACAGCGTCAACGGGGTTGCCCGAGACAGGAACTCCCACGGGTGGCTCACCAATCCAGTGCGCCTGGCCGTCTTTGGTGGTCAGCGTGGCACGGGACTTGGAACCGATGAAGGAGTAGCGCGACCACGCGCCGCCAACCGCAGCGGATTCCAAGAGGAAGGTTCCCGGTTGCCCCTTGGCCAGCTTTCGGTACAGGCCAATGGGAGTCTCGGCATCCGCCAAGACCTTGAGTCGGACAGGGATGACACGGCTGTGGACGGCGAGTTCGCGGAACTCTTCCAGGCCCGGGCTGATGATTCCAAGGTCCTGCATGGCTATGTTTTCCGCCTTATTGTCTGAGGTGGTGCGTCAGTGGAAAGTGGTGGGTGCCTTAGTCGCGGTGGCCCGTAACAACTGTGAAGTCGCGACCATCGAAGCAGGTCCGGGTTCCGGTGTGGCAGGCTGCGCCGATCTGGTCCACGCGGATCAGGAGGGCATCGCCGTCGCAGTCAAGGGCGACAGACTTCACGAACTGTACGTGTCCGGAGGTGTCGCCCTTACGCCAGTACTCCTGACGGGAGCGGGAGTAGAACGTGACCCTGCCGGAGGTCATGGTGCGGTGGAGAGCCTCATCATCCATCCAGCCGAGCATGAGGACCTCATGGGTGTCGTGCTGCTGCACGATAGCTGCGACGAGGCCGGAAGAATCCCGTTTCAGGGCGCTGGCGATCTCCTGCGGCAAAGGGCTCGCGGGCTCGCTTGAGGGCTCCGCGGCAGGAGTTGGGCTGGGGGCGGACTGCTCTGACATCAGATCAAGTCTAGTGCCTTTGGCGGGAGCCGGATTCTGCGGCGGTTCCACTGCGCAAGAGTGCTCCGATCGTGCTAGTTTCACAAGTGATGCATTTCGTCGATCCTTCCCGAGAAGTACTGGCCGAAACCCTTCTGGCGGCCGGACCTGACTCCTCCACGCTCTGCGAAGGGTGGCAGACGCGGGATCTTGCTGCGCATTTGTATCTGCGCGAACGGAAGATTGCAGTGGGTTTGGGCCTGCTGATTCCCAGTTTGGGCAAGGCCTCGGAGAAGGCCACCTCCAAACTCGCTGCCAAGCTCAAGAGCCCTGAAGCCTATGCGGACCTCATCAAGACGTTCCGCGCCGGCCCTCCGGCCCTCTCCCCCTTGAAGATCAAAGCCCTGGATGAGACGTCCAATCTCATTGAGTACTTTGTTCACACCGAGGACATTCGCCGCGCCGGCGACCGTTGGGCACCCCGGGCACTCGACGAAGCCTATTCGGATGCCCTCTGGGACGACCTCATCAAGCGCGCTGCGTTCCTTTACCGCGGTGTAGACCTCGGTATTGTGCTTGTGCGACCCACCGGTCCCCGACACGTAGCCAAGCGAGCCCCCGTTTCAGTAGCAATCGTCGGCGAGCCCGGCGAACTGCTCATGCACGCTCATGGACGTACCAGCCAGGCGCTCGTCACCTTCGAAGGCCAGCCGGACGCCGTCGCGCTCTTGCAGTCAGCCGACATCGGCCTCTAAATGCGCAATGGAGGGTCACCTGCACGGTGACCCTCCATTGCCTTTTAAGCTCTACTGATCAGCGAACCTCGAAGCCTGCCTCACGAATCGCGGTCTTCACCTGGGCGATCATGTCATCCGGGCCAAAGTGGAACACCGAGGCCGCCAGCACGGCGTCCGCGCCAGCCTCCACGGCGGGCGGGAAATGGGCAGGCACGCCGGCCCCGCCCGAAGCAATGATGGGGATGTTCACCGCAGCACGGACCAAGCGGATCAGTTCAAGGTCGAAGCCGTCCTTCGTGCCATCGGCGTCGATCGAGTTGAGCAGGATCTCTCCCACGCCCCTGTCGGCGGCTTCCTTGGCCCAGGCGATCGCATCGATTCCGGTACCGGTGCGGCCACCGTGGGTGGTCACTTCAAAACCGGACGACGTCGGGACGTCACCGTCACGGGTACGGCGCGCGTCCACCGAGAGCACCAGGACCTGCGAGCCGAAGTGACGGGTGATTTCATCGATCACATCGGGGCGGGCGACAGCCGCGGTGTTGATGGACGCCTTGTCCGCACCGAAGCGCAGGAGCTTGTCCACCTCTGCCACGCCACGAACACCACCACCCACGGTCAAGGGAATGAAGACTTCCTCAGCCGTGCGGCGGACCACGTCGAACGTGGTTTCGCGGTTGCCGGACGACGCAGTGACGTCCAGGAACGTCAATTCGTCGGCCCCGCCGTTATCGTACCGGTGCGCGAGTTCCACTGGATCTCCGGCATCTCGGAGTCCTTCAAAATTGACGCCCTTGACCACCCGGCCTGCATCGACATCCAGGCATGGGATGACGCGTACGGCTACAGCCATGTGCTGCTCCTAAGTTCTACTGGGCTTGCTGTCCGTGGATCAGATGCGGCAAGCGTGGATGCTGCTGACCAGGATGGCGCGTGCTCCGAGGTCGTAGAGCTCGTCCATGATGCGGTTGGTTTCCTTCTTGGGAACCATGGACCGCACAGCAACCCACTCCGAATCCCGCAGCGGTGAGACCGTGGGCGATTCCAGGCCGGGAGTCAGTGCAGCCGCGTCCTCCACCAGGTCTTTGCGGATGTCGTAATCCATCAGGACGTACTGGCGGGCTACGAGGACTCCCTGGAGTCGACGGATGAGAATCTCGATTTCCTTGGCTGTCCCGTTGGCGGCTCCGCCCGAACCGGACCGGCGGATCAGCACGGCCTCGGACTTCAGGATGGGATCGCCAAAGATCTCCATGCCGGCAGCTTTGAGCGTGTTACCTGTTTCAACGACGTCGGCGATTGCGTCCGCGACGCCCAGACGCACGGAAGACTCAACGGCTCCGTCCAGCCGGACCACGGTGGCGTTCACGCCGCGCTCGGAAAGGTAATCGCGCAAAAGTCCGTCATAACTGGTTGCCAGGCGCTTGCCTTCGAGCTGCTCGACGCCGGTGAAGTCACCTACCGGTCCAGCGAACCGGAACGTGGACGGCGCGAAGCCCAAAGGAAGCAGTTCTTCGGCTTCCACTTTTGCGTCCAGCAACAGGTCGCGGCCGGTGATGCCGACGTCCAGGGTTCCCTGGCCGACGTAAACGGCGATGTCGCGGGGACGGAGGAAGAAGAACTCAATGTCATTGTCGGGATCAACCATGACCAGTTCGCGGGTGTCGCGGCGCTGGCGGTAACCAGCCTCGGACAACATTGCCGAGGCGGCTTCGGACAGGGATCCCTTGTTGGGGACTGCTACACGGAGCATTGGGAGACTTTCTTTTTGGAATGGAGGTTTTCAGGCACCTTGGCCACGCAGGGGGCTCCGCAACAGGCAAGCGGAGTGGCGTGGCTAGAGATGCTTGTAAACGTCTTCCAGGCTGAGGCCCTTGGCGAGCATGAGGACCTGCAGGTGGTACAGCAACTGGGAGATTTCCTCAGCGGCGGCTTCGTCCGATTCGTACTCCGCGGCCATCCAGACTTCGGCGGCCTCTTCGACCACCTTTTTACCGATGCCATGGATTCCGGAGTCCAGTTCGGCAACCGTGCGCGAACCTGCCGGGCGGGTCGCTGCTTTCTCACTCAGTTCTGCGAACAGCGTCTCGAAATTCTTCACGCCCTCCAGACTACTTGCTCAGGGGCAACCACCGCTTGTTGGGGCGTTGCATGACGAAGGGGATGTGAGTGAAGACACACTCACATCCCCTTCGATCCAGGCGTTTAGCTGTACTGCTTGAGTGTCACAGCCGTGGCCAAGGCAGCGGTCACTGCTTCGTGTCCCTTGTCCTCCTTGGAACCCGGAAGGCCGGCACGGTCGATGCCCTGCTGCTCGGTGTCGCAAGTGAGGACGCCGAAGCCAACAGGCACTCCGGTGCGGACGCTGACGTCGGTGAGGCCCGACGTCGCGGCCTGGCAGACGTAGTCGAAGTGTGGGGTCCCGCCGCGGATCACTACGCCGAGGGCTACCACAGCGTCGAAGTGGGGCGCGAGCCTGGCCGCGGCAACCGGAAGTTCAAAGCTGCCCGGAACCCGCAGGAGCGTGGGTTCGGCGATGCCGGCTTCCTTGGCTGCGCGGAGGGCACCGTCAACCAGGCCGTCCATGATCTGTGTGTGCCAGCTCGCGGCCACAATGGCCAACCTCAGCTGTGAGGTTTCCTCGGGGTTGAGGGTGGTGAGGTCGATAGTTGGTGCGCCGTGGCCGCTCATAGTTGCTGGGGATCCGTTCAGTCTTGGTTGTTGTCAAAGGGCAGGGATGCCGGCGTCTTGCCGTTGCTGACGGGCTGGACGTCCAGCGCCAGACGGTGGTCCATCCGGTCTTTCTTGGTCTGCAGGTAGCGGAGGTTCTGTTCGCGGGAGGGAACCTCGGTGGGCACCATCTCCACCACCGTGACACCGGCTTGGGCGAGGCGGTTCTGCTTATCGGGGTTGTTGCTCAGCAACCTGACCTCGTGCAGTCCCATTTCCGCAAGGATCTGGCCCGCGGCAGTGTAGGAGCGCGCATCTACAGGCAGGCCGAGCTGTTCGTTGGCTTCCACTGTGTCAAAGCCGGCTTCCTGCAGCGCATATGCCTTGATTTTGTTGGCCAACCCGATGCCCCGGCCCTCTTGGCCGCGCAGGTACAGCAAGGTCCCGCCCTCTGCGTGGATGAGCTCCAGGGCAAAGGCCAACTGTTCTCCGCAGTCGCAGCGGTAGGAACCAAACACATCACCGGTGAGGCACTCCGAATGCAGCCTTACCAATGGTGCACGGCCGCCCTTGGGCGGGTTGGGGGAACTCACGGCGAGGTGCTCGTGGCCGGTCTCATGGTCAGTCCACGCCTGTGCCACAAAGTCACCAAAAGCCGTAGGCAATTGCACGATCGGCCCACCACTGACGGGGTGAGTCCCGGGGCCGGTGTGGTCGCTGCTGCGTGTGGTCGATGCGGTCATCGCTTCTCCTCGTCCTCCTGTGAAACATGTGCTTTCCGGGACTCTACCGCCTCAACATACGACACCAGGTCCTCGATGGAGATGAGGGGGCATCCATGTTCAGCGGCAAAATCACGGAGACTGTCCAGCCGCATCATTTCACCGTCGTCATGTACCAACTCTGCGATCACACCCACCGGAGCGAGCCCGGCAAGCCGACACAGGTCCACGGCAGCTTCCGTGTGACCTGGGCGTTCACGCACTCCCCCGTTAACCGCACGCAGCGGGAAAATATGCCCGGGGCGTGTGATCGATGCCGGAGTGCTGTTTGGATCCGCCAAAATTCGGGCAGTCAAAGCGCGGTCAGTAGCTGAGATTCCGGTGCTGACTCCGATCGCAGCATCGCAGGAAACGGTGTAGGCGGTTCCCTTTGCGTCCTCGTTGATCTCCACCATAGGCGGCAGGATCAGGGCGTCCGCGCGCTCTGAATCCAAGGGAACACAGATGACTCCGGATGAATAACGGATGGTCCAGCCCATGAGCGCCGGCGTTGCGTGCTCGGCGGCGAAAATGATGTCGCCTTCGTTTTCCCGGTCTTCGTTGTCCACCACGATCACTGCCCTGCCGGCGGCCATGGCGGCGATGGCGGATTCGACAGGATCCAGGCCTGTACGTCCCGTTCCGGCCGGAGTTGTTTTGGCGGGAGCGCTCATCAGTTGCCTCCCTGCCGGGGCGCGAAGGACAGGAGGCGTTCGGTGTACTTGGCCAACACATCAACTTCGATGTTCACCCGGCCACCCACCGCTTTGGCGCCCAAGCCGGTTTCCTCCAGCGTAGTGGGAATCAGACCTACTTCAAACCACGGCGCCGTTTCTGCGGCGGGGCTGACCGCGGTCACGGTCAATGAAACACCGTCGACGGCGATCGAACCCTTTTCGGCGATGTACCGTGCCAGCGTGGCCGGCACTCCAAACCTCAGCCGGTCCCAGTTCCCCAGCGGCTCGCGTTCCAGCAGTTCACCTACACCGTCCACATGGCCTTGGACAACGTGCCCGTCCAGCCGTCCGCCGGCCGGAACGCAGCGTTCCAGGTTTACGGCATCTCCCGCCGTCAGCTCGCCAATGGTTGTCCGGACGAGGGTCTCCCCCATGACGTCCACGCTGAAGTCCTGGCCCTCGATCTGCGTGGCGGTCAGGCACACCCCGTTGACGGCAATGGAGCCACCCAAGGGCAAGCCGTCTGCCGTGGTAGGCGCTTTCAGCCTCAATGTTGCGCTGGCATCGCCATCATGCTCAATGCCAAGCACAGTGCCTTGCTCGGCAACGATTCCCGTAAACATCAGTTTCCTCCTGTGAGATGTTCCGCAGCTTCTCCGTGAAGAACCACATTTTTCTGCGAAACCGAATTCTTGATAGTGCTGGCGGCGCCCCGTGGTGACCGCAGGTGTAGCCGAAGGTCGTTGCCCAGAATCCGGACAGCGCCGCCACCGGCGTCGTCCCAGGACCAGTGCTGGGCGTCCGCAAGTGTGGTGATACCGAGGTCGTGAAGTGCCGGGGTACCGGATCCGAGCAACGTGGGAGCGAGGTAGACGATCAGTTCGTCCACCAGGTCCGCGGCAAGGAAAGTGCTCAAAATGGAGGAGCCTCCTTCCACCATGAGGTGGCGGACCCCCTGTTCGAACAGCAGGCCCAAGGCTTCCGCCGGATCCCGCGTGGGCAGGTGAAGGAAACGCCCGTCGGTTCCCCGGACTGCAGCATCTTCAGGGACTTCCCGCAAACCCATGACTGCACGGAGGGGCTGGTGGGCCGAGAGCCCGCCCTCCGGTGTCCGCGCCGTCAATCGCGGGTTGTCGATCAGCACCGTCCCGGTTCCTACCAGGATCGCGTCGATCAGGCCCCGCAGTCCGTGGTTGTCAGCAAGCGACTCCGGACAGGAGATCCATTGGCTGGTGCCGTCCACAGCGGCAATTCTGCTGTCCAGGGTCTGGGCTATATGCAAGGTGACGAAGGGACGCTTCGCCGCAACGGCGTCGAACCAGTCACGGTTCAGGTCCAGTGCCCTGCTACCTTCCAGCCCGGACCTGACGTCAATGCCGGCGGCAGTGAGCGTGCGCGCACCCCCCGCGGCGGGATCATGGGGATCGTCGACGGCGTAGATCACCCTTGCGATGCCTGCGTCAATGATGGCCTGGGCGCAGGGCCCGGTTCTGCCCACATGGTTGCAGGGCTCCAACGTGACAACCATGGTGGTTCCTGCAGTCTCGACGCCGTTCTTCCGGGCTTCGGAGATCGCGTCGGCTTCGGCATGGGCCGTTCCGGCCCCTCGGTGATAACCGGTTGCCAGTTGCTTTCCCTCCGGACTGAGGATGACCGCCCCTACCAACGGGTTGGCTCCCCGCGGTCCGGCAAGTGCAGCTTTTAATGCGGCTTCCATGGCCGCATTTTCTGCTGCCGTGTAAAACGTATTGTCTAAGCTCACTGGAGGGCCCCCGCGGACACAGCAGCGACTACGGGCTCGGCGTCGCGGCCGGCACGTTCGCGCTTTTCGGCCCGCCACCACACGAAGAACCCGGTGAGGGTAAAGAAGCCGTAGAACAGGTACATCACCGCGCTGGCGTAATAGCCTGCGCTGAACAGCAGCGGCACTCCCACAATGTCAACGGCCACCCAAATCAACCAAAATTCAGTCCATCCACGTGCCATGCCGTAGGTTGCCAGCAGGGACCCCATGAAGGTCCATGCGTCTGCCCAGACGGGCGGATAGGAGCCAAGGGCGTCGAACACGGGCGTCAGTGCAGCCGTGCCCGCCACCATCGCACCAATCAGCGCGAAGCGGACCTTGTTACTGGCCCAACCGGGGACAATTGCACGCCCTTGGGTACCCGACTGCCGGCCTTGCTGCCACCGGTACCAGCCATAAACAGCCACTGCGATGAACATGATCTGGCGGGCGGCCTGTCCCCACAGCGTGGCCGGTGCTGCGGCACCGAATACGTTGCCCAGGAAGACCGTGAGCAAGAGGATGTTACCCACGATGCCGATTGGCCAAGCCCAGACTTTTCGGCGCATACCGCCGAGGGCGCTGAGGAGCCCAAAGATGTTTCCAAGCACTTCGCGTAAGACAAGAGCAGATCCTCCAACGGGGATCTGTGCTTCGAAGAGCCATCGCAGAAAGTCCATGCCGTTCCTTCCCAGTAAGCCGCGATGACTCCGGGGGTGTACGACAGCGCAGTGCCGGGCGTCGCGAAAGGGACGCCCAAGGCATGACTGTACGTGCTTCTCCCATCCAGACTTTAACTGTCGGTACTGGAATTTCACCAGTTCAACCGTCTGCCACCGAACGTCCAATTTCTTGGACTCCAGTGGCTCGCGGGTCGCGGACTATAACCGCCGGTTCGGACTTACACCGACCCCGGAGCACGTATGTGTGTTGTTATTCTGCCACAACTACAAAGATGTCCGGGCTATTCCCGGGCCATTTTCGTAACATGTGGTGACGGTCGTCAGCCGTTTGTCCAAGCAGCGGCTTGACCTGCTGCACGAAGCTTCTCGATCGCCTCCGCGGGATCTGGATGCCCGTACACGGCCGAGCCTGCAACAAAGACGTTCGCGCCGGCTTCAGCCGCGCGCGCAATGGTCTCCTCAGTGATACCACCGTCCACCTGGATGGCGACGCCGATCCCCGACCCCTCAATCGCTGCCCGCGCACGCCGGATCTTGGGCAACGTAATGTCCAGGAATGCCTGACCCCCGAATCCGGGCTCCACGGTCATGATCAACAGCATGTCCAGTTCGCTGAGCATGTCCAGGTAAGGCTCCACGGGTGAAGCGGGACGTAAGGCCATGCCGGCCTTGGACCCCCTGGCGCGCAGTTCGCGGGCCAGCTTGACCGGCGCCATGGCAGCTTCGGCGTGGAACGTCACCGACGCGACGCCGGCGTCCGCGTAGGCAGGCGCCCAGCGGTCGGCGTCGGAGATCATCAAGTGTGCGTCCAGCGGAACCGGGCTGACTGCTTGGATCCTTTGCACCACGGGCAGGCCCAGCGTCAGGTTGGGAACAAAATGGTTGTCCATAACGTCCACGTGGACGGCATCGGCATTGCTGATCCGTTGCAGTTCCGCCTCAAGGTTGACGAAATCCGCTGACAGGATGCTCGGGTTGATACAGCACTGAGACAAAGCAGCCCCTTCGGGTGGGTGGGAATGGGAAACCGGGTTACGGCAGCTACGGCTTTTTGCGGATGAGTGCCATAAACATGGCATCCGTTTGGTGAACGTGCGGCCATAGCTGGGCCGTGAGGTCATGACCTGCACCAAGATTTCCGGTAAGGCTGACATCGTCCAACGCCTGCCCGGCGTCCAGCAGTTCAAGGTCCTCACGCTTGGCAAGCACGTCCGCAACAACGGCCGTGGTCTCGGCCGGATGCGGCGAGCACGTCACATACGCCACCACGCCACCGGGCCTGACGGCATCAAGCGCGGACTTCAACAGGTCACGCTGCAACGGACCCAGGTCACCGATGTCCGCGGGAGAGCGGCGCCACCGGGATTCCGGCCGCCTTCGCAGGGCACCAAGTCCACTGCAAGGTACGTCCACCAACACGCGGTCAAAAGTTTCGGGCTGCTCCGCACCCACTTCGCGGCCGTCGCCGGTCCGCACTGTCCACGCCTCATGCGGCACAGCCGAGAGTGCCTGCTGAACAAGTTTGGCCCGGTGCGGTGCCGGCTCATTGGCCAGGAGGGTAGCGCCGTCGCGGTGCGCCAAGGCAGCAAGGAGCGCAGCCTTGCCACCGGGCCCCGCGCACAAGTCCAACCACCGTTCACTCTGTGCAGGAGAATTGCCCAGCTCAACTCCAGCCAAAGCACGGGCAACCAGCTGGGATCCCACGTCCTGGACGCGCGTAGTACCGCGGCGGACCGATTCAAAACGGCCCAAGTCCCCGCCGGCTGAAAGAGCTGAATCTTCCACCAGCTCACCTGCTGTAGCTCCATGATCGAAAGCCTCATCCAGGTTTCCAAGACCGGGCAACGCCACCAGGTTAACCACCGGGGCCGCGTTATCGGCCTCCAAGAGCGCATCAATCTCGGATTTGGGGCGACCGTGGTTCACCAGGGATTGGCGGAGTGCACGGACAATCCATTCCGGGTGGGCGTGGCGCAGGGCAGCAATTTTTGTCTCGTCGGATTCGTCATCCAGCACGATCTCCAGCCACTCGCCCATGGTGTGGGCAGTGACCTTGCGAAGTACGGCGTTGATGAGGGCCGATGGTCCGGCTCCGATGACGGCGCGTGCTAGGCCGACGGTCTGATCCAGCGCTGCGTGCGCCGGAACACGCATGGAGAGCAGCTGGTGGGCGCCGATTCGCAGCGCATCCAGGATGGCCGGATCCAGTTGCTCCAAGGGACGGTCCACGCAACGGGCCAGGATGGCATCGTAGGTACCCTGCCCGCGCAAAGCCCCGTAGCTCAATTCAGTGGCGAAGCCAGCATCGCGCCGGTCCAGGCGGTGCTCGCGGATACGTGCCGGCAGCACCAAGTTTGCATAGGCGTCTTCGGAGGCAACCGCCCGAAGAACTTCAAAGGCCACGAGCCGGGCTGGATCAGCGCGACGTGTGCGTTGCGAAGGAGCGTTATTGGTAAAACCCCTTTGCGGTCCCCTGTTCCGTTCCCGGCCCTGCGCGTTGCGTTTGCTTTCGCTGCGGGCGCCACGGTTACCCTGTGAGTCCCGGTTGCCCGCCCCGCCGCCGTCCCGGCTCCCGCTGTTGTTGGGGCCTCGCCGGCCGGACTCGCTCATTCGAATACCACTCTCTCGGGTGTTGCCAGGCCGCGCGCCCAATCGGCAGGCGACATCATTTTCTTACCGGCCGGTTGGATCCGGCCAAGCTCCACTCCATGGGAACCGGTACCTACCAGAACCGACTTGCCGTCCACCTTGATGCTCCCCGGCGGAAGATCCTTGATATCGGGCCGGAGAGTCACGGGTTCAAGTTTGACCCTCTGGCCGTCCAAGGTTGTCCATGCTCCGGGTTCAGGGGTAACTCCTCGCGCCCGGCGGTTCAAGGCAAGGGCCGGCTGCTGCCAGTCGAGACGACCGTCGTCGAGCGTCAGCTTGGGGGCGAGGGAGATCTCCCCGGTCTGCGGCTGAGGAGCAGCCTGCCCGGCATCAATGGCGGAAAGGGTCTGGCTCAGCAGTACCGCGCCACTGATGGACAGGCGCTCGAGCAGATCACCCGCGGTATCTTCAGGACGAACTGTTTCTGTGAGTGTGCCAAATACAGGCCCGGTATCCAGGCCTTCTTCAAGCTGGAAAGTAGCCGCCCCGGTGACGTCATCGCCCGCGATGATGGATCTTTGCACGGGCGCCGCACCGCGCCATGCAGGGAGGAGGGAGAAGTGCAGGTTGACCCAGCCGTGTGCGGGTACACCCAGCGCGGCCTTGGGAACAATGCCGCCGTAAGCAACGATTGCGGCGACGTCGGGAGCGAATTCCGCGATTCTCTGTGTGGTTTCCGCGTCGACCTTTGCCGCTCGAATGACCTCGATACCAAGTTCCATGGCTCGTGCAGCAACCGGCGAAGGCGTCAGAACGCGCTTGCGGCCCACGGGCGCATCAGGCCGGGTGAGGACCGCAACGATCTGGAAGCCAGCCTTAACCAAGGCATCCAACGACGGCACAGCCACAGCGGGCGTTCCTGCGAAGAGGACCCTCACTCGGGAGCTCCGAAACTACCGCCGCCGAAACTGGAGCCCACGGAGTTGGCGCGTTGGGAGGTTGTTTGCTCCGTGATGGCGTGATAGTTGGCGTTCCGGATGGCACGGAGGGCGGCCTTTCGGTCGTCCCCTTCCAACCTGTCGGTATAGAGGACGCCGTCAAGGTGATCTGTCTCGTGTTGGAAACAACGGGCCAACATGCCCTCCGCCTCCACCGACACCGGATTCCCGTTCAAGTCCACGCCAGTAGCCCTGGTAGCCCGGTAACGGCGCACGGGAAAGCCCAAACCGGGAATGGAGAGGCAACCCTCTACTTCGTCCGGCTGGAAATCCTCACTGTTTTCCAGGACCGGATTGATGATGTGTCCTTCCACTCCCCCAATGCGGTACGTAAACACCCGCTGGCTTACCCCCACTTGAGGAGCGGCGAGGCCGGCACCTTCAACGTCTTCCATGGTTTCGGTCATATCAGCTACCAGCTTGGCGAGCTCCGGACCGAAATCGGTGACGGGGTCAGCTACGGTGCGCAGCACCGGATCCCCGATGATTCGGATACTCAAAATTGCCATCTGCTGTCAGTCCTCACGATCGTCAAACCAGGCTCCGGTTGTTACGGGGCCTAGGCCAGTTTAGTTGAGGTCATGTTGCTGCAGGTGCGGCGCCTGCTGAAGCGAAGACGGGCGGAGCAATAGGGAGCAACGGCTGTCCGGCCGCGACAACGTCCGCTGACATCTCCCACACGCGCCGCAAGGCGCAGAACTTCCACCAGTGGTGCTTGAGGATGTCCGGATTGGCCCGTTGCGGCCTGACTTCGGTCTCGCCGATAGCTACTGCCAGCAACATGGGGTTATCGCCGTACTTCCACGGCTCCCATTCACCTGCAACAGGATCCACCAGACTTTCCTCTGCCTTCATCCCGGCCGCGAGCTGCATGACCACTTTGTCATCCAAGGCTTTGACCGTACCGTCGCGGGTAGTGCCTTTGGTTTTGTAGTCAATCAGGCAGATGCGGCCGTTGATCCGGGCCACGAGGTCCAACGTTCCGGCATAACCCACCGTTTTGTTCCACACCGTGATCTCGGGCGCGAGGGGCTCTACCCGGTAGAGTTCCCACCACTCATCAAAGCGGGCAGCAAAGGCCTGTTCTCCATGGGCGGCGAGGTCTTCCCGGCATTCTTCCAGACGGTGCGGCCGCCCCATGGCCCGCAGGGCCACCTGTTCGCAGTATGTATGAACACGATCCCCGCGTGCTGCAGCTGCATCCCGATAAACCTCGGCGGCCTTGGAGGCTTTGTTGATGGCCTGACGAATCCTGGCAGGACTTCCGAGGATGGCCGGAAGCTCAGGATCTGCAGCCAGGCTGCTTGCGCCCATGTAACTGAACCAACCGTCCAAAGCATGCGCCTGTTGTCCGATCACTGTGGTGATGGACGGCACAGAAAATTGCTCAGTGGTGGAGCGGGCGTACATCCGGCCGTAGTCAGTAGCGTGGGCAAGCAGTGGAGCAGTCATATAAAGACTGTGTCACAGAGGACCGACAGAATTCATCCGCGGAAAGATCACGGCAAGCTGCTCAGGAGGCAGCCTGGCCAGCTTGCCGGCGAGGATCGGCGCGGTCGCTGAGAGATCTACAAGGCGGGCGGCAGTTTCCGTGACGGCCGGGAGCAGTTCCGGCTCCTCTTGTTCGTGCATGCTGATGGGTGTCGCGTGCACGTGAATCGTGACGCAGAAACCAGAAATCGGGCAGGCATACGGGTTGCACTGGAAAACAGCTGAATAAGGAAAAACCCCGTCCGGACCGACTCAGTCAGTCCAAACGGGGTTTAACCATTGCATACAGGCTGTGGGCGATACTGGGTTCGAACCAGTGACCTCTTCGGTGTGAACGAAGCGCGCTACCACTGCGCCAATCGCCCGGGTGCATAGAAAACACTAACGGACCATCGCCGGAATGCAAAACGGATCCTGATGTTCAGACCGCCCTCGAACTACAACAGTGAAATTACAGCGGTGAAATTCGCCTAAATCCGCGTGAATACAAGGATCCAGCCGCCACTGCGATCAAAAGCAAGCTACCGATTTGGAGTTTGCAGGAACCTCCTATAGAGTTTTTACTCGTCGGAAAGCGACGGAATGCCTGCAAGGCTGCCCGCCGATAACGACACTGCGGACGTAGCTCAGCTGGTAGAGCACCACCTTGCCAAGGTGGATGTCGCGAGTTCGAATCTCGTCGTCCGCTCGCAAGGCACTGTCAAGGCAAGACTTCTTCGGAAATCTGCTTACACGGTGGGTTGGCCGAGAGGCGAGGCAGCGGCCTGCAAAGCCGTATACACGGGTTCGAATCCCGTACCCACCTCGGTGAAAACCATGTCTTCCAGCAGCTGGCTGGATGCATGGGCGATTGGCGCAGCGGTAGCGCGCTTCCCTGACACGGAAGAGGTCACTGGTTCGATCCCAGTATCGCCCACCAGAACAAGGAAACTTGTTTGTTGTTGAAGGCCGGGCATCAACCCGGCAAGCAGCATGTGCGGACGTAGCTCAGCTGGTAGAGCACCACCTTGCCAAGGTGGATGTCGCGAGTTCGAATCTCGTCGTCCGCTCTCCTATTGAAGGACCCGGTAACGGGCGATTGGCGCAGCGGTAGCGCGCTTCCCTGACACGGAAGAGGTCACTGGTTCGATCCCAGTATCGCCCACCAAAACAAGGCAACTTGTTTGTTGTTGACAGCCAGGCTTATACCCGGCAGGCAGCATGTGCGGACGTAGCTCAGCTGGTAGAGCACCACCTTGCCAAGGTGGATGTCGCGAGTTCGAATCTCGTCGTCCGCTCCAGAATAAAGAAAGCAGCTCCCAGGAGCTGCTTTTTTTATGCCCGGATTTTGCGGATATCCAATTCATTAATGGAAGTAACCGATACCCCTCAGAAGAAGTCGCTTTATCTAATGTGATTCGGCTCGCATAATGTACTGCGAGCTCATCACCGTTCCACGCCCACCGGCAGGAGTACCCCCATGAACCAACAGACGGCTTCACAGTCCGTCCTGAGGCGCAAGCCGATCGACGACATCGAGGAAGAAAACAAACACAGCGGGCTTTTCAAAAGTCTTGGCCTCTGGCAGCTGACAGCCATTGGCGTCGGCGGAATTATCGGCGTCGGCATCTTCTCGCTGGCCGGGCTGGTAGCCCATGGCAGCGAGAGCAACCCCGGCGTTGGCCCTGCCGTGCTCTTCTCGTTCCTCATCGCCGGCCTCGCTTCCGGCGCAGCAGCACTGTCCTACGCCGAGTTTGCCGGCATGATCCCCCGCGCCGGCTCGGCCTACACCTACGGCTATGTAGCTCTGGGAGAGATCATCGGCTGGTTCATCGGCTGGGACCTCCTGCTGGAGTACATCGCCATTGTGGCTGTGGTGGCTATCGGCATTTCCGGCTACTTCGATGCTTTCCTTTCAGGCATCGGAATCCATATGCCCACCTGGATGACGTCCACGGCCGATGAGGGCAAGGGCGGAATCATCAACCTTCCGGCCATCCTTGTCTGCCTCCTGGTCACCTGGATCCTGAGCCGTGGCACCAAGGCGTTTGGCCGGTTTGAACTGGTGGCAGTCGCCATCAAGGTCATCCTGATTCTGTTCATTATCGGGCTGGGTATTTTCTACATCAACACCGAGAACTACAACCCGTTTATGCCCAGCGGCTTTGGGCCCGTCCTGGCCGGTGCCGCCACCGTCTTCTTCGCCGTCTTCGGCTATGACGCCATGAGCACAGCTGCGGAAGAGGCCAAGGACGGCAAAAAGCACATGCCCAAGGCCATCATCCTGTCGCTGATCGTCGCAATGCTTCTGTACGTTGCCGCAACCCTCGTACTCACCGGCATGCAGAACTACAAGGACATTGATCCCACGGCCGGCTTCGCATCTGCATTCACCGGCGTCGGATTGCCTGTGATCGCCACTATCATTTCGGTATTCGCGGTCCTGTCCATCCTCACCGTGATGCTGACATTCCTGCTGGGTGTCACCCGCGTATGGTTCTCCATGAGCCGTGACGGCCTGCTCCCGGGCTGGTTCGCCAAGACTGACAAGCACGGAACCCCGCAGCGCGTCACATGGATCGCCGGTGTTGCCTCGGCATTCCTCGCCGGAGTCTTCCCCATCAAGGAAGTTGCCGATCTCACCAACATCGGCATTCTGGCTGCCTTCGTGGTGGTCTGCATTTCCGTGATCGTGTTCCGCTACACCAAGCCCAACGCCCCGCGCACCTTCCGCCTGCCGTTCATGCCGGCAGTCCCCGCCTTCGGCGTCCTGGCATCGGCGTTCCTCATGTTCCAGCTCCACTGGGAAACCTGGGTCCGGTTCGGCGCATGGCTGGTCATCGGCTTGATCATCTACTTCGCCTATGGCCGCAGGCACTCCCTCATGAACCCGAACAGCCCGCGCCACAAGGTTGAGAGTAAGCCGTTGGCGTAGTTCGTCCACAGGCCTCCGCAGAACCCTTGGCACCCCGCAGAACTGGTGTTAGGGTCGGACGCGGAGGAGCGAACTGGCTCCGCGATGGAAGGGAGGTGCCCGTGGGTTTAATTGACGACCTGAAGGGCAAGGCTCAGGGTCTCATTCAAGGCAACGAAGAAGCCATCAAGAATGGCATCGAAAAGGCCGGGGATTTTGTGGATCAGAAGACGGGCGGTAAGTACGCCGGTCACGTCGACAAAGTCCAGAATGCCGCTTCCGACTTCGTGGCCAAGAACGACGGTCAGCCTGGACAGGCTCCCGTCACGGATGAGCCGAAGCAGCCGTAGCTGCCTGAGCCGCCGTACCAGATACGTCAAGGGGGCACCGGTCCCGCCGAGAGGCGCCACCGGTGCCCTTGGCGTTTAAGCGGCGCCCTTGGCGTCTAAGCGATGCCCCTAGCGTTGGGCGTTTCCCAGGCGGCAGCCACGAAACCGGTCGGGAGACTTCCACCAGGTCAGGTACTTTGGACCTTATGCCTTCAGCTTCAACCCGTGCCGTCCAAAGCCGCGCCCCTAAGGAGACGCTGGGCCCGCCTGTCACCGCAGGTGTTGTCACCGCTTTAGTCGGTTTCACGTCCTCGTTCGCAGTGGTCATTGCGGGTTTGAAGGCCGTAGGCGCCAATCAAGCGCAAGCATCCAGCGGCCTGCTGGCGCTGACCCTCACCTTTGGACTGGGTATCTTGTGGTTGTCGTGGCGGTCCCGGATGCCGGTAACACTCGCGTGGTCCACACCAGGTGCCGCGCTGCTCGCCTCTGCCGGAATGGTCGACGGCGGGTGGCCGGCTGCTGTGGGTGCGTTCCTGATGGTGGGGGTACTGATTCTCCTCACGGGACTGTTGCCCGTCTTGGGGAGGATCATGGCAAAGATCCCTACGGCTTTGGCGCAGGCGATGCTCGCCGGGGTGCTGCTGCCCTTGTGCCTTGCACCCTTCAAATCTTTGGGATCAGCGCCCCTGTTCATCGCGCCGGTGGTGTTGTGCTGGGTGATCCTGATGAAATTCGCACCACGGTGGTCGGTTCCGGCATCGCTGCTGGTGGCCCTGGCTGTCATCGGCATCCACATCTCAACCACCGGTGTTCAGGTATCCGGAGGCAGTCTTTTACCAAGATTGGAGTGGACCACGCCTGCATTTACCGTCGGAGCCGCGGTAGGACTGGCGCTCCCGCTCTTCATCGTGACCATGGCGTCGCAGAACATTCCCGGCGTCGCGGTCCTCAAATCCTTTGGGTACACCACGCCGTGGCGGCCGTCCATGCTCGTGACGGGAGCTGGAACGATCGCCGGAGCACCCTTCGGTGGCCATGCGATCAACCTGGCCGCCCTCAGCGCAGCCCTGGCTGCTGGTGAAGAGGCCGGAAAGGACCATGGCAGGCGCTGGATCGCCGCGTTCGTCTCAGGCATCGCTTATCTGGTGCTGGCCGCTGCCTCCGCCGCCCTGGTCACCCTGGTGGCTGCCGCCCCGCCCGGACTCCTGGAAACCGTTGCAGGGCTCGCTCTTTTGGGAACGCTGGCTTCGTCCATCTCATCAGCACTGGCGGTAGCCGAGGAACGCATCCCGGCCTGCATCACTTTCCTGCTGGCAGCCTCAGGGTTGAGCGTTGCCGGGATCGGCGCTGCTTTCTGGGCCTTGGCAGGCGGCATAGCGGTTCGCTGGCTGCTGAAGAGCCGCGAACCTGTTCAGAAGGGTTGAATCGCGCAGCAGGCCTGAATCAGGCAGGCTCGTGGTTTTGGGCTTCGCGTGCCAAAGCCGTCAGCCTGGACACGGCACGGAAATACTTCTTCATGTAACCACCGGTCATCATCTCTTCGGTGAAGAGTTGGTCGAACGGTACCCCACTGGCCAGGATCGGCACATCTTTGTCGTAGAGCCTGTCCGCCAGTACCACGAAGCGGAGCGCAACAGCCTGTTCGGTGATTGTTTCGACGTCGCTCCACACCACGGCCTCCACGCCGGAAATGAGCTGGCGGTAGCGGCTGGGGTGGACTGCGGCCAGGTGGTTGACGAGCGTACGGAAATCATCAACGGCCACGGTCTTTCCGTCGAACTCGGCACGCATCCGGTGCTTGAGCTCTTCGGTCTTGAGCGGCGCGGGGGCCGCGGGCAAGCCTCGGTGACGGAAGTCTTCGCCGTCGATTCTGACTACGTCAAACTGATCCGCAAGAACCTGTATTTCGCGCTGGAAGTCCACGGCAGCGAAGCGTCCCTCCCCCAGTGATCCGGGGAGGGTGTTGGACGTCGCTGCCAGCTTCACGCCGGCGTCGGCCAGTTCACGCATCAGCCTGGACATGAGCACGGTGTCGCCCGGATCATCAAGTTCGAATTCGTCGATGCACACCAGCTTGTAGCTGCTGAGGGCTTCCACTGTCTTGCGGAAGGACAGCGCACCCACAAGGTTGGTGTATTCCACGAACGTACCGAACGCCTTGGGCCCCGGCGACCTGTGCCAGAGAGAAGCCAGAAGGTGTGTCTTTCCCACGCCAAAGCCGCCGTCAAGGTAGATTCCTGCCCTCGCTGCCGGGGCCTTCTTGGCGAACAACTTCTTGAAAAGCCCGCCACCGTCCTCGGATCCCACGGCGTCGGCGAATCCGGAAAGCAGCTTCACCGCGTTAGCCTGGCTCGGTTGGGACGGATCCGGCCGGTAGCTGTCGAACGATACCTCTCCAAATCGAGGAGACGGGTAGAAACCCTTGAGGAGTTCTTCCACAGAGACTGCCGGTGTGCGGGCAGCCAGTTGTTCGATCTTTACCACGGTGGTCCGTTCCTTCGGTGTTGGGTCCCCAGCAAGAATACCGGCATCGGACACTGGCCAAACCGTCACGTGACCAAGCCCATGTTTCACCGTGTGACCGCTGGGAAGCATTCCTGGCTGCCCGTGGTTAGTGTTGGAGCACGCCCGGCCGGCACCTGCACCACCTCCCACGGCCTGGCTCCGACCGTTGTCAGTGAAAGGCCATCACCATGTCCTACCCAGTTGAACAGAACGATAAGTTTGCAGCATACGCAAACCCTGAACGCCTCGTGTCCACTGAGTGGCTCGCGGCAGCCATCGCCGACGGCGCCATTTCCGACGGCAAGCTTGTTGTTGTCGAGTCCGACGAAGACGTTCTCCTCTACGAAACAGGCCACATCCCGGGCGCCGTCAAAATCGATTGGCACACGGACCTGAATGACGAGGTCACCCGCGACTACGTTGATGGCGCCGCTTTTGCCGCCCTCGCTGCTTCCAAGGGCATCTCCCGCGACAGCACCGTGGTCATCTACGGCGACAAGTCCAACTGGTGGGCTGCCTACGCACTCTGGGTCTTTACGTTGTTCGGCCACGAGGACGTCCGCCTTCTTGATGGCGGCCGGGACAAGTGGATCGCCGAAGGCCGCGAAGTGACCACCGACGTTCCCCAGCCCGCCGCTGGTGAATACCCGGAGGTGGAGCGCAACGATGCTCCCATCCGGGCATTCAAGGAAGATGTCCTGGCACACCTGGGCAACCCCCTCATTGATGTCCGCTCCCCTGAGGAATACACGGGACAGCGCACGCACATGCCGGCATACCCGGAGGAGGGCGCCCTGCGCGGCGGCCACATTCCCACGGCCGCATCCATCCCTTGGGCACGCGCCGCGGCTGAAGACGGAACCTACCGGAGCCGCGAAGAACTGGAGGCCCTGTACCTTGGCGAGGCTGGCCTGGAGGCCGGGGATGACGTGGTGGCTTACTGCCGGATCGGCGAACGTTCCAGCCACACGTGGTTCGCGCTGAAATACTTGCTGGGATTCGACTCCGTCCGTAACTACGACGGCTCCTGGACTGAGTGGGGCAATGCTGTGCGGGTTCCCATTGTCAAGGGTGCTGATCGTGGCTCGGTACCTTCCTCCTTGGTCCGCAACTAGCCACCTCTGCAATTGATCCTCGGTGAAGGCATCCGTAGTGTTCCGGCACACACGATGCATTGCCCCTTGTTGTGCGTAAGCTGGAAGTGATGAGTACCAACACATTGCCCACCGCCCTGGCGGAAATCGTCGATGACTTCCAGGCGCTGACGGAGCCTGACCGCCTGCAACTCCTTCTCGAATTTTCGAGGGGCTTGCCGGACCTTCCGGAGCGCTTGAAGGACCACCCTGAGCTACTGGAACAGGTTGTGGAGTGCCAGTCACCGTTGTTTCTCACTATCGAGTCCGAGAAAAACCCCGACGGCGGCGCCCGCGCCTACCGGCTCTTCTTCAAAGCTCCTCAGGAAGCACCCACAACCAGGGGCTTCGCAGGGGTTCTGCACGAGGGCTTGGATGGATTGACGGCTGAGGAAATTCTTGCCGTTCCCGACGATATGCCTGAGTTGCTGGGCCTGACCCGGGCCATCACTCCCCTGCGTATGCGGGGAATGACCGCCATGCTGGGGCGCATCAAGCGGAAAGTAGCAGCCGCCAGCCGGTTGGAAAGCTGACCGGCTGGAAATCTGAGGGACACAACCACGCGATGGCCAAGAAAACGGCTTCACAGGGAACGCCGGCAACTGCAGCACTTGCAGCGGCCGGCGTTCCGTATGTGCTGCACCCCTACGCCCACGATCCCGGGACAGCCAGTTACGGTCTGGAGGCCGCTGAAGTTCTGGGCATCGATCCGGACCGGGTTTTCAAGACTCTCATGGTCGAGGTTGAGGGCCGCTTGGCAGTGGCCATCGTTCCGGTATCCGGGAATCTGGACTTGAAGGCGGTAGCTGCAGCTCTCGGTTCCAAGAAGGCCGTCATGGCGGACCCTCGCACGGCGGAACGACGCACGGGATATGTTCTGGGAGGCATCTCGCCACTGGGGCAGCGGCAGAGCTCTCCCACGGTGGTTGACGAGTCCGCCTTGGCTTTCACCACCGTCCTCGTCTCAGGAGGCCGCCGCGGACTGGATATTGAGCTGGGCCCGGCGGACCTGATCCGGCTCACCGAGGCCATCACCGCTCCCATTGGCACCAGCGAGAAACATCGAGGCTGACCCCACACCGCCAAAAGCCCGCCCCTGAGCCGGACTATCCAGTGGCGCCGGGCTGTCCCGGGTTGTTCCGGGGAGCCAGTTGCCTCTGCAGCCACGCCCGGACCAGGCGCTCCCACCGTTCGGGATCGACGTTCCACTCCTTGGTGTGCCGGGCGCCGTCGAAGGGTTCAAACGTGACCATCTCGGGGTTCTTTTCCGCGAGAATGGCGGACGGGCCAAAGGGCACGTAGTCGTCGTCCACGCTATGGATCAGCAGGGTGGGAGTCCGCAGCTCAACTGCGCGGGCTTCCCAGTCCATGGCTTTCAAGTCCACAGGTGCCGATAGCCCGGTCAGCCTGCGCCCCAGGGGGTGGCTTAGCATCATCTGCCCGTAGCGGCCCACGTTGTAGGGAATTTTGTTCATCTCAGCGTGATGGGCCATCACGTTGACCCAATTAATGACCGGCGCGTCCAGCACCAGGGCACGGATGAGGTGACGGTGCTTGGACAGGTCCGCTGTTTGCAGGCTGATGGCCCCACCCATGGACCAGCCGAACAGAACGATCTCCTGGGCACCCCGGTCCAGCGCGTACTCGATGGCGGCCTCAACGTCGCGCCATTCCGTAGAGCCCAAGCCATACCGCCCGTCCGGCGCGGAAGGAGCCAGGCCGTCGTTGCGGTAGGAGATCAGCAGGCTGTCCATGCCGAGTTCGCGCGCGGTGCGGACGGCACGGAGGCCCTCAAGGCGCGTTGCTCCGCGACCATGGACCATGATGGCGCAGACCGGCGCCGCTGCCGACGCTTCGGCGCGGATCAGCCAGGCAGGTGCCGCCCCGCCGTCGATCTCTATGTCCACATCCTCGGCCGCCAGACCGACCGCGGCAGGATCCGGATACGTAGCCCCGCTCCACCATGCACGGCGCGCCTCCGAGATGTTGCCGCTGTAAACTTCCTCAACCTCGCGCAGCACGGTCTGTTCGGCGGGCGAATAGGACACGATCCGGCCTATCCTGGCGTGGCCTTTGCCACCGGAGAAGAACAGGCTGAACACGCCGTCAATAGTGCTGTCCGGCGTGGCGGCCAGGATAACCTGTTGTCCTTTGTCGCCTTGCCCCTTGTCGCCACGGATCACGGCCAGGACTTCCTGGTCTTCGTGCCGGGCGGCAGGGGTGATGACGCGGCGGGCGAAGTACACCGCGAGCGCCGAGGACCCCGCCCCCACCAGGCTGGCGAGGGTGCCGCCCGCCAGGAAGCCGGCGATGGCCCATTTGGTGCGGAGAGAAAGTTTCTTGTTTGCAGCGTCGCTCGCTGGCGGGGTAGTCGATGCCATGGTTCCATTGTTGCTGGTCCCCGGCGCGGCGTGGTGCAGGTGTGGGTAGCGCGGCGTTCCGTGAGGGGATTGATTCGCGCGAGTCAGCGTTGCAAAGTCTGCGGTCTGCGGTTCGCCGGGACTACGCTGTAGTCATGAGTGATCCCATCGTCATCCTGACTGAAGAGCCCCTCGGCCCCGACGACCGCGTTAATATCGCCAAACTGCTCGACGGCGGTGATGCGCCTCTTATTGTCTTGGTTCCCTCCAATACTGAACGGCACCTTCTGGTGGATTTCCTGGAAAATCTGTCGCTGCTGGATATTGCCAAGGCGTTCCGGGAGCTCACTGCGCAGCACCCGGATCCTGAGGCTGAACGTGCGGAGGCCTCCGAGACACTGGCAGCATCGCTTGCGGCGCTGGCCGGCTTGGGTGGAGGCGTTACCGGCGAGGTCGTCGACGGCGGTGCCGTGGCCGGCTTGGTGGCAAAAGTCCGGGCGGTGGATGCTGCCCAGGCTGTGGTCATTACCCGGCCCCATGCGATTGCGGACACGTTCCACACTGACTGGGCCAATAAGGCACAGGACCAGCTGGGCCTTCCGGTCCTGCACTTGTATGCGGGCTCGGGATTTATCGGCGACTCGTAAGCGTTGCATTAGACATGAACACTCCTGAGAACACCAGCAACACAACTTCCGCGCCCGAGGGGGCTGCCGTTCCCGTGGAAAAGAGCGATGCCCAGTGGCGCGAGGAGTTGACGCCCGAAGAGTACCGGGTGCTTCGGCAGGCAGGCACCGAGCGGCCGTACACGGGTGAGTACTGGGATACCCACACCGAAGGGGTCTACCAGTGTCGCGCCTGTGGCAGCCGGTTGTTTACCAGCCGGGAGAAGTTTGATTCCCATTGCGGCTGGCCGTCGTTCTGGGCCCCACTGGCAGAGGGCACCGTCCGGTATCTTCACGACCGCACCATGGGTATGGATCGGGTGGAAGTGCGCTGCGCTAATTGTGATTCACACTTGGGACACGTTTTCGAGGGTGAGGGCTATGGAACGCCTACGGACCAGCGATTCTGCATCAACTCCGTCTCGTTGCGTCTGGTGACGCCGGAAGAGAACTAGGCCTCAACCGGCCCCGACCCACCCAATGGCCAAGAGTTTCTTACGCTCAAGCCATTCTTGGATTAGCAACGCTTCCCGCTTGCTACGCTCGGCCCAGAAGCAATTACCTCTTCGAAAGGGCCGAGCTCCATGACCACTATCACCACCGTTATCGCCCAGCGCGTCACCGCCGACGACGCTGAGTGGATGTCCTTGAAGGCAGCAGCCACCGCCCTTCAGGCGCTCCAGGAACAGGACGGCTCCATCGCCGATTCCGCAGTGCACCCCGAGGCGGCAAGCCTGGTGTCCACTATTACAGACTCCATTTCGGCCCTGGCACCGCATTTCCCTCACGATGCCCGCTACCTGGAGCTCCTGGTGGAAGACTTCGGCCGCTGGGTTCAAGGAGGCTTCGGGGTACCGGACTTCCTGGACTCCCTTCAGGCGTTCCAGCCCCAGGAGCAGCGCGTTGACGGCCTGCAACACCTGGTTGTTTTCCCCATGTACACACAGAACGGCAGCACCAACAGGTTGGTCGAAGCAGTCCTGATCGAGGTCATCTGGCCCGAGTTCATTGGCGGCCTGGAAGCAGGCGAATACTCCAACAGGCTCTTCGTCCCCATCCGCTTTGTGGACTTCACTCCGGGCTACGACACCAACTCGGCCGTGCTCTTCCCGGAGACGGTGGCAGTCCGTGAGACGCCTACGTTCACGTGGGGTGCCATCTTCGCCGATCGTGAAGCCGCCCGGTTCCGCCGCGTACTCAAGGCCGCTGCGGCAACCACGTCCTTGGAACTTCCCGGGGACGCAGCGGAGCTGATCGAGGATCAGGAACTGACCCAGCGTACGTTCGTCATGTGGGACCTGATCCACGACCGCACCCATATGCGCGGCGACCTCCCCTTCGATCCGTTCATGATCAAGCAGCGCATGCCGTTCTTCCTGTACTCCCTCGAGGAGCTGCGCTGCGACCTGACCGCGTTCCGTGAATCCGTGCGCATTGAAAAGGACGAAGAGGCCGATCCCGATGCCCGCAAGCATGCGAAGCTGGTCCAGTATGCAGTGATCTTCGACCGCATCTTCCGGTTTGCCATCACCGGCAGCCGTGTGCGCAACTACGACGGCCTGGGCGGCCAGCTCCTTTTCGCTTGGATGCACCAGCACCACGTTCTCCACTGGACGGACAGCAAACTCTCCATCGACTGGGACGAAGCTGCCGCGGTGGTGGTGGAACTCGGCGCCAAAATCGAAGAGCTGTACTGGCGCTCCATCGACCGCCCGAAGGCTGCCCACTGGCTTGCGGCATACGAGCTCATTTCGAGCACTGTGACTCCCCACCCGGCGTCCGTATGGGCCAAGGGTCCGGAAGCACTTCCTTTGGATGGCCCGCCCCGCGGCCTCACGGACCAGGTGCTGGACGACGAATTCCCCCTGTCCATGTTCTATGAAGCACTGGAGAAGAAAATGCGCCCCATCATTGACTCCACCACGGGCATCACGGGCGCGACTGCGGCCTGATGACCACACTGACTATCCTTGTGACCGGCGGAAGCAGCGCTTCCGGCATCGCCGTGACGCGCGCTTTGGGGGCCGCCGGTCACAGGGTGCTCACTGTGGGCTCGGACGAAGCCCGGATCAAGGCCGCTGCCGCCCAAGCAGGCAATGCGGCGCTACCTTTGGTCTGCGATCTCGCAAACCTGGAGTCCGTAAGGGACCTCGCGGCCACTCTCACCGGGCTCGGTGTTGAAGGCGTCGACGGCGTCATCCACTTGGTGGGCGGTTGGCGCGGAGCAAAGGGCATCGAAGACCAAACCGACGAGGATTGGGAGGCCATGGAGCGCAGCGCTGTAACCACGCTGCGGAACGTCTCCCGGGTCTTCTACAGCCAACTAGAAGCATCTGCACACGGCCGGCTGGCCATAGTGTCATCAACCACCGCAGCTTCCCCCACAGCTGCGGCCGCAAGCTACGCTGCGGCAAAGGCAGCCGCGGAAGCCTGGACCCTTGCCATAGCCGACGGCTTCGGGCGGGCGCAAAGCGGCAACACCGGAAACACTGATGCTCCCACCGAGCAGCACAGTACCGAGCAGCACAGTGCAGCGGTGATTTTTGTGGTGAAAGCCCTCGTTGACGACGCCATGCGGCAGGCCCATCCCGAAAGGCGGTTCCCGGGCTTCACTGATGTTGAAGAACTGGCGACTGCCGCCGTCGGACTCTTTGAACAACCGGCCGCAGCCCTCAACGGCCAGCGCATCCTGCTGGCCACATAGAATCCTGCCGGCCCAAATAGACTTGAAAGCGTGAATGAACAAGTGACGAGCACAACAGAGGCAATCCACGGCGCCACGGACACCCCGGGCCCGGTTCAACTGCATGAACCTGCTCAACTGCATGATCCGGTTCAACTGCATGATCCTGCGGTTCGCGGATTCGCATCCGACAACTATTCCGGCGTGCACCCGGAGATCCTCGCAGCGCTGGCAACCGCCAACGGCGGACATCAGGTCTCCTACGGCGAGGATGTGTACACGGCACGGCTGCAGGAGGTGCTGGAGCAGCAGTTCGGCCCCGGCATCGAGACGTTCCCGGTCTTCAACGGCACCGGTGCCAACGTCCTTGCCCTGCAATCCCTCCTCCCCCGTTGGGGTGCAGTGATCTGCGCCTCCACAGCGCACATCAACATGGATGAAAACGGTGCACCGGAGCGGGTGGGCGGCATCAAGCTCCTGCAGGTTCCCACCGGCGACGGCAAACTCACTCCTGAGCTGATCGACCGTGAGGCCTGGGGCTGGGGCGACGAACACCGCGCCCAGCCGCTGGTGGTCTCCATCACCCAAACCACTGAACTCGGGACCTGCTATACGCCGGATGAAGTGCGGGCCATCGCCGACCATGCGCACTCGAAGGGCATGAAGCTTCACATGGACGGTGCCCGGCTGGCGAACGCTGCCGCCCACCTGGATGTCCCCCTTCGCGCTTTCACCCGCGATGCCGGCGTGGACATCCTCTCTTTCGGCGGCACCAAGAACGGCCTGCTTTTCGGCGAAGTGGTGGTGGCACTGAACCCGGAAGCCGCCGACGGATTGAAGTTCCTGCGCAAAATGAACATGCAGCTGGCCTCGAAGATGCGCTTCATCTCAGCCCAGTTCATCGCCCTCCTGGAGGATGGCCTGTGGTTGCGTTCCGCCGCCCACGCCAACGCCATGGCCGCCCGCCTGAGGACAGCCGTTGAGGAAATCGACGGCGTGGAGCCAACCCAGGCAACACAGTCCAACGGGGTCTTCGCCATACTTCCCGAAGGCGTGGCGGACAAGCTGCGGGAGTCCTTCGCCTTCTACGACTGGGACGCTGCCCGCCGCGAAGTGCGGTGGATGTGTTCGTTCGATACCACGGAGGCGGACATCGATGCCTTCGTAGCGGCGATCCGACGCGAGCTGGCCTAACACATAACACCTGCAACCCGGGGCGGCGAGCCTGCACAGATTCGCCGTCCCGGACGCATAATCTGCGATGGTGAACGCCCTCGCACAGGTTCCCTCGGAGTTTCTCTTCGCCTTGGGATCACTACGAAAAGCACAATGCCGTAGCGAGCTGCGGCTTGACGAGATCCCCGCTCCTGCCCGGCTGGCTCCCTACGCAGTTGCACTGGGAGCTGAGGTATTCAGCTCTACTGCCGCCACCCGCCGGGTTCCCGTGCACGGACCAGCAGCCAAGGCCTTCGCTGCGAGCCAGGGCACCAGCCCCTCAAGCGAAGAGGACGACGAACTCGCTACCGGCCGCTTCATCCTCCTCTACGACCCCGAAGGTTCCGCCGTTTGGGAAGGGGAGTTCCGCATCGTCACGTACATTCGGGCCCAAATGGACGCTGAGATGGGAAACGACTCCATGCTTGGCTCCGTTGCCTGGACGTGGCTGGTGGACGCCTTGGAGAACCACGCCGCGCCCTACCGCGCTGCCGGTGGCACGGCGACAAGAATTCTTTCCGAAAGCTTCGGCACCCTGGCTGAGCGGCCGGACACCATAGACATTGAACTGCGGGCATCCTGGACACCCGCCAGCCAGGATGTCCAAGCCCACCTCGAAGCCTGGTCCGACATGGTCTGCACCTTCGCGGGCTTGCCACCCCTGCCACCAGGGGTCACCGGATTGCCCAACAGGAGACTCAATTGACTGTGACAAACGCATCATCGGGTACCCCCAATGGACCGGCAACGCCCTGCTGCGGCCGGAATCGGTAAGCTTAAGCCACCATGACCCCTGAATATCCGGAAAACACCACGGCCGGCGATCCGGTTGCTGATCCCACCACCCACATCAAGGTAGACGGCTTCGACAGCCACGTCCCTGAAATTATCGATCTCGATACTCCCCGCGAAGGGGTACCCGTGGTCATCGACACCCTGTCAGGGCTGGAGCGGTGCGCAGCCGCCATCGCGGCCGGAACGGGTCCTGCCGGAGTGGACGCGGAACGCGCATCCGGGTTCCGTTACGGCCAGCGGGCTTTCCTGGTACAGATCCGGCGCGAAGGTGCCGGAACCTGGCTCATAGATCCAGAGCCCTTCGAGAACCTGAACATCATCAATGACGCCCTCCGCGGCGTCGAATGGATCCTGCACGCGGCGTCCCAGGATCTCCCTTGCCTCTCGGAGCTGGGCATGTGGCCTGACAAACTCTTCGATACCGAACTAGCCGCCCGCCTTGCGGGACTCCCCCGGGTTGGACTTGCCGCAGTTATTGAACAACTCCTCGGCTTTGGCCTGGCCAAGGAACACTCCGCGGCCGATTGGTCCACGCGCCCCTTGCCGGAGCCCTGGCTGCGTTACGCAGCCCTCGACGTCGAAGTCCTCGCGGAGCTCCGGGAGGAACTCATCGAGTTACTGGAAGCCGACGGCAAGCTCGAATACGCCGAACAGGAGTTCGCAG
Source organism: Paenarthrobacter sp. MSM-2-10-13 (assembly GCF_011605365.1). Classification (NCBI taxonomy): domain Bacteria; kingdom Bacillati; phylum Actinomycetota; class Actinomycetes; order Micrococcales; family Micrococcaceae; genus Paenarthrobacter; species Paenarthrobacter sp. MSM-2-10-13. Next base: position 4,447 of record NZ_JAAOXO010000006.1, on the reverse strand, counting down.
GAATACTTGCCGCTGGCCTGTCGGCCCCGCGCGTGGATCCTTGGCGGAAAACCTCCGGTCTCCACCAGATACGCGACCGCAGGCAACTGGCCGCTGTCCGTGAATTGTGGCTGGAGCGGGACCAACTGGCGCGCAAACGCGACGTAGCACCCGGCCGCCTCATCCCGGACTCCGCACTGGTGGCCGCAGCCAAGGCCATGCCCACCACGGTGCCTCAACTGCTGGCCACCAAGGGCTTCCACGGACGCTCAGCTCAAAGGGAAGCCCCACGCTGGCTGCGCTGCATCACCAATGCCCGGACACTCACTGACCTCCCGCCCCTCCACCTGCCCACCAACGCTCCGCCCCCACCCAGGGTCTGGGTGGATCGGGATCCCGAGGCTGCGGCTCGTCTTGCCACCGCCAGGCCGGCCCTTCAGGCCAAGGCCGATGAGCTGAAGCTGCCGGTGGAGAACCTGCTGACACCGGATTATTTGCGGCGGGTCACCTGGCGTCCTCCGGCCGACATCTCCCTGGAATCCGTCGCTGAGGAACTGCGGTCCTTGGGCGCCCGGGAATGGCAGATCTCCTTCGCGGCTCCCATACTCACTGAAGCGTGCTTGAACCCCGCCCCGCTTCCCGCCAAAGAGAGCAAGGCCAAGGAAGCCAAAGCGCCCACGGACGCGCACTCTTCCGGCAATGCCGGCTAAGCTCCTTCCCGATGTGAGGCCTGCCCCCGCGAACTGTGGTTCGTGGCGGCAGGCCTTTCGCGTCCCAAGGACACGGACCCGGGCGGACCTTGCATGCTAAGTTACCCACGAGTAACATTGCATCAATGCCAGCCGAAGGGCCCGCGATGCGGGATTCGGCGCCATGTCTCAACGAGGAGTTAATACATGAGTCCATCCCGCAGTGCTCAGAGAAACGTCCGCGATGTCGTCTTCGTCGATGGCGTGCGTACACCCTTCGGCAAAGCCGGCGAGAAAGGCATCTACGCGGGTACCCGCGCCGATGACCTCGTGGTGAAGTGCATCCGCGAGCTGATGCGACGCAATCCCTCTCTTCCCGCGGACCGGATCGACGAGGTCGCCATCGCCGCCACCACCCAGGCCGGGGACCAGGGCCTCACCATCGGCCGCACAGCGGCACTCTTGGCCGGACTCCCCCGCTCAGTACCCGGATTCGCCATCGACCGCATGTGCGCAGGTGCCATGACGGCAGTAACGACGACGGCGAGCGGCATCGGCTTCGGCGCTTACGACGTCGTCATCGCAGGCGGCGTGGAGCACATGGGCAACCACCCCATGGGCGCAGGCGCCGATCCCAATCCTCGGTTCATGTCCGAGCGCCTGGTGGATCCCGCGGCGCTGAACATGGGTAACACCGCAGAGAACCTGCATGACCGCTTCCCGGCCATCACCAAAGACCGCACAGACGCCTACGCCGCCGCCTCCCAGGCCAAGCTCGCCGCCGCGTATTCCAATGAGCAGATCCAGCAAGACCTCGTCCCCGTAGCCACCATGAAGCCCGGCCAGGGCTGGGCCCTGCACACCACGGACGAACCACCCCGTCCGGGCACCACCGTTGCGGACCTGGCCGAATTGCGCACGCCCTTCCGCGCCCACGGCCGGGTCACCGCAGGCAATGCCGCTGGCTTGAACGACGGCGCTACAGCGGCTGTTCTTGCTTCCGCCGACGCCGCTGAGGAACTGGGGCTCCCGGTCAAAATGCGCCTCGTCTCTTACGCCTTCGCCGGTGTTGAACCCGAGGTCATGGGCATCGGTCCGGTACCGGCAACCGAAAAGGCGCTGAAAAACGCAGGACTTGGCATCGAGGACATTGGGCTCTTCGAAATCAACGAAGCCTTCGCCGTCCAGGTCCTGAGCTTCCTGGACCACTTCGGCATCGCCGATGACGATCCCCGGGTCAACCGCTATGGCGGGGCGATCGCCGTCGGACATCCACTTGCTTCCTCGGGCGTCCGTTTGATGAACCAGCTCGCTCGGCAGTTTGAGGAAGACCACTCGGTTCGCTATGGCATCACCACCATGTGCATCGGATTGGGCATGGGTGCCACCGTCATCTGGGAAAACCCCCACCACGCCGCATACCAATCTTTCACTGCTGACCAGGCCACCACGGCCATCACCGAAGGAGCCGCCGCATGAGCGCCGCCGAATTCCAGAAACTCGCCGCTCTCTTCCCCGATGAAGTGGTGACCCACTCCTACGTGCAGGACATCTCCCTCCCGGGCGGTGCCGGCACCTTCGCACTGATCACCTTGGACAACGGCTTGGACCACTCCAAGCCCACAACTCTGGGGCCCAACACGTTGGTGGAACTCGGAGGGGTGTTGGACAACCTCAAGGAGCGGGCCTCACGGGGAGAAATCGTTGGCGTCGGCGTCACGGGCAAGCCCTACTTCCTGGTGGCCGGGGCAGACCTCTCAGCTGTTAAGACTCTCAAGGAACGCGAGCACGGGCTTTGGATGGCACAGCTTGGCCATGCCGTCTACAGCACCCTCGCGAACCTGGGCGTTCCTAGCTTTGCCTTCATCAACGGGCTGGCTTTGGGCGGTGGCTTGGAGATCGCCCTGCAGTCCACCTACCGAACCGTCTCGACGGGTGCCGGCGCCCTGGCCCTGCCGGAAGCGTTCATTGGCCTGGTGCCCGGATGGGGCGGCGTCTACATCCTGCCGCGCCTGATCGGCCCGGAGAATGCCGTCAAGGTCATGATCGAGAACCCCCTCAGCAACAACCGGACTCTCACCGGCCCGCAGGCGTTCGAGCTCGGCGTGGCCGATGCCATGTTCGAACCCGCCGATTTCGTGGAACAGTCGTTGGCGTGGGCGGCACGGGTTATCTCCGGCGACGTCACGCCGGAGAGGAAGAACGCCGTTGATGCCGCCGATGACGCAGTCTCCGGCCGGTGGGCTGCGGCGGTCACCGCGGGACGAGCCTTTGTGGAGTCCAAGACCTCCAACGCCTCTCCCGCCCCGGCCAAGGTCCTGGACGTCATGGAGGCCAACCGCACCATGACCCAAGCCGAGTCGGCTGAACTCGAGTGCGAGACCCTCGCGGGGCTCATGCAAACCGACGAGTTCCGCTCCACGGTGTACGCGTTCCTGGACCTCGTCCAGAAACGCTCCAAGCGTCCTGCAGGCGCGCCTGACCGTAAGCTTGCCCGCCCGGTCACCAAAATCGGCGTGGTGGGTGCAGGGCTCATGGCCAGCCAGCTGGCACTGCTGTTCGCCCGGCAGCTGAAAGTTCCCGTCGTTATGACGGACATTGATCGGGCACGGGTGGACAAGGGCGTCGCCTACGTCCACGCCGAAGTCGACAAGATGCTGGCCAAGAAGCGGATCAAGCCCGACGCCGCCAACAGGACCAAGGCGCTCATTACCGGATCCGTCGCCAAGGAAGCCTTTGCCGACGCCGACTTCGTGATCGAGGCCGTCTTCGAAGAACTGCACATCAAGAAGCAGGTCTTCGCCGAGGTTGAAGCCATTGTTTCTCCCGAATGCATTCTGGCCACCAACACTTCATCGTTGTCGGTGACAGCCATGGCAGAGGATTTGAAGCACCCGGAACGCCTGGTGGGCTTCCACTTCTTCAACCCCGTAGCCGTCATGCCGCTCCTGGAGATCGTTAGGGCGCCCAAGACCGACGACGCCGTCCTGGCCACGGCATTCGAACTGGCCAAGGGGCTCAAGAAGACTGCCGTGCTGGTCAAGGATGCTGCCGCCTTCGTCGTCAACCGCATCCTGCTCCGCCTCATGGGGGAAGTCATCGCCGCGTTCGACGAAGGCACCCCGGCAGAGGTGGCTGACAGTGCCCTGCGTCCCATGGGGCTGCCGATGTCACCGTTCACCCTGAGCGCCATGGTCGGCCTGCCGGTGGCACAACACGTCCAGGAATCCCTGCATGCCGCGTTCGGCGAGCGGTTCCCGGTCTCGCAAAACCTGCAGAAACTCATCGACAACGGCGTGAAGAGCCTCTGGGCTCCGGGAACGGATGGAACCCCTGTCATCCCTGCCGAGACGCTGGCCCTCATGTCCTTCGGCGACACCCCGTCCACTGGCGAGGAAGTTCTGCGGCGTACGCAGGACGCCCTGGCCGAAGAAATCGGGCTCATGCTGGAAGAAGGCGTCGTAGCGGGCCCTGAGGACATTGACCTTTGCGTCATTATGGGCGCCGGATGGCCAATGTTCCTGGGCGGCATCACGCCGTACCTGGATAGGGTGGGCGCTTCCGAGCGGGTGAACGGCAAGCGATTCCTTGCCCCCGGCGTCGCATCAGCACCTGCCTGATCCGTCCCTCTCTCACATCCCGCGCCTTAAACTGCGGTCGTCAAGTTTTTGAGACAGGTCTCGTTGTTGTTTTTGGTTAGGAGGCCAGGGGTTGCTGGGCGCGGGTTTGGTAGTTGGTGTGGGCTTTGGCTGGTGGTATGCCGCCGGCTCGGCGGTTGG
>NZ_JAAOXO010000005.1:0-228333 GCF_011605365.1 Paenarthrobacter sp. MSM-2-10-13 | reverse complement strand
CCGAACCGGTGTCATGGAATACATCGAGGGCTGGTACAACCGCCGCCGGCCCAACCGCCGAGCCGGCGGCATACCACCAGCCAAAGCCCACACCAACTACCAAACCCGCGCCCAGCAACCCCTGGCCTCCTAACCAAAAACAACAACGAGACCTGTCTCAAAAACTTGACGACCGCATGCCGGGAATTGGGCGGGAAGAGGAAGGGATAGGCGGAGGCAATCCGTTAAACAGCTCTGTCATCCCTTGGGTGCCCCATCGTTACGCAGGGTCCCTAGGCGCTGTAGAGCCCCCTTGCAGCGCCGTGTAGTCCAGACCCCTCTGCATCCCGCATGGGAGCCTCAGGGTGCGTGTGCACGATCCTCCCTTGCTCTACAAGCCTTCCCTGGCAGTCAGGGTGCTTGAGCCTAGACCAGGCTGTAGAAGGTGGCGTGGACGGCGAAGAGGGTCATCGTCAAGGCGCGTTAGAGCACCCTAGCCGGCCGCATCCCCGTCTAGAGCTCTGGAGCGCTCCGGAATCGAAGCGCTGTGTAATTGTGAGTGGTTGAGGATGCCGAGGTACCCGTCACTGCTGTGGACGACTAGATTTCTCACCGTCGTTGTTCCCTGCATTTTGGGCTTTCATCGATGAAAAGTCATGCTTTGCGTTGCCACATCTGCTGTAGCTCACGCGCTAGTGCGCCGAATTGATCTTCAAGCGGAGATTGGAAAAGGGGAAGAATGCACGTTGCTTTGACGACTGGAAGGCGCACCACTATCTGGATATCGTCGTACGGCTCCTGGCCCAAGGACCCTGTTGGCTAAGACTCGCTATGAGGTCCCTGACGTCGTAACCAGGTGACATTGTTTCACGTGAAACGGGCGCGATTTCATAGTCGACCGCAGGAGATATCGCCGGGTTTGTCGGAAGCTTGTTGATCGGACACCTCGCTGTTTCACGTGAAACATATGTTCCGCTTGAGTAGGCAGGTGCTCCGTGAATTGATCCGCCTATTCAGGCCTTCCCGGGACTACCCGTGCTCACGAGCAGGTTGAAGGCCCGACTCCCCAACACAACTTTGCTTGTGCTCATTCGAGATCAACGGCAGCGCTGGGCTTTCTGCGGGCTACTCAGCCCTCCCCTGGTCACACCTCTCCCGGCGAATCGACAGTAATAGAAAAATTGGGCTCAGCATCTATCAGAAGAGCCCCACCCAACACTCTCTGCGGACCCCCAATAGATGAACAAGGGACCACATGGTTTCGTTCGAACTCGAGGATAGGGCTTGGGAGGATCGGGTCCGCGAGAGGGCCGGGGCAAGCCGCCTTTGACGAGAAAATGGACTTCCGAGTGGCCATGTGAGTGCGCGGTGTGGCTGGGAGGCTATCACTGCTGGGAAGGTAAGGAAGTTCTCCCTACCCCAGGTCAGGAGAAGTTTCTCGCGAATTCCCCTGAGCGTTGGAAGCCTCTCAGCGAAAGAACATTGCGAAAGCGACCCATTTTGGTTCATTCCTCTGAGAACAGCAAAAAACCGGCGGATCCCACTCCTTCTGGAGCAGGAACCGCCGGTTCTCGTCGGACTCAGCTAGTCCGATGGTTAGGACAGGACGTCCGCAAATTCCTTTTCAAAGAACTGCTTCGGCTTGGCGCCGATGACGGTGCTCTTAACTTCTCCCCCGCTGAACAGGTACACGGCAGGGATGGACGTGATGCCATACTCTGCGGCGATGGCGGGGTTGTCGTCGACGTTGAGTTTCACAACGTCAACCTTCTCGCTGTACTCAACGGAGATCTCATCGAGGATCGGGCCGAGCTTGCGGCAGGGGCCACACCACTCTGCCCAGAAGTCCACGATGACCGGCTTCTCGGAAGCCAGAACATCCGTGCTGAAGCTTGCGTCAGTTACGTCTTTTGCGTTGCTCATAACTTTTCCCTTCGTATGGTTGCTTGAATGCAGCTTTAGGAGTGCAGGTCTGCGAGGTAGTGCTCAACATCGAGGGCAGCCACACAACCTGAACCCGAAGCCGTGATGGCCTGGCGGTAGGTGGGATCGATGACATCGCCCGCGGCGAAGACACCCTTGATGTTGGTCCGGGAGCTACGGCCCTCCACAGCAATGGTTCCCTCAGGAGTCAGATCAACCTTGCCCTTGATCAGGTCCGTGCGGGGATCATTGCCAATAGCCACGAAGACGCCGGTGACTGCGAGCTCGGACTCGGTACCATCGAGCAGGTTCTTCAGCTTCAGGCCGGTGACCTTGTCCTCGCCGAGCACATCCTCAACGGCCGTGTTCCAGACGAAGTTGATCTTCTCGTGAGCCTGGGCACGGTCACCCATGATCTTCGATGCCTTGAGGGTATCGCGGCGGTGGACAACCGTAACGGACTTCGCGAACTTGGTCAGGAACAGTGCTTCCTCCATGGCAGAGTCTCCGCCACCGATCACGGCAATGTCCTGATCTTTGAAGAAGAAACCGTCGCAGGTTGCACACCAGCTAACGCCGTGGCCGGAAAGGCGCTTTTCATTGGCCAGACCGAGCTCACGGTATGCCGAACCCGTGGACAGGATGATGGCCTTCGCCTGGAAGGTCTCCCCCGTCCCGATGGTCACGGTCTTGATGTCGCCGTCGAGATCCAGTGCGGTGACATCCTCGAAGAGGATCTCTGTACCGAAACGAGCGGCCTGCTTCTCGAAGTTCTCCATGAGGTCCGGACCCATAATGCCCTCGGGGAAACCCGGGTAGTTCTCAACGTCCGTGGTGTTCATCAGTTCGCCACCAGCAGTGACCGAACCGGCAATGAGCAGAGGCTTCATGTTGGCACGGGCGGTGTAAACAGCGGCTGTGTAGCCAGCGGGGCCTGAACCTACGATGATGACGTCACGCACCTGCGATGCGCTGTTTTCTGCAATGCTCACTTGGCGTGAACCTCTTCCTTAGTCGATGCTGCGGCTTTCGGGGCAGCCATCTGACTCAACCCCTGTTGCGTTCCAAATATTCCGTTGGAGTTGAGGACCGTGAAGGCCACCATCATTCAGGGTACCGTCTGCACGCATAGCGAATCTAAGCGTTGACACTGAACTGAGTAGCAGTTGAGGCCGTTTTGATAAGTCAAAACGGCCTCAACTGCTACTTAGTTGGGTGCTGCTACTGAACGGTGACCTCTGCCAGGCGCAGACCGAATCCGAAGCGCGTCTTCGGGGCGGCTAGCTTGGGAAGGGCGCTGATGACCACAATGACGTACTGGGTCTGCGTCGGTGCCGCAAGCGGCATGGTCAGTTCAGGTGAGGTGAAGCTGTTGGTTCCCACCAGCTTGGCACCATCCATGGCAGGACGATCGTTGGTGTAGACGCTGATGCTACCGCCGGAGCCACCCAACTGGTTGAGGACAACGGATTTCACCTCTGTGGGTTCCTTGAGCTTGACCACCAGCGGCATGTCTTCGAAGAGCCCGCCCCAGTTGGCCGACGCAAATTCCATATCTGACCAGTAGCTGGCGGCGTTGCCGTCAAAGGCCCTGGCAAGGTCCTTGTCATAGGTGGCAGCGAAGGGGAAGTCGCCCAGGCGGGTGATCCCTTCGATGGCCGGCGGCGCGGCAGGCGCCGGGGCCTCGGTTGGCTCAGGCTCCTCAGTCTCCGGGGCGGAGGTCTGAGGCGCGGGTGTGCTTTGCGTTGCAGCCGGTGCCCCGCTCGGCAGGAGGCTGCCAAGGTTGGTGACAGCAAGGACGAGTCCCACCACCAAAACGGCGGCAAGGAGGCCACCTACCAGCCAGCGAAGGGAACGCGGCTCCTTCTCAGGAGCATCATCCTCGTAAACTTCCTCGTCCTCGTAGTCATCGGTTACAGCGGAGGATGCCGGGAAGGTGTTCGCCGTCCGATCGTAGCCGGAGCCGTTGCCGCGGCTTCCGAAACCACCAGCAGCTGCACCGGCAGAGCCAGCTGCTGCTCCTCGGTCGCTAAACCCGTAGTCCTCTTCGGACCATAGCGAAACCTTGGGTTCCGTACGCGAATCGCGGCTGACAGGCTCACGTGTAGCAGGCTCAGGGCTGGCAGCTTGCGAGGAAACGGCTTGGGTGGGAGGCTGCGACGCGGTAGCAGGCGACGCTCCGTTCCCAGCGTTGGCAGAACCAGCGTTGGCAGAACCAGCGCCGGAAGCACCGGCAGAACCGTTCGCGGCAGCACCGGCGTCGTTGTTCTTGGAACCCGCGTGCTTCAGCGCCGCAGCGGCGGCAATGCCCGCTGCCCCGGCTCCGGCTGCAGCCGCAGCGAGCTTGCCCGCGATGCCGCTCTTGGGCGAGGACGGGCTGGACGAAGGCATGGGCGGCACGTGCGGCGCTGCTCGTGTTGGCGCGGCAGGCTCAGACTCCGGCTCGTCATACTCCGACGGGATGGGGTATCCGTTTTCGTCGTACTGGATGTATTCGGCTTCGTGCTCGTCATCCTCGTACAGGCCGTCGTACGTCTCAGGCTCATAGGTCCGCGGCTGCCCGAAGATTTCGCTACCGAGCGTCTCTGTGAAGAAGGGCTCGATGTAAGGCGGGTTGGTGGCAACCACCAGGTCCAGGAGGTCCGGGGCGGTGCTGTGGTTGGTGATCAGGTAGGTGGTGTTCTCACTGATGCCAAGGTCCAGAATCTGAACGTGGCCCGGACGCTCCCCTGTGGCTACTTCGCGGGCGCTCTGGGCCACTTGCTCAGCATTTCCAGGACCGGCAACAAGGATGCTCACGGGACGGTTGAGGACCTGGTCCACGCCGTCGAGCACCTGATCTTGGTCATGCGAGGTCAGTACATTGGCCGTGACCTTATAGCGGCCGCCAAGTACTGATCCGACGTCGATCGGGTGGGACACGTGTTCCTCCTAGGCTGTCCGGGAGCTGCGGTCCTGCGCATGGCGCACCCGGCTGACCGGTTGTGCCACTTCTGCAACTACCTATATTCGTTTCTAGCCTAGCGGATTGAGGTCCGCCGCCCACGTTGGCGGCACCGGCTTACTTCCTGTGGTTTCCACGCGCGGGGAAGTAAGGATTCTGTCCGGCGTCGCCCTGGTAGGTGCGTCGACCCGGCAGCGGGACCTGTGGTTTGAACTTGCCGCCACGGGCTGTGCTGGGAGTGTCCTCCTCAGGAAGATACGTCTTGGGCGCCTCGGGCGAGTCTTCGGTGGGTTCGGCGGCGCGCTGGGGTGCAAGCGACGGCCCGGCCCTGAAGGAAGCGGCATCGAACTCACCGGAGATGCGCGGAATCAAACCGGTATCGTCCGAGACCGTGGCGCGTGCCGGCGTCGTGGGTTCCGCGGGGGCGCCAACGGGTGCGGGAACACCGCGACCCAGACGACCCATGAGCGGACGCAGGAGGTCGCGCAGTTCGGTGACGTGGAAGACGCGCAGGAGGACCAGGTATGCGAGCAGCATGACAGGCCCGACGACGACTACGGTCACCAGGGCGGCCGGGCGGCTGCTCCATGCGAAGCCGTCGGCACGGTAGCTTCCCAGGAGCCACAGAGCCCCTGCGCCGGCAAGCGCGGAACCCAAGCCTGCGTAGCCCATGCGGATGTACGAATTGGCGATCCGGGGACCGTCGAGGTGACCGAGCAGGCGGCGCAGGAACACCACGCTGATCACCACGGAGAGAATGTTGCCCAGTGTGTAGAGGATGGCGATCGCGTAGATGATCTGTCCCACGGGAAGGAACTGGATGAAGAACGCGCCCACCACGTAAATCACAGCCAGCCACAACTGGACGTATAGGGGCGTGCGGGCGTCCTCGTTGGCGTAGAACACCCGCGACATCATGAAGTTGGCGCTCAGGAACGGTGTGCTCAGCGCGAGGATGGTGAGCGTCTGCGCCAGCATGACGCCGTCCTGCGGCTCGCCACCGGAGAAGAACATTCCCAGCGGGCCGGCCAACGCGAACAGCGCCAAGGCACCGAAAACGGTGGCAACGGCCATAGTGCGGAGGCCATGGGACAGGGCATCCCGCAGTTCGGCCTTGTTGCCGTCCTGCGATGCACGTGTCATGCGGTTGAAGAGAACGGTAGCCAAGGACAAAGCGATGATCGAGTGCGGCAACAGGTAGAGCTGGCTCGCGACTTCCAGGACGGCGTTGCCGGGCAGGACCGCCGCGGCCACGGTATTGCCCGCGTTGCTCAGACGGAGGCGCTCGGCACCGGGAATGGTGGCGATCCTCATGACGTACAGGAACGCCAACTGTCCGACGGCGGCGGTCGCCAGCGTCCAGACGCTCAGCTTTGCTGCCTGGCCGAGTCCAACGCCGCGCCAGCCGAACCGCGGACGCAGGCCGAGGCGCAGGCGGAAGACGGGGATGAGGAGAATGGCAGTCTGCGCGACCACACCGAAAGTGGAGAAGCCGGCAATCAGAAGCGTCTGCGTGGGCCCCCAATTGTCCAGGGTGTGGGGGTTGTAGACGTTCTCGCCCAGAAGCCAAATGAACATGCCCAGGCCTGCGATTGCCACAAGGTTGTTGAGAATGGGGGCCCACATGGCTGGGCCGAACGCTCCGTGGGCGTTCAGCACCTGCGTGAGAAGGGCGTAGAGCCCGTAGAAGAAGATCTGGGGTAGGCACCAGAAAGCGAAGGTCACTGCCAGGGCTTTTTGTTGTTCGGAGTAGCCCTGGGTGGTGAGGTCGATGACTAAGGGTGCCGCCAGTGTCACCAGCGCCGTCAACGCCAAAAGCACCAGTACTGCCAGTGTCAGCAGGCGGCTGATGTAGTCCGCGCCTCGGTCCGGGGCTTTGCTGGCCTTAATGATCTGTGGGACCAGGACGGCGTTAAACACGCCGCCGGCAACCAGCAGGAAGATCAGGTTCGGCAGGTTGTTCGCGTTAATGAACGTGTCATTGATGGTGGAACCCAGGCCGAGGGCGGCGCCGAGCATCCACGTTTTGGCGAAGCCAAGGAACCGGGAAACCAGCGTTCCTGCGGCCATGATGGCGCTGGAACGTGCTTCTCCGGACTGAACGGACTGGGTGGTTTTGGCTTCAGACATCGCCTTTATCGTCCCATGTACCCGGGTCAGAGATGTTCGGGCAGCACTTCCCGTGCCAAATCGGCGATGCGGCGTTCATTCGGGAAGGACAATTTTCGGGCCAGTTCCTGGATGGGAACCCAGGCGGCGTCAACGGCTTCCTGGTCCGGATCATTCTCGATAGTCAGCTCTCCACCCGTTGCCCGCAGAAGAAAATGGTGCACGGTCTTATGGACGCGGTGGCCGCTCACGGTGAACCAGTAGTCGATGCTGCCCAGGGGCGCCAGGATGCTGCCTTCGATGCCGGTTTCCTCGGCGATCTCGCGTACAGCGGCTTCCTCGTTGTTCTCGCGACCTTCCGGGTGGCCCTTCGGGAGGCACCACTCAAGCCGGCCGCCCCTGTTAAGGCGGGCGATGATCGCAACCCGGAGTTCGCCGTCGGACGTGTCTACTACTACACCGCCGGCTGACACTTCCTCCACAGTGGGAAGCGAGGCCTGCACCGGGTGCTGCTGGGCAGGCGCGACGTGTGCACCGATTGCCGACGGCAACGGTGCGTTTGTCCTCCTGCCAGGAGCGCTCGGGATCGGGTTGGCCATGAGGTCCACTCTAACGACTCTTGCCCCGGAGTGATGACCGGGACATGGCCACAAGATGGACTACGGGCGATGGTCTGTGGACACATGCCTGATTTCGCATGGAACAGTGGCCCACTGCCGAGTAAAAATCTGCCAAGCTTAAGGGACTATGGCGCACGTATTGGACAGCTCTTCAGTTAACTTCACCATCGACCCGGTGGTGCTCGACCTCGGGCAGCGCTTTGTCGATGCCGGCTTCGAGCTGTCGCTGGTGGGTGGACCTGTGCGCGACCTCTTCCTGGGAAGGACATCCCCGGACCTCGATTTCACCACCGATGCAACGCCGGATCAGACTATTGGCGTCATCAAGAAGTGGGCGGACAACTTCTGGGAAATCGGCCGTGCTTTCGGCACGATCGGGATGAAGAAGAGTGGTTTCCAGATCGAAATCACCACGTACCGCGCCGAAGCTTATGATCCCGATTCGCGGAAGCCCGTGGTGGCGTTCGGCAACTCCCTGAAGGACGACCTCCTGCGCCGCGACTTCACCATCAACGCCATGGCGCTGCGGTTGCCCAGCCTTGAACTCGTGGATCCGTTCGGCGGCGTCCGCGACCTCCACGCCTCGGAGCTCGCCACGCCGGGCGCTCCTGAAGCGTCCTTCTCGGACGATCCCTTGCGCATGATGCGCGCGGCCCGTTTCGCTTCCCAGCTCGGCGTGTCGGTCCACGACGACGTCCGGCTCGCCATGTCCCAAATGGCCGACCGCATCAAGATCATTTCCGCTGAGCGGGTCCGTGAAGAGCTGGTCAAGCTCATTAACGGGGCCCACCCCCGGGTTGGCATTGATCTCCTGGTGGATACCGGGCTCGCGGAATTCGTTCTCCCTGAAGTTTCCGCCCTGCGCCTCGAAGCCGATGAGCACCACCGCCATAAGGATGTGTACCAGCACTCACTGCAGGTGCTGGAGCAGGCTGCCGCCCTGGAAACGGGTCCAGACGGCGCCGTGCCCGGCCCCGATTTTGTGTTGCGGTTCGCTGCGTTGATGCACGACGTCGGCAAGCCGGCTACGCGCCGCTTTGAACCGGGCGGCGCGGTGAGCTTCCGCCACCACGATGTTGTTGGTTCGAAGCTGACAGCCAAGCGCATGAAGGCGCTGCGTTTCGACAACGAGTCGATCAAAGCAGTTTCCCGACTTGTTGAGCTGCACATGCGGTTCTACGGCTACGGCGATGCCGGCTGGAGTGACTCCGCAGTCCGCCGCTACGTGACCGACGCCGGTCCCTTGCTGGAACGCCTCCACCGCCTCACACGGTCCGACGTCACCACGCGTAACCAACGCAAGGCCGACCGCCTGTCGTTCGCCTACGATGACCTTGAGCACCGCATCTCGAAGCTGCTGGAACAGGAATCACTGGCGGCTGTCCGGCCTGACTTGGACGGAGCGCAGATCATGGCGCTTCTGGGACTGAAGCCTGGCCCCGTGGTGGGGAGGGCCTATAAGTTCCTTCTGGAAGAGCGGATGGAACACGGACCACTGTCCCCCGAGGAAGCCGAGCAGAAACTCTTGGCATGGTGGGAAGCGCAACCCGAGTCCGCCGTCGTCGAGCCATTGACCGAAACTGAGGAGCCCTCATGAACGCTGCGACTTCACCGCGTCCGCAACTCTGGATCCTTCGCCACGGCGAAACCGAATGGTCCAAAAGCGGCCAGTACACCGGTCTGACTGACCTTCCCCTCACCGTTGAGGGCGAGCAGCAGGCTGTTGAGGCACGCAAGGTCCTGGAAGGCATCGACTTCGACCTCGTCCTGACCTCGCCGCTGCGCCGCGCCCGCCGCACGGCAGAACTCGCAGGCTACCCGGAGGCCGTCCATGAGCCGCTGGCAGTGGAATGGAACTACGGCGACTATGAAGGCATCAGCTCGGACCTGATCCGCAAGGACAACCCGGACTACCTCATCTGGACAGATGGCGTCCCCAACGGGGAAACCCTGGATGAGGTTGCTGCCCGGGCCGACAAGATCATTGGACGAGTCCTGGAATCAGGAATGGACAACGTTCTGATAGTGGCCCACGGTCATTTCTCCCGCATACTTACCGCCCGCTGGCTCGAAATGGATGCAAGCGAAGGCCGACACTTCATTCTGGGAACGGCCAAAGTGTGCACCCTCGGCTGGGATAAGCGGACGCCTGCAATTGTGCGTTGGGGACTATAAAACTCGTATTTAAAGAAAATTTAGGCGAATTAGCTAATTTCGCTGGTCAAACTCCAGCTACATGGGGTAGCTTATATCTTGTTCCCAGAGCGACCCGCCGGGAACAAGGCGCGCATTCACCGGTACAGTCAACCGGGACAATGCCACAGCAGGCTGTAAAGGCCGGAAGGAGGTTGGGAAAAATGATTACTTTGACTAGCGGACGGAAGTTGACCGTCACTGCTACCCCGGCCTCTGCTGATGACATGCGCCATTTTTGCTCTCTGACCCACTCCTGAATTACCGGACCGGCCTGTTGCCGGCGGTATTCCTTAAGGCCCTCCTATCTTTGGATGGCTGAGTAGTCAGTTGTAGGCGCGGACCCACGCAGCATGCCGCGGGTGCGCAGTTTCCCCATAGTTCGGAACCAGCTTCTTGTTGGGTCGGCTGCCGGAAGCACGCGCTATTGCACGACGAATCCCTTTTGGGTTCAGTCCGCGAATCCCCTTTATTAGCCTCGGTTATTTATGCCCTTTTAGCCTGGATTTCTTGTGAATTCATATGGCTCTAATTGGTGCGTCTAAATTCCGACTACATATCTCCCGAAAGGAGGTGAACCATGCGAAAACGCCCTGAAGAAATGCGGTTCGTCAAGAGCACCAATGCTCCCAAGGACCGCACCCTGTTCAACGGCCAGTTGCTTGACCAGCGCCGTGAAGACGTCTACGTTGTCCTGCACCAGATGGGACTCATCCGCTGATGCCCAACGGCTGAGCCCGAAGGAGTTCAGATGCCACACATTCATGCTGAACCTCAAGGAGCCCACGCGGCTACGCGTGGGCTCCTCCCCTTTTAACGTGGGGAACCCCTGAACTCCTCATCTTGTGGAACCCCGGAGGACTGTAAGCTCGATCCCATGCAGGAGACGAAGCCTCACCGGCTGCAAAAACGTGCCCGCTTTGTGGTTCCAAGCCGCAGTGACTCCCTGCTTCGAAATTTCACTGAACTTGTGGGCGGTCCCCTGGGCAAGCACTCTTCCCCCGGGAAAATGACGTCCGGTCCGTTCACTGTGGAACGTGTCCTGATCATCCTCACCGTATTCGCTGCACTGCTGGCTGTGCTCGCCAAGGACTACTGCCGAGTCCGTGGCTGGGAGACTCCCGGCCAGTTTTATGCGACGTGCTATTCGGATTTTCCGGAGCTTTTCCGGAACCGCGGCCTGGGTGACGGTGCCCTTCCGTTCTTCACCCAAGGCAGCCTGTTCGAATACCCGGTGCTGATGGGCGTCATCGCCGGCATCACGGCCCTGCTCGTGCCCGGCCAAGGTGCTGGAAACGAGCGCGTGCTGGGCTACTTCGACATCAACGCAACACTGATAGTCGCCGTTTGGATCGTCACGGTGCTCCTGACCGCAAGGATCAACAGGCTCCGCCCCTGGGACGCCGCCATGGTGGCAGTGGCCCCGGGGATCATTCTGGCCGGATTCATCAACTGGGACATGTGGGCCGTGGGACTGCTGGCCCTGGCCATGTACTTCTTCTCGCGGGACAAGCTGATCCTGGCCGGTGTGTTCATCGGCTTAGGAGCGGCCACCAAGATGTATCCGGTCCTCCTACTTGGTGCAGTGCTGGTGCTGGCTTTGCGCACCGGCAAGCTGCGCGCATTCTTCATTACTGCTGGTACAGCCTTGGCATCCTGGCTGGCAGTGAATCTGCCCATAGCAGCACTGAATCCATCGGGATGGGGATACTTCTTCGAATTCAGCCAAAACCGCCCTGCCGGGTACAGCTCACCGTGGTTCGCTTACAACCTCGTGGCTGACCGGGTTCGCTGGGTTCAGATTGACGGCGCAACCGTCAACGCGCTGGCCCTGTCCCTGTTCGTCCTCGCGTGCGTCCTTATTGGTGCTTTGGCCCTCTGCTCCCCACGACGACCCCGGTTGGCCCAACTGATGTTCCTTCTGGTTGCCGCCTTCATTCTGACCAACAAGGTGTACTCCCCGCAGTTCGTCATATGGCTCATACCGCTGCTTGCCCTGGCCCGGCCCCGCTGGCGCGACTTCCTCATCTGGCAGGCGGCTGAGGGGCTCCACTGGGCGGCCGTCTGGATGTATTTGGGCCAAACAACCAGTGGCGGCTCCGTCCAGCACAACATCGACATGTCCTACTACGTCTTGGCCGTGGGATTGCATATGGTGGCCACCGCCTATCTCATGGCACGGGTGGTCATGGATATTTGGGATCCCGCCCAAGACCCACTCCGCGCCCATGGCGTGGATGATCCGCATGGGGGACCATTCGACGGTACCCGGGACTGGCTGCGGCTCGATGTGTTCCGCCCGTCACGGTCAGTCCTGCCGTGGCGTCCCCGGGCTACGGTGGAGACTACCGATCCCAAAGCACCCCAGCGTACGGAGGTAAACAGCGATGGTTGATGTCGCCGTCGTCGGTGCCGGTCCTAACGGCCTGGCCGCCGCAGTGGTGATGGCCCGCGCGGGCCTGAGCGTCCATGTTTACGAGGCCGCTGATGCGATCGGCGGAGGATCGCGGACCAGCGAGTTGATGGAGCCCGGATACCTCTATGACGTCTGTTCGGCCGTGCATCCCATGGCTGTGGCATCCCCCTTCTTCCGCGCTTTTGAGTTGTCGAAGCGCGTGGAATTGCGGCTGCCGGAGGTCCAGCACGGCACACCGCTGGACAGTGGAGGGGCGGCCCTGGCCTACCAATCCCTGGATCGAACGGTACAGGAGCTGGGCGTCGATGGGCAGGCGTACCGTCGGCTGCTGCAGCCCCTGCTGGAGCGCGTGGACGGGGTGGTGGAGTTTACGTCCAACCAACTCCTGCGCATTCCAAAGGATCCCATGGCGGCTGTCAGGTTCGGTTTGGCCACTCTGGATCAAGGGACGCCGCTCTGGATGCGACGATTCCGCGAGGATGCCGCACCGGCCCTGTTGACGGGTGTGATGTCCCACGCCCTTGGCTCGCAACCGTCCCTCAGTTCAACGGGTGCCGGACTGTTGCTCAGCGTGCTGGCCCACGCAGGTGGTTGGGTGATTCCTGTTGGCGGTTCGATGTCCATCGCCACAGCAATGGCTGACGACCTCAGGGCCCACGGTGGCACAATCCACGTGGGTGAGCGCGTGGACTCCTTGGACCAAGTCCGGCCCTCTAAGGCGATACTGCTGGATGTTGCCCCGCCAACTCTGGCGCGCGTGGGTGGTGCGGAAGTTCCAGACCGCTACCGCCGCGCGTTGGAAGCATTCCGATTCGGGAATGCAGCGTGCAAAGTGGACTTCATCCTCTCCGGGCCTGTTCCGTGGCGCGACCCCGGATTGGCTAAGTCCGGGACGGTCCACGTTGGAGGTTCGAGGCTGGCGATGGCCGAGTCGGAGAATCTAGTGGACATGGGCAAACACCCAACGGAGCCGTACGTTCTGGTGTCCCAGCCGTCGGTGGTTGATTCCACCCGGGCACCGGAGGGCCGCCACGTTCTGTGGTCCTATTGCCACGTACCTGCGAACTCCACCGTGGATATGGCCGAAGCCGTCATGGCTCGCATTGAGCGTTACGCGCCTGGCTTCCGCGACGTCGTGGTGGCATCGAAGACCACGACGGCGGCGGAACTGTCCGCATATAACGAGAACTATGTTGGGGGAGACTTCAGTGCAGGTCTGTTGGACCTGCGGGGCCTGGTGCAACGGCCGGTGGTCTCCAACGTGCCGTGGCGAACCCCCATTTCCGGCGTGTACCTGTGTTCCTCGTCTACTACGCCTGGGCCCGGAGTGACGGGAATGTCCGGGTATCACGCGGCAAGATATGCCCTCAAGGACATATTTAGAATGCGCGTACCTGGGCTAGGCGTAGGACTGTAACTACCCCTGACTACGCCGCCTCACCCACCTAGGTCGCAGCAGAGCGCGTTTTGAGGGGGGCTCAAAACGCGCACTGCTGCTAGTTAGTTGGGTTGCGCCGACGGAACCAAGGCGCGGCTGATGCGTCCGTCCCTCATAGTCGCGACGGCGTCGGTGAGGGGAAGGAACTCGGTGTCGTGAGTGACCATGACGGTGGCGGTGCGGAACTCGTTAGTGACCCGCCGGAGTAGCCGGACGATCGACTCGCTGCGTTCGTGATCAAGCGCGGCCGTTGGCTCGTCGACGAGGAGAACAGTAGGGCTCCCCATGAGGGCCCTGGCAATATTCACCCGCTGGCGTTGGCCGCCGGATAATTGGTGTGGGCGCTTATGCGCAGCGTTGGACAGGCCAACGACCTCCAGCAGCTCAGCTGCTTTCTCCCGTTCTCCGCGCACACGCCTGCCCCGGAGGTGCTCACGTATCAGCAACTGCTCGACGGCGGTCAGTGCCGGTAGCAGGTTGGGTTGCTGGAAGATGATGCCCACCTTGTCCCGGCGAAGGGCCGTGCGTTCGGCGTCCGAAAAGGCGGTGACGTCCTCTTCGTCGATGATCACCAGCCCGGCTGTGGGCTTCACGAGGGTCGCCGCGACGGCGAGAAGTGAGGACTTGCCGGAACCGGAGGGTCCTACAAGGGAGAGGAATTCGCTTCTGTGCACGCTCAGGTTGACGGCGTCCAGCGCCTTGAGGGTTGAGGTGCCGTCCGGGTATTCGAGGGAAACGTTGACCAGGTTCAATGCTGTACTCACGATGCATGCCTTTCTAGGAATGTTTTAGTTGCCGCCGAGTGCCAACAGCGGATCCACTTTGGTGACGCTTCTTACCGCCAGGACTGCGCCCGCCAGGCCCAGGAGGATGATTCCTGCAATAGGCAGCAGCGTGGTCATGGGTGTGATCAGAAAAGGTGCGGCCTGGGCCGCAAACGTTCCGCCGGCCAAGCCCAGAAGACCGCCCACAGCCGCTCCTACCAGCAGCACCATGGCCGCCTGGGTGAGGGCGTCCCGCAACGCATAGCCGGACGAAGCCCCCAACGCCTTGAGGACGGCGATGTCGCGTGTGCGCTGCACTGTCCACACTGTGAGGAACGCGACGATCACCAAGGCCGAAATGCCGTAGAGGAATGCCTGCATCAGCATGAGTGAGCCGTTCTCGCTCTTGTACGAGGCAAGTGCCTGGAACGAACCCACGGGGTCCGTACTGACCGTGCCGGCCGACGCGTTGGCGGCGTCGAGGTCCACGGAAGCTCCGGCGTCGAAGGTTGCGGTGATGACCGTTGCGGTGCCAGGTGCTGCGTGGGCGATGGTCCGCCAGGTCTCCAGCGTTGTCCACACCACGCCGGTGTGCGAGTACCACTGGTCCTCCACAACGGCTGAAACCGTCAGGTCTGTCCCGCCCGCACGAACCCGGCTGCCAACTTCCAGCGTCAGCTCTTTGGCCAGCGACTCACCCACCACCACCGTCCCGTCCTCCACAGCCGATGGAGCAATCGCGCCGCCAAAGACTGCGACGTTCGCGGTTCCGGTCGGGGTCCCCCCGCCACCCAACGACTGGAAACGGGTCTGGCTGATTCCCAGCGCCTCCGCGGACGTCACACCCGGCTGGTCCCGCCAGGCTCCGAGCTGAACAGGGGAAACTTCGGATTCGGTGTACGAGGCCTTTGGATCACCTCCGGCGGGTGCACCAAAAACAATCTGCTGCACAGGCAGGGCCCCCAGCGCGGACGTCGACTGGTTGCCCAGGCCTGCAGTCAGCCCGGAGAGCATGACCAGCAGCAACGTGATCAGGGCGACCACGCTGCCCATGAGCGCAAAACGACCCTTGGCGAAGCGGATGTCGCGGATGGCAAGAAACATCGGATTCCTTCGATTCAATGCGGGCTTGATCCCGGCTATCTCAACTCTTCCGGCGATAGGCCGCAGGGGCATCGGGAGCCGGATGGATCGGCTGGCATCGTGGGGTTGAACCGGCGATCATCCGAATGGTTGATTCAGGCCCTGGGGCGCGAAATTTGGTTTATGGAGGGAGCGCCGGGGATACGCTGTGAAGCATGCAGTCTCCCGCTGGCGCCGCCACAATCCTCCGCGTGCTGCGCGTGAGCCTTCATCTGGGTTTCGCGGTTCTGCTGCTGGTGGCCGTTGTCCGCTTGGTGACGGGAATGGGAACCAACGGTCCGGCGTCGGCTGTTGCTGTGATTGCCGGACTAAGTCTTTCGGCCCTGCTGGCATTGGTGTACCTCAGCGGGACTCTCTTGGAAAAACGCCATGCAAGCCATCCCACCCGGTTCAATCCCACACCCTACGCACGCTGGTGGCTTGGCGCGGTGATGCTCCTATGGCTGCTGCTCCTCCTGGTCAGCAGCGACTTCGCATGGGTTGCCTTCCCCTTGTTCTTCCTGCAACTGCACCTGCTCCCCCGCGCGCTTGCTTTGCCCGCGATTGCTGTGAGCACTGCGCTTCTGGTGGGCACGCTGTGGTTCCATAGCCGGGGTTCGTCCGACGGCGGCCTGCAGCTTGCGATGGTCCTTGGACCGGTGTTCGGGGCAGCATTCGCGGTGGTCACGGGCTTGGCCTATCGCGCTTTGTTCGTCGAAGCCGAGAATCAGCGCGCTGTTGCCGACGAGCTTCGCAGAACCCGCGCCGAACTCGCACAGACACAGCACGACGCCGGAATGCTGGCCGAACGCGAACGGCTTGCCCGGGAAATCCACGACACCTTGGCGCAGGGCTTCTCAAGCATTGTCCTGATGGGCAGGTCCGCCGAGAAAGCGTTGGACGATGGCGACGCCAGTGCTGCACGGGAGCGGCTACGAACGGTTCAGGACACGGCGTCTGCCAATCTTGCCGAGGCGCGGAGCTTTGTGCGCGGCCTGCGTTCGCCGGATCTTGAGCGCTCGGGACTCGTGGATACCCTCAGCCGCCTCTGTGAGAAAACGGAGACTGAGGCGGCTGCCCGGGGGTCCGCGCTGCGCTGCCGCTTCGAGCTGGTGGGTACGCCCATGGAACTGCCGAATACGTACCAGACCACCCTGCTCCGGGCCGCGCAGGCTTCCCTCGCCAACGTATGGGCGCACGCCCACGCGCGCACCGCCGTCGTGACCCTGTCTTTCCTGGGCGCTGAGGTGACCTTGGACGTTTTCGACGACGGGATTGGATTCGAGCCCTCGACGGCGGCCGGTACGGCGCGTGGCGACGGAACCGGCGTCGGGCTTCAAAGTTTGCGGGAGCGGTTGGCGGCACTGAACGGCAGCCTGGAGATTGAGTCGGCGCCGGGTGAGGGGACCGTGGTTGCGATCCGGGTGCCGTTGCCGGCGGATGGGGGTGCCGCGTGAGTGAGATTCGGGTGTTGTTGGTGGATGACCACCCGGTTGTTCGGGCAGGACTGCGGGCCATGCTCGCCGACTTCCCGGGGGTGACCGTGGTTGCGGAGGCAGCTGACGGTGATGCCGCGCTGGTGGAACTCAGCAAGCTCAATACTTTGGGTGAGCCCGTGGACCTGGTGCTCATGGACCTGCAGATGGGCAGCGGCATGGATGGCGTAACGGCCACAGAGAGGATCAAGGCGGGTGCGGCCGGGACTCCCCCGCCGCCTGTGCTCATTTTGACCACCTATGACACAGACGCGGACATCCTCGCCGCAGTGGAGGCCGGTGCAAGCGGCTATATGTTGAAGGACGCACCGCCGGAGCAGATCCGGCAGGCCGTGTTGTCCGCGGCGGCCGGGCAAACCGCGTTGGCACCGGAGGTTGCGGCGCGGCTCATGGGGCGCATCCGGAATCCTTCCCCGGCTTTGAGCGCCCGGGAAGTCCAACTCTTGGAGCTCTTGGCAACGGGTATGAGCAACCGTGCCATGGCCAAGCAACTCTTCATTTCCGAGGCCACGGTGAAGACCCACTTGGTGCACATTTACTCGAAGCTCGGCGTGGACAACCGGACCGCTGCCATAGCCGTCGCGACGCAGCGCAGGATTATCCGCTCGCGCTGACTCTCCCCAACTGAGTCGCACCTGTGCGCGTTTTGAGCGCCCAAAACGCGCACAAATGCGACTCAGTCGGGTACGAATTTTGGTTAAACGGTTGACCTTTGATCCTTTTGCAGTGACGATTAGTGCACGTTTCGCTATGAGTTAGATCACAAAAAGTCACTCGTCGAAAGTTGGCCTCACATGTCCGCACCCACATTGGGCTTATCCGGCACTGCCCCCGGCAGCTCCGGACGCACCAAAAAGCTAGTCAGGAAGGCCGCTTCCCTCGGCCTAGCCTCGCTGCTCCTCGCAGGAACCATCCCCGCACTCACCTTTGCCGCGGCCGCCAATGCCGCTCCAGGTGATCCCGCGGCCATTAAAACCGTCACCCCCGAGGTACCCGTCGATGCCGCCGGAGTACCTCTCGGAGCGGTGACCGGGTTTACGCAGTCCGGCAACGTCGTCGACCTTTCCGCTGAGAAAGGCGCCATCCGCGTCACGTTCCTGGACGACGGCACTTTCCGCCTGGAAGCTGACCCCAGCGGAAAATTCACCGATCCCGCCAACACTGACCAAGGTGATCCCGCCCGGACCGCCAACATTGTGGTGGGTAAGGATAAGTTCCCCGGCGCCACCCCAACCGTGACCGACGGCGACTGGCTTGTCCTGAAGACCCCAAAGATCAGCATTGAGATCAACAAGGCCACCACCCAGCTCCGCGTTCTCAGGGCTGACGGCTCGGTGGTTCTGGAGGAGTCCGCCCCCATCACCTTCGGCGCCAACTCAGCTACGCAGCACCTCGCCCAGCAGGACGGCGAGCAGTTCATCGGCGGCGGCATGCAGAACGGCCGCTCCGTGCACACCGGTGCACTGATCAACATTGCCAAGAACTTCGACTGGGACGATGACGGCTACCCCAACGCCGTGCCGTACTACATGTCCTCCAAGGGCTACGGCGTTCTCCGCGACACCTTCGCCCGCGGCTCCTACAACTTCGGCGGCCAGCCCACCACCACGCATGAGGAAAAGCGCTTCGATGCCTACTATTTCGTGGGCGACTACAAGCAGTCCCTTGGCGCGTACACCACGCTGACCGGCAAGCCCATGATGCCCCCGGTCTACGCCTTGGAATACGGCGACGCCGACTGCTACAACCGCTCCAACCCGGGGTACTCCTCCTCGGGCTACGGTGATCCCGACGGTGCCAAGCAGCGCACGCCCGACGCCATCAAGACGGCCCGGAAGTTCGTGGAGAACGACATGCCCGCCGGCTGGATGCTGGTCAACGACGGCTACGGCTGCGAGTACCAGCAACTCCCGGAAACCGTGAGCAACATCGAGGAAGAAACCGACCTCAAGGTTGGCCTCTGGACGCAGCGTTCCCTGACCAACCAGGAGTACGAAGTGGGCGAGGCCGGCGTCCGGCTCCGCAAGCTGGACGTCGCGTGGGTAGGCCAGGGCTACCGCCAGGCGCTCACCGGTTGCGAGGCCGCGCACGGCGGCATTGAACAGTATTCCAACGCCCGTGGCACCTCGCTGATGGTGGAAGGTTGGGCCGGCTCCCAGCGCTGCGGCATGCAGTGGACGGGTGACCATTCAGGAAACCTCGACGCCGTCCGCTGGCAGGTCTCGGCCCTCACCGGCGCCGGCAACTCGGGTTTGGCATTCACCACGGGCGATGTTGACGGCATCTTCGGCGGTTCCGCTGAGTCGTACGTCCGCGATCTCCAGTGGAAGGCCTTCGCTCCGGCGCTGTACTCCATGTCCGGCTGGGCAGCCACTGACAAGCGTCCGTGGCTCTACGGTGACGAAGCCACGGCCATCAACCGCCAGTACCTCCAGCTCCGTCAGCAACTCATGCCCTTCATTTACACGCTGGCCCACGAGTCATCCACGAGCGGCGTTTCCATGATGCGCTCCATGGCTCTTGAGTTCCCTGACCAGGAATGGTCTTATGGCGCCGAGGCAAACAACCAGTTCATGCTCGGTTCCGACTTCCTGGTGGCACCCGTCTTTACCCAGACCGATGTCCGCAACGGCATCTTCCTCCCGGCAGGACACCAATGGGTGGATTACTGGACCGGCAAGCTCTACCAGGGCGGCCAGATCCTGAACGGCTACAACGCGCCGCTGGACAAGCTGCCGGTGTTCGTCCGTGCCGGAGCGGTGATCCCGCAAGGCATCGTGGCGCGCAACGCGTCCTTGGTTCCCGAAGATTCCATGATCACTTTGGACGTCTACGCCCAGGGCCAGGACACCTTCACGCTGTACGAGGATGACAAGGTCACCCGCGAATTCAAAGACGGAAAATCGTCCGGCCAGGTGTTCGCAGTGGACGCCCCGGGCAAGGGCAACAGCAGCGTCAAGGTCTCCATCGGTGAACGGAAGGGCGAGTACACCGGCAAGGCTGCTGCCCGTCCCTACGAGCTGAAAGTCCACGCCGGCGCAGCACCCAAGGACGTCAAGATCGGCGGCACCAAGCTCGCCCAGCACGCCACCCAGGCCGCCTACGCCGCAGCAGCAACCGGCTGGTACTTCGATGAGGCCAACAACGGCACCATCTGGGTGAAGACAGGGTCCATCGCTTCCAACCAGTCCGCCACAGTCCAGCTCCAGCAGGCCGGTCCGTTGGGCGGCAAGAGCCAGGAGGACACCGCAGCCGAGGTTCGTGTGACCACCGGCCAGCAGGTCTTCCAGGATCAGGAAACCACCGTCACCGCGGCTTTCGTGAACACTGGAACCAAGGCAAAGAGCAACGTGGTGCTGACTCCGGTGCTCCCTGAGGGCTGGACTGTGGTCTCTTCCTCCGGCGCGACAGCCGCCAAGGTGGAAGGCGGCGCTGCTGCAACCGCCACGTTCGTTATCAAGCCGGGGACCAGCGCGAAGGCGGGCCAACAGACCGTTCGGGTATCGGCGTCGTACGCTTCTTCCGGATCCAACCAGTCTGTAACCGGCGGCAACCAGATCTATGTCGCCTACGGTTCCTTGGCAGCCGCCTACAACACCGTCTCGATCACCACCGTGGCGGGCAAGGCACTAGGAAACTTCGACGGCGGAGGGGCCACCTTCGCTGCCGAACAGCTGGCGGCCGCTACGGTTCCTGCCGGTGGAGTCCGGCCGGGCAGCACAGTAACGGTGGACGCCGGAAAACCGACACAGGTTGACTACACGTGGCCGGCCGTCGGACCCGATGTACCCAACTCGGTGGCACTGTCTGCGCAGACCATTGCCGTCAAGGGCAAGGGAACGCACCTGGCCGTGCTTGGATCCGCCGCGGTGGGCAATGGAACCAGCCCGGTTTTGACCCTCAGCTACGCGGACGGAACAACCGAGCAGCAGTCCATCTTCTTCCCCAACTGGTTGCAGCCGTCCGTCCTCAACGGGGCAGTGGTGGCCGTTTCCGAACAGGGTAGGAACAACGCCAACGGGCCGTCGCCGGAGTACACACAGTACAAGTACCAGGCGTTCTCCAACACGGTCCGGCTCAACCCCACCAAAGAGCTGGCCTCCGTCACCTTGCCCACCGACACTCGAGTGAAGTTCTTCGACTGGAAGGTGACATCTCAGCCACTGCCTGCCGTACCGCTTGGCTCGGTGTACGCCTCTGAAACGCCGTGGGTCCAAGCATTGAACGGCTACGGCGTGATCGGAAAGAACGTAGCCAACAAGGACTCGGCATCATCGCCGGACAAGCCGCTGGTCATCAACTACACCGATCCTGCAACCGGTCAGCAGCCTGTGTTCAGCAAAGGCCTGGGCGTCCACGCGGCATCCAAGATCACCTACTACCTTGGAGGGAAGTGCACCTCATTCACCTCCCAGGTGGGCCTTGAGAGCGGCTTCGGCGGCAACATCATCTTCAAGGTCAATGCCGACGGCGTGAACAAGTACCAGTCGCGGACGTACACTCCAGGATTCGCCCCTGAGGCCGTATCCGTGGACCTCACGGGTGCTGCATACGTGGAATTGGTGGTGGACCCCTCCGGATCCATCAACGGCGCTCATGGTGTTTGGGGTGATGCGAAGTTCACGTGCGCTTCGTAGCCTGACGTGCAGACCGCCGTCGCCCGCTGCCTCCGTCCGGGGCAGCTGGCGACGGCCGTCCGTCTAACGGGCACAACAAGAAAGTGTCAGGGGAACGGGGCATAATGTCGCAAATGGGGAAACTGAAAAAACATCGTCTTGTTCTTGGTCTCGTAACGCTCGTGATGGCCGGCTCGCTAACCGCCTGTGATGACGGCCGCGCCGGTGCGGAAGGGGCAGCGAAGCAGCTCGCTTCCTCTCTGTCAGCGCTCGACGTCGGTTCGCTCACCGTGGAGGGCAAGGACGCCGCCGCGGCCAACGAACAACTCAAAGCCGTGTTCGAGGGACTCGACGCCAAACCGGCAGTAGAGTCAGGCGACGTTAAGCTCGACGGCGACACCGCAACGTTCCCCCTCAAGTACAGCTGGAACATCGGCTCGGCAAAGTGGGAGTACAGCTCCGAAGCCACACTGAAGAAGGCCGGTGACAAGTGGGCTGTCCAATGGGCACCTGCACTCCTCGCCCCGGAACTTTCCGAGGGTGAAACCTTGTCCGTCAAGACTGTTCCCGCCCAGCGTGGCCAGATCCTGGGTGCTGGAGATGCCCCCATTGTTGAGGACCGTCCCGTCTTCCGCGTGGGCATCGACAAAACAAAGGTTCCGGCGGAGCAAGCCGACGCTTCCGCGCGTGCCATGGCTGCACTCCTCGGGTTGGACGCAGAAGAGTACGCCAAGCAGGTTGCTGCGTCAGGTCCGCAGGCATTCGTTGAAGGCCTCGTTCTCCGCGCGTACACGGCGGATATCACTGAAGCGAAAATTGAGGCCATCCCCGGCGGTTCAAGCATCCTTGACTCCATGGCCTTGGCGCCAACCCGCACCTTTGCCCGGGCATTGCTGGGCAGTGTTGGCCAAGCCAGTGCTGAACAAATTGAAAACTCCAATGGTGCGCTGCGTGCCGGGGACACCACAGGTACCGGCGGTCTGCAGCAGAAGTACGACTCATTGCTGCGAGGTAAAGATGGCGTGGAAGTCCTGGCAACTCCCGAGGTTAAGTCCGAAGGTGAGACCCCGGGCACCAAAGTGTTCTTCTCGTCCCTCCCGTCCCCGGGCACCACGCTGAAAACCACGCTGGACCTGAAACTCCAGCAGCTGGCGGAGGAAACGTTGGCCGGTGTTGGGCCCGCGTCGGCCATTGTTGCCCTTAAGCCATCCACCGGCGCTGTACTAGCCGCAGCGTCCGGACCAGGCAGCAACGGCTACAACACGGCCATGCTTGGCCAATATGCGCCGGGTTCCACCTTCAAGATTGTTGATTCCCTGGCCATGTTCCGCAACGGCGCCACCCCGGATTCCAAGGTTGAATGCCCCTCAACGCTGACCGTGGACGGCCGCACGTTCAAGAACGCCGAAGGGTATCCGGAAAGCTCCCTCGGCTCGGTGCCCCTCCGCGACGCTTTTGCGCACTCCTGCAATACGGCCTTCATCAACGCCAGGGATTCCATCAGCCAGGACCAGCTCGAATCCGCAGCACAGGCCTTGGGCGTGGCGGTTGAAGCTCCCAAGCTGGGGGCTGATGCGTTCTTGGGTTCGGTTCCCGGGGCTGCCGAAGGTACCGAGCACGCAGCTTCCATGATTGGCCAAGGCAAGGTGCTCTTTTCCCCGCTCTCGGCCGCGGTCATGGCAGCTTCCGTCGCCAACGGCGCACCTGTTTCTCCGCAACTCGTGCTGAACGCTGACGCCGCCCAGTCCCCGGCCGCCACCCAGAACCCCAGCTCCGGTGCCACTCCCACCGAAGGTGGCGCCGCGTCGCCGTCGTCCGCGTCCGCTTCAGTGAGCGCCGTTCCTGTGTCGCCGGCGTCCACCAAGCCGATCACCAAGGAAGAAGCCGCTGCACTGTCCGACATGATGCGGGCTGTAGTGACCTCAGGCCACGCTGGCTTCCTCGCCGAAGTTCCCGGTACGCCGGTGGGGGCCAAAACAGGCACCGCGGAATTCGGCAATGACAACCCACCAAAGACCCATGCGTGGATCGTGGCGACGCATGGGGATCTGGCGGTTGCCGTGTTCGTGGAAGAAGGCGGCTTGGGTGCCACTACCAGCGGACCCCTGCTGAAGTCGTTTCTCACCGCAGCCGGCTGACACCGCCGTCCAGTGCCAATCCGCCGCCATGGGAGGATTGAAACGTGGCCCATATTGACGTTTCCGGCATCGACTACTTCCTCTCCGACGGCACCCAGCTGCTCAACGGGGTGACCTTCAAGGTCCCCGATGGCACCAAAACGGCGCTCATCGGGCCCAACGGAACGGGCAAGACCACCCTGTTCAAGATCATCTCCGGTGACCTCACGCCGGACGAGGGTGTTGTTGGCCGCTCCGGCAACATGGGCATCATGCGGCAGTTCGTGGGCCAGGTTCGGGACGAATCCACTGTCCGGGATCTCCTCGTTTCCACGGCGCAGGCCAGCCTCGCAGCCGCTGCCAAGGCTGTGGAGGACGCCGAGCTGGCCATGATGGAGCACGACGACGAGCCCACGCAGATGAAGTATGCGCAGGCGATCGTGGACTGGGGAGACGCCGGCGGGTACGACGTCGAGACCGTCTGGGACGAGGTCTGCATGGCAGCCTTGGGGATTTCGTTCGACAAAGCGCAGTTCCGTCGCGCCTCCACCCTGTCCGGTGGCGAGCAGAAGCGCCTGGTCTTGGAAGCGCTGTTTGCCGGCCCTGACGAACTCCTGCTCCTCGACGAACCGGACAACTACCTTGACGTCCCTGGCAAGCGTTGGCTTGAGGGCAAGCTCAACGAGTCCAAGAAGACCGTGCTTTTCATCAGCCACGACCGCGAGCTGCTGAACAATGCTGCGGGTCGCATCGTGACGCTGGAGCCAGGCATTAATGGTGCCAGCGCGTGGATCCATGGTGGTGGTTTCGGCTCCTACGTTGAGGCGCGGGCGGACCGAAACGCCCGTTTCGAGGAACTCCGTAAGCGCTGGGATGAGGAGCATATAAAGCTCAAAGAACTCGTCAACATGTACAAGAACAAGGCCGCTTTCCGTTCCGATATGGCTAACCGGTACCAAGCAGCGCAAACCCGTCTGGCCAAGTTCCTGGAAGCCGGCCCACCCGAGGCCTTGCCGATCGAGCAGAACGTCAAGATGCGCCTCAAGGGTGGGCGAACAGCCAAGCGTGCCGTCGTGGCCGAGAAGCTGGAACTGACCGGTCTTATGAAGCCGTTCTCCACAGAGATCTGGTTCGGCGACCGCGTTGGTGTTCTTGGTTCCAACGGTTCGGGCAAGAGCCACTTCCTGCGCCTCCTGGCCACCGGCGGCACCGATCCCGAGCGTGAGCACCTGCCGGTGTCCGAGGTAGTGATTGCTGAAGTGCCGCATCAAGGCACCGTGAAGCTGGGTGCGCGCATCCGGCCAGGGTTCTTCGCACAGACGCATGTCCGGCCTGATCTGTTGGGACGGACGCTGCTCGAGATCCTGCACCGTGGCGACGAGCATCGTTCCGGACTCGCCCGTGAGGCCGCCGCCGGTGCCCTTGATTCCTATGGCCTGGCCGGCCAGTCCGAGCAGAAGTACGAGTCGTTGTCCGGTGGCCAACAGGCACGTTTCCAGATCCTGCTGCTGCAGCTGTCCGGCGCTACCCTCTTGTTGCTGGACGAGCCAACCGACAACCTGGACCTTCACTCGGGCGAGGCATTGGAGCGTGCCATCGACTCTTTCGAAGGCACCGTCCTTGCTGTCACGCACGACCGCTGGTTCGCAAAGTCCTTTGACCGTTTCATGATCTTCGGTTCCGACGGCAAGGTCTACGAGTCGGAGGAACCCGTGTGGGATGAGAAGCGGGTGGAGCGCGCCCGCTAGTTCCAACGGTCTCTCACATAACCGCCCCTTTCGGCGAACGCTCTTGCACCTGCTGCGAGAGCGTTTCGCTTTGAGCCATGGGATGTGAGAGAGCGACAGTGCTCAAATGATCATGCTATGTGATTATTTGAGCAAATGTTGCTACGGTTGAAGGATGGGAACTGCTGACCGCCACCGGCTCATTGGCGAGCTGTTGCGCACCCGCGAGCAAGCAACAGTGGAAGAGCTCGTCCAAGCAACAGGAGCTTCCGGCGCCACCGTCCGCCGCGACCTGGAAATCCTCGCCGCCAACGGAGTCCTGAAGCGCGTCCACGGCGGTGCACGCAGCCTGTTGGCGCGCGGAGACAACCCAGGTTACGGGCAACGCGAATTGGAACACCACGAAGCCAAGGTCCGTATTGCAAAGGTGGTGGACCAGCTGATCAGGGACCGCGAATACGTGTGGCTGGACAGCGGATCCACGGCAACGGAAATCGCGCGACGCCTGGGTAACCGTGAAATCACGGTAATGCCCATGTCACTGTATGGCGTCGAGGCCCTCACTCACACCAAGGACGGCCGCGCGCCGGAGCTCATTCTTCCCGGCGGCCGTCTCATCCCGGGGGAACAGTCGTTCCGGGGACCCATGACCGAAGCCAACATTCGCTCACTGAGGTTCGACACCGCCGTCGTAACTCCCTGCGCACTTAACCTCAAGGACGGCCTGCTGGCCCACGATCTTGATGATGCCGCGGTGAAACGTGCCGGACTGGAATCCGCGGCGCGGGTCATCGCGGCATCCGCAGGCAGCAAGTGGAATGCCAGCGCAGTAGCTCTCGTGGCAGCCATGGAGGCTGTGGACGTCATCGTGACAGACCAAGAACCATCCCCCGACGATCTTGCCCGGCTCAACAAACTCTCCGTGGAAGTTGTGATTGCATGACCACCAACACCAGAAGCACCACCAACGTCAACGCCGCGGCCGTGGCGACGTTCCTGATCTTCGGCATGAACGGATTGGTCTTCGCCAGCTGGGCTGCGCGCATCCCTGCTGTGACGGAGGCGCTCAGCCTGACGTCCGGCCAGATGGGCACGCTATTGCTCTGCACCGCTGTGGGTTCTCTACTGGCGCTGCCATCGGCCGGATGGGTAGTGGGCAGGATCGGTACAGCCAACACGGTCCGGGTGGCCGGCATCGTGGCTGGCGCCGCAGGTGCAGCCATTGCCTTCTCACTGATGACCGCTTCCGTTCCGGGTACGGCGGTAGCCCTGTTCTTCTTCGGCATTGGCATCGGGCTATGGGACGTGGCTCAGAACATCGAAGGCGCTGACGTCGAGCACCGGCTCAAGCGCACCATCATGCCCCAATTCCACGCTGCCTTCAGTGGTGGGGCGTTCCTGGGCGCCCTGATCGGTGCCGGACTCTCCCAACTGGGTGTGGGCTTGCCGGAGCACTTGTTGGTTATCGCGGCGATCGCCATCGCCTTGGCGCTGACAGTTCCCAAGTACTTCCTGCCGCACGAGGTGGAAGAAATTCACGACGGCGGCGCGGTGGCTGAGAAGGGTCCCACAGCTTGGCGGGATGGCAGGACGCTGCTCATCGGTGTGGTGGTCCTCGGTGCCACGCTCACCGAAGGTGCGGGCAATGACTGGATCGCGAAGGCTGCGGTGGACGGCCTCGGAGCCTCGGAGTCCACCGGTGCGTTGCTCTTTGCGCTCTTTGTCCTGGCTATGACCGTCATGCGGTTCTTCGGCGGCAAGGCGATCGACAAGTTTGGACGAGTGAACGTCCTCCGGGCCAGCATGGCAGCAGCCGCCGCAGGGCTCGCACTGTTTGTCTTCGCAGGCAATGTGGTCCTGGCCGGCGTTGGTGCGGCACTGTGGGGCGTTGGAGCGGCCTTGGCCTTCCCCATGGGGATGTCGGCCGCAGCGGACGACCCCAAGCATGCAGCCGCCCGGGTATCCGTGGTTTCCACCATAGGCTACGTAGCCTTCCTGGCTGGTCCGCCACTGCTGGGCTACCTCGGCGACCACACCGGAATCCATATGGCTTTGCTTGCCATCGGTGCGCCTATTTTGCTTGCTCTGCTTCTTGCCGGCGTTGCGAAGCCTTTGCCGACCAAATAGTGCGCCCGTCTGCCAGCTCATTCTCCTTAATGCATGTGTCTCGGAAGTACCACCACATGAGGAGCACAGTGCCGGCGGCAAGGCACGCCCCGCCCAGGACATCACTGAGCCAGTGGGCCGAGAGGTAAGTGCGACTCATCATCATGGCGATCACGCCAAGGGCGGCGATCACTGCCATCCACCAGCGTCCGATCAGCAACGTGGTCACCAGGAGGAACGCCGTGGTTGCAGATACATGCCCTGAGGGGTATGAACCTGTATCGGTGAGAACCCTGGCCCCCTCTGGCCGGTCCCTGCCCACCACGGCTTTCGCCAGCTGCGTCAGCGCCAGTACGGAAAGGCCGCTTGCAGCTGCGAAGATGGCTGCTTTGGGTCGGCGCCATATCAGGAGCGACGCAGCCAGCACCGCGTGGAAGAAAAGCATCCCGGCATACCCTGCCCAATTGAGGACTGCGTTCACCTGATCCCAGAACGGGGAGTGCAGGCTGAAGGCGTAGGATTGCCAGCCGGTATCCGCCCGGTTGAAGGCCGGCTCGCCTGGCCCTGCCATGATCAACACCCCGGGAACTGCAAAGGCGCACAGCAGGAGTACTCCGGGGGTGACCAGCTGCCAGCCGGGGCGCGGACGTGGATGGAGTACACGAATCATCCATTCATGGTAGCCATGGCAGATGGGTGGCACCGGCAGGCGTTAGTGTGAAGGCATGCGAGGCTTCTTGGGCAAAGGCCCCAAACGGGTTGCGAGGTTTGACCATTTCCTGGTGCGGGCAGTGTCCCGGCAACCCCAGGGCGATCACGATGTCTTTTTCCGGAGACTCTCCGCTGCGGCCACCAAAGGGAAGTTGTGGTTCGGAATAGCCGGAGTCATGGCCGCCTTTCCCGGTAAACCGCGCAGGGCGGCCCTTCACGGGGTACTCGCGCTAGGTGTCGCGTCAGCGGTCACCAACCTCATCTTCAAGCGGCTGCTCCCTCGGGCCCGCCCCCTCCCGACGCACCTGCCGCTGTTCCGCTTCGTGAACCCGCAACCCACCAGTTCCTCCATGCCCTCGGGTCATTCCGCGTCCGCCGTGGCATTTGCTGTGGGCGCTGGGATTGTCTCCCCCGGCCTGGGTCTGGCCTTTGCTCCGATTGCTGCGGGAGTGGCCTACTCACGCGTGCACACGGGCGCCCACTGGCCCTCCGATGTGGTGTTCGGTTCCGCACTGGGCGCCGGAGCAGCCGTCCTGACCCGTAAGTGGTGGCCTGCCAGACCTGCTGAACCGACACCTCGCCGAACGCCTGCGAAGGCGCCGGCAATATCTGATGGCGACGGGCTGGGTATAGCGGTCAATGCCCTGGGTGGGTCCTACACCCCTGAAACCGCGGAACTTTTGCGGGGCATATTCCCTAAGGCGCATATACGTGAAATTTCCGAGGGTGAAGACGTAGCGGCTGAAATCGAGGCGGTCGCAACTCGCCCAGGCATCGTCGCCTTGGGCGTTTGGGGCGGCGACGGAACGGTGGGCACTGCGGCGGCTGCCGCCGTCGAACATTCACTGCCGCTCCTGGTCCTGCCAGGGGGAACCCTCAACCACTTCGCCCGCGACCTCGGTACCAGCTCCATAGACGATGCAATCGACGCCGTGACCCGAGGGCAGGCGGCTTCCGTCGATTTGGGCCATGTGGTGGTCCAGCGGGGCCTTCCCGAGGCGCCCGAGACCACCGAGTTGGCCATGCTGAATACTGCCAGCTTTGGCGTCTATCCGAATCTGGTGCGTCGCCGGGAGAGATTGCAGCCCGCTATGGGTAAGCCGTTGGCCGGCGTGGTGGCATCGCTCCGCACCTTCGGAGTGAACTCCCCCACCACACTCCTGGTTGATGGGGTGAAGCACAAGCTCTGGATTCTCTACATGGGCAGGGGCAGGTTCTACCCCAGCGACCATGCACCACTACGCAGGCCGGTACTGGATGACGGTGTTTTCGATCTGCGCATGATCACTGCGGACGAGCCGTTTGCCCGTGCAAGGCTGCTCTGGGCAGTCGTGACGGGTACGGTTGCCGCCTCCAAGGTCACCCACCTGACCGAGGCCACTACCGTTACCGTGGAAGCGATTGGGCAACCCTTGGTTCTGGCGGTTGACGGGGAGCCGAAGCCTGGCGTCCGCAAAGCCACCTTCACGGTGAAGCCGGGCGAGCTTACCGTCTACTCGCCGCTGCCGGAGGCCTAACGCGCGGGGGCATCATCCGCGAGGACTACCCTGACTGAACCCTGAATCATCCCTGAGACAGGCGATTTGTGTTCCTTCCGTGAGTAGCGTTGTAGCTACATTCGAAACTCACTTGCACGCACATGTGCTCCGAGGAGGGAACGCTTCCATGATCGAAGCAAAAGGCCTGACCAAGGTCTACGGCGAGAAGACCGCCGTGGGCGGCGTCAGTTTCACTGTCCAGGCCGGACGGGTGACGGGCTTCCTGGGTCCGAACGGTGCCGGCAAGTCAACCACCATGCGCATGATCATGGGGCTGGACGCTCCTACATCGGGCTCTGTAACCGTCAACGGTGAGCCCTTCGCGCAACACAAGGCGCCGCTGCGGGAGATCGGTGCCCTGTTGGACGCCAAGGCTGTTCACACGAGCCGCACCGCATACAACCACCTGCTTGCTATGGCAGCAACGCACAGCATCCCCAAGAGCCGTGTCCGGGAAGTCATCGAGATGACCGGACTGGGAGACGTCGCCAAGAAGAAGGTCAAGGGATTCTCACTCGGAATGGGTCAGCGCCTTGGCATCGCCGCAGCGCTGCTGGGTGACCCGCAGACCATCATCCTCGATGAGCCGGTGAACGGTCTTGATCCTGAAGGCGTGGTGTGGGTTCGCAACCTCGTCAAGTACCTGGCTTCCGAAGGCCGCACGGTGTTCTTGTCCAGCCACCTCATGAGCGAAATGGCGCTGACTGCAGACCACCTGATCGTGATCGGCCGCGGCAGGATCATCGCCGACGCACCCATCGCCGAAATTATCACCGGCAAGGGCCATGCACGGACCCGCGTCCGCACGGACCAGCCTGAACGCCTCATGCAGCTCCTGGCCGGCACCGGCGTATCCGTGGAGGTCCACGAACGCGAACTGCTGGAAGTTTCAGGGCTTGATCCCCGCGGCATCGCCCGTACGGCTTTGGACAACCAAGTGATGGTCTACGAGCTGACACCGCTCCAGGCAAGCCTGGAAGAGGCTTACATGGAACTGACCAAGGACGAGGTCGAATACCACTCGCACATCACCACCGGGGCCTCGGTTCCCGCCCAGGCCGGAGGGAAATAGACATGAGCACCACCACTGTGGACCGCAAGTCCATCCGCAACTCCGTCGGTCCCGGACCGGCATTCCACCGCGTACTCAACTCCGAGTTCATTAAGTTCCGCACGCTGATGTCCACGCTGATCCTCCTGGCTTCCACTGCCTTGGTGATGGTGGGTTTCGCCGCCCTCTCAGCATGGGGAACAGGACAGTTTGCAGAGCAGGTGGCCAAGGACCCTGAGGCCGCTGCCGCCATGGCAGCGCAGGGTGGGGACCTCGCGGTGAGCATACCCACCTCGGGAATCTCGTTTGCCCAGCTCATCCTCGGGTCCTTGGGCGTCCTGCTCATGAGCTCCGAGTTCACCACCGGAATGGCACGCTCCACCTTTGCCGCCGTTCCCAAAAGGCTTTCGCCCTTCCTGGCAAAGCTGATTGTGGTGATGGTCAGCTCCTTCCTCCTGACCGCCGTGTCCATCTACATCGCCGGGCTGGCGTCGCTCCCTATCGTGGATAACTACGACCTCAAGCTGGATCTGGGCAGCTCACAGTCGGTCAAGCTCCTGGTGGTCAACAGCATCTACGTGGCAGCAGTAGCAGCCATCGGCATGGCCCTTGGAACGATCGTGCGGAACTCTGCCGGCGGCATCATGAGCTTGGTTGGACTGCTGTTTGTGGCACCCATCGCTTTCCAGCTCATCCCCGGTGATTTCTTCAAGGAAGCCAACAAGTACCTGCCCACCAGCACCATTAGTCCGTTGACCGCCGTCGAGCATGTTCCGGAAACGCTGGAAGCCTGGCAGGCAGGCTTGGTCCTGGGAGCTTGGGTTATTGTCCCGGTTGCGCTGGCCATGATTTTGCTCAAGAAGCGGGACGTCTAGGACGGAGTGCCGTCTAGGCTCGATTCATGACTGAAGCTCCACAGATGAAGGACGTATCGGCCACCACGGCCGATGCGTCCTTCGCTGAAATTGCCCAGCGACGCAGGGGCCGTATCCGGCGCTACTTCTTCAAGCGTCCCCGCGCCATGGATGCCGTGGTGATCCTCTGCTACGTTCTCCTGGCGCTGCCCACCATCATTCCGTCGGCCGTCGACGGTAAATGGCTCGTGGTGGTAATTCTGCTGTTGATCGCCTCGGCGTTGTTCTTCAGGCGACGGTTCCCGCTGCAGGTGGTTCTGGCAGTCGCGCTTCTTGAAATAGCGGCCACCATCCTGAACCCATGGGGCTCGAACGTTTCCGCTGGCCTGTGGTTCGCACTGTACGCGGTGGCGGCGCTCCGGAGGCGTGCGCTGACCCTGGTGGTGTTCGCCGCGGCCAGCCTCCCGTTGAGCCTTTTGTACTTGTTCATGTGGACCAGCCCCAGCCAGATGGACAATTTGCAGGACGTCCCGGAGAACTTCCACCTCATCAACAACATCGCCACCGCCGTGACCATCATGCTCTCCAACCTCCTCGCCACGGGCATCGGCATCTCGGTACGCCAGCGCAGGGAGCATGAGGCGGAGATCGCGGCCTGGGCTGCGCGGACAACGCAGCTGGGCAAGGTCACCGAACGGAACAGGATCGCCCGCGAAATGCACGACGTCGTTGCGCACTCGCTGACGGTAATGATCAGTCTCTCGGACGGTGCCGCCGTGGTGGTCAAGAAGGATCCGCAGCGGGCCGGCGACGTCCTCGGCGAACTGTCGCGCACGGGAAGGGCCGCCTTGGCAGATATGCGCCGGGTGCTCGGTGTCCTGCGCGACGATTCCGGGCGGCCAGCACCGCTGACACCCCTTGAATCCGGGCAGAACCTGGCGAAGCTCTTGGACGGTTTCCGAACTGCCGGACTGCCGCTGCACTATGCCCATACGGGACCTGGCCTCCCGGCTGACCCAGCTTTCGAACTGACGGTCTACAGGATTGTGCAGGAGTCGCTGACCAACGTTTTGAGGTATGGGCGCTCGCTCAGCCGGGTTGATGTCCAGGTGGCTCGCGACGGCGATTTGGTCACCATTGACGTGCTCGACGACGGCCGGGGAACCCGCGAAGGTGGCAGCGAGTCCGTGGGCAGCCTGGGGACAGGACAAGGCATTGCCGGAATGAATGAACGCGCCGGAATCTATGCTGGAATCGTTACTGCCGGTCCGGGAAAAAGGGGAGGCTGGGCGGTCCACGCCGAGCTCCGCTGGAACGGCGAAAAGGGGGAATCATGACCGAAGACATCATCAACGTGCTGCTGGTGGACGATCAGCCACTGCTGCGGATGGGCTTCCGGCTCATTCTTGAGGGCGAAGAGGACTTCCACGTTGTGGGCGAGGCGTCGGATGGGATTGAGGCCGTACGCCAGGTAGAGGCCCTGCAGCCGGACGTGGTCCTGATGGACGTGCGTATGCCAGGCATGGACGGCATCGAAGCAACACGACGGATCTCGGATTCAGGCTCCGATGCGCGGGTCATCATCCTGACCACTTTCGACCTTGATGAGTACGCTTTCAGCGGCTTGCAGGCCGGTGCTTCCGCGTTCCTACTTAAGGACGTTGCGCCATCTGAGCTGGTTCACGCTGTGCGCCTGGTAGCCAGTGGCGATGCGGTGGTGGCGCCGCGAGTCACGCAACGCCTGCTGGAAACCTATGTTCGCGGCGGCGCGGTGCCCGGACATTCTCCGAGCCCGCACCGGGACCCGCTCCTGGATGAGCTCACACCGCGTGAAACCGAAATACTCACCACCATTGCGGAGGGCCTCTCCAACGCTGAGATCGCCCATAAATTCTTCCTCTCCGAGGCCACGGTGAAGACCCACGTCCGCCGGATCCTGAGCAAGCTCCAGTTGCGGGACAGGGTGCAGGTTGTGGTGTATGCCTATGAAACCGGACTCGTGGTGCCCAGCAACCCGGACTACTAGTCTTGTCTGTGGCTTCCTGACCTCCTTTAATGAGAAAAAGTCGAAATGACAACCTGTCTGGGTTGCTGTTGACTTACTTGTGCCTCAAAGGGGGTCAGGAAGCAACTCGACGATCGGGTGCACAGTCGCGGCACAGCTTTCCCATATACAACCCCTAGGCGCGGCGCGTTTCATGGATGCATGACTACTCCTCACCCCGACCACGACCGCGGCCTCGAGTTCGACCTCTCCACACTCCTGAGCCGGCGACGCGGCCTGGGGATGCTCTTCGGCGCAGGCGCGGCAGCAGCCCTGGCGGCCTGCACGCCAAGTGCGGGCGGTGGCAGCGCATCGCCGTCGAGCACTGCCACCGCAACGGCAAGCACGACGGCGGCCGCGTCGCCTTCCGCATCGGCCACGAGCACGGTGACCCGTGCCTTCGCTGAATGTGGAGTGGAGATCCCGGAGGAGACGTTGGGGCCCTATCCGGGCGACGGTTCCAACGGCCCCAACGCGCTGGAGGCCTCCGGGGTGGTTCGTCGCGACATCAGGTCCAGTTTTGGCGGATCCACCACCAAAGCCGAAGGCGTACCCTTGACAGTTACACTGACGCTTTTGGACAATTCCAACGGTTGCGCCCCCTTGGCCGGAGCCGCCGTCTACGCCTGGCATTGCGATCAGGGTGGCAAATACTCGCTCTACGACTCAGGCCTTGAGAACGAGAACTACCTCCGCGGCGTTCAGGAAGCCGACGCCAATGGGCAACTTACTTTCAGCACCATCTACCCGGGTGCGTACAGCGGTCGCTGGCCTCATATTCACTTTGAGGTATTTGAATCCATGAGCAACGCGACGGCGGCCGGGCAGGTCCTCGCGGTCTCCCAAATCGCGCTTACCGAGTCTGCCTGCAAGGAGGTTTATGCGACCTCCGGCTATGAAGCCAGTGCCCGGAACTTCCCGAATACCACTTTGACCTCGGACAACGTCTTTGGGGACGATGGAGGAGTATACCAACTGGCGACTATGTCCGGCTCGGTCTCGGGCGGATACACAGCCGCGCTGAACGTCACTGTATAGCCCGGTAAGCACGAGGAGCGGGGGCTAGACTCGGTGGCATGCCTTCGAATGCCTCCGCCGCAATTGACCACATCAAGGACCTCGGTGCGTACGTGTCGGCATCCCCGTCCAGTTTCCACGCGGTGCACGAAGCCGCACGCCGACTGGATGCTGCCGGCTTCACCGGATTGGATGAACTGCAGCCGTGGAATGGTGCAGCGGGTAAGTTCTACGTAATCCGCGACGGTGCACTCATCGCTTGGGTCACACCCGAAAGCGCCGGACCAACCACTGGTTTCAATATCCTTGGTGCACACACGGATTCGCCGTCGTTCAAGCTGAAACCGAAGCCCACCACCGGCAAATTCGGGTGGCTGCAGGCTGGCGTCGAGGTCTACGGTGGACCGTTGCTCAATTCCTGGCTGGACCGGGAATTGCAGTTGGCCGGCCGATTGGTACTGCGTGACGGTACTGAGCACCTGACGGCGACAGGTCCGCTTCTTCGCTTCCCGCAGCTTGCCATTCACTTGGACCGCGGCGTCAATGACAATGGGCTCCACCTGTCCAAGCAGCAACACATGAACCCTATCTTCGGTCAGGGCGATGCTGCCAGCGAGGACCTTCTGGGATTGCTCGCCGATCGTGTGGAAGGCGCCACTGTTGATGCCGCGGACATCGGCGGTTACGACGTCGTTGTGGCGGACACGCAGGCACCTGCGGTTTTCGGGGCCAAGGGTGAGTTCTTCGCCTCCGGCCGGCTGGATAACCTTTCCTCCACGCACGCGGGACTACTGGCGCTGATAGCCCACGCCTCAGCAGCGCCTGCGTCAGGCCCGATCGCCGTCCTCGCAGCGTTCGATCACGAGGAGATCGGTTCCAATTCCCGATCCGGCGCCTGCGGACCCATCCTCGAGGACATCCTGGTGCGCATCTCCGACGGCCTTGGCGCTTCGGTGAGTGAAAGGCGGCAGGCCATAGCGGCGTCGTTCTGTGTTTCTGCGGACGCCGGCCACGCCGTCCACCCGAACTACGCGGAAAAGCACGATCCCGCCAACAGGCCAGTGCTCAATGGTGGTCCACTACTGAAAATCAATGCCAACCAGCGCTACGCCACGGACGCTGCGGGAGCTGCTTTTTGGGCCAGGCTTTGCGCCGAGTCCGGCGTTCCGTACCAGGAGTACGTCTCCAACAACGATCTCCCGTGCGGTTCCACCATCGGGCCTCTCACTGCTACCCGCCTCGGGATCCGGACGGTGGACGTGGGCATCCCGCTGCTGTCCATGCACTCCGCGCGGGAACTGTGCGGGGTGGAGGATCCCAGGAGCCTGGCCACTGTGGTGGAGCTCTTTTTCGCCACTTCGGTCTAGGCTGAAGCGTCAAGCACTCATTTCAGGGGTATTACAAATGTTTCCTATAGGAAACTTTGGATGCTTTGAGGTTTACATTTTGTGCACGGTTCCTGTTTGGGCGTCTTCAAAATGTTTGGTTGCACAGTATTCAGCGCGGTGTAGCAGGTTAGCGTGATGTAGTCATGTGGCCCGTGGCACACCACTGTGGCCAACCCCAAACCCAAAGGACGGCGCAGAACCATGCACGCTGACCAACAGCTTTCCAAGTCCCTGAAGCCCCGACACCTCTCCATGATCGCTATTGCCGGCGTCATCGGAGCCGGACTGTTCGTTGGTTCCGGAGCCGCAATCCAGCAGGCCGGTCCGGGTATTCTTGTTGCCTACCTTGCTG
This sequence comes from Paenarthrobacter sp. MSM-2-10-13, assembly GCF_011605365.1. Lineage (NCBI taxonomy): Bacteria > Bacillati > Actinomycetota > Actinomycetes > Micrococcales > Micrococcaceae > Paenarthrobacter > Paenarthrobacter sp. MSM-2-10-13. Next base: position 191,808 of record NZ_JAAOXO010000005.1, on the reverse strand, counting down.
CCGGACTGGTGGTCATCCTCGTCATGCGCATGCTGGGTGAGATGGCTGCGGCCAACCCTGAGACGGGCTCGTTCTCCACCTATGCGGACAAAGCACTCGGCCGTTGGGCCGGCTTCAGCATCGGCTGGCTGTACGCCTGGTTCTGGATCATCGTCCTTGGCATTGAAGCCACGGCCGGTGCGGCCATCATGCATCGCTGGGTTCCCGGAGTGGATCAGTGGATCTGGGCACTCATTCTGATGGTGCTCCTCACGCTGACGAACCTGGGATCCGTGAAGTCCTACGGCGAGTTCGAATTCTGGTTCGCGTCTATCAAGGTTGCGGCAATTGTCATCTTCCTGCTCGCTGGCATCGTTGCAATCCTCGGTCTCATGCCGGGTGTTTCCGCCCCCGGTGTCGCCAACCTCCTGGATCAGGGTGGCTTCATGCCGAACGGTCCGGGCGCAGTACTGGCCGGCATCCTCGTAGTGGTCTTCTCGTTCTTCGGCGCCGAAATCGCCACCATCGCCGCCGGTGAGTCCGAAAACCCGGTGGACGCCGTCAAGAAGGCAGTGAAGTCCACCGTGTGGCGCATCCTGATCTTCTACATCGGCTCCATTGCCATCGTGGTGACCTTGCTGCCGTGGAACGATGCTTCCGTGGCCAAGAGCCCATACGTAGCCGTCATCGAGCTTTACGGAATTCCGGGTGCAGGCACCATCATGGACATCGTTGTCCTCACCTCGGTTCTCTCCTGCCTGAACTCTGGGCTGTACACGGCCAGCCGAATGCTCTTCTCCCTCTCGCAGCGTGGCGATGCTCCCCGGTCCTGGATGAAGATCTCCAAGCGTGGCGTTCCGGCTGCTGCAGTGCTCGCTTCCACCGTGGTGGGATTCCTCACCGTTGGTGCCAACTACATCGCGCCGGACTCCGTGTTCCTGTTCCTGGTGAACACCTCTGGTGCAATTGCGCTCTTCGTGTGGTTGGTGATCGCAACTTCGCAGCTCATCCTGCGTAAACGAATGGGTGCAGCCGCCAAGGATCTCGATCTCAAGATGTGGTTCTTCCCGTACCTTACGTGGATTGCCATTGCAGCCATCGTGGCGCTGATCATCGGTATGGTCATCATCGAATCCACCCGCGAATCGTTGTTCCTTTCGCTGGCGTTGGCCGCGATCGTGGTGGGCATCGGCGTGCTTCGCTACCGCCGGAAGGGTGCCACACCTTCCAACCCGGTGCCCGCCGGGGAAGCTGAGGACGCCAAGATCGGTTCCTGACAGGGTTGGTTTTTTCGTAGCGGGACAGCCGCCGTCAATACCCGACGGCGGCTGTCCTGTTTCGTTTTAAGGGCACCGGTATGCGGCTACTGGGCCAAGCCGATGACCAGGTTGATGGTGACGGCCAGAATGACAGTGCCGAACATGTAGGACAGCAGGCTATGTTTGAGTGCCTCGGCGCGGATCGTGTGATTGCCGAGATTAGTGTCCGACACCTGATACGTCATGCCCAGGCTGGTGGCCAGGTAGGCAAAGTCCGTGTACTGCGGAGGGCGCTCTTGGTTGAAGCTGATGCCGCCCACTTCACCTCCGGCCCGTCCATCCTGGCTGTAATACAACTCGGCGTAGCGCAGCGTGAAGAGGGTTTGGACCAGCATCCAGGACAATCCCACGCATGCCAGGGCGAGTGCCGCAGAGGAAAGACGCGTGCCGGTTCCTTGCGTGTGCGAATCGACGATGACAGCGGCGACGGCTGCAAGGCTGGCCAGGTTGGCGATCAGAATCAGCACGTCCGTGAGGCCGCGAGATGGGTCCTCGGAGGTCGCGTGCTGCTCGGTCTCTTCCGGATCCAGCCGTGCAATCACCAACCACACCCACGCCACATAGACCAGGGCGGCCACGGCCCAGCCAATTGCCGGAGCTTCCACCCAGTTGCCCAGGGCGCCGGCAACGGCAAAGGCCGAGGCGCCGGCCAGAACCATGACGACAAAGCGCAGCCGGCTCCGCTTCACCCTGACGTTGTGCATGTGCTCACCCTAACCAGCGGAAGAGCTCAAAAGTCCGTTTGGCGTGACGGGTCGCTGGCATCTTGCTCATTGCGCTTTTTGTCGGCCTGCAGGATGCCGTCCCTTACGCCGGAGCGGATCACGAAGTACAAGAAGTAGAGGGCGATCGCGGAGAAGACGACCGTCAGAACCAGGGCATTCAGTGGTGTGGCATCCATGGCCCCAACCCTAGTGGCAGGCTGTCACGGCAGGCCAAGCCGGTAGGAATCCACGAATTTCCTTTCTTCGTGCTAATGTCTTTGACGCTGTCAAGGAGAAAAACGAAACACTGTTTCTCCTGATCACCTTGCGCGGGTGGCGGAATGGCAGACGCGCTAGCTTGAGGTGCTAGTCCTCGAAAGGGGGTGGGGGTTCAAGTCCCCCTCCGCGCACAAAGAAACCCCCGGAAGGTGATCTTCCGGGGGTTTTGTCGTTCCTGGGCGCTAGGTCCGGCCTCGGACGCCCGGCCTTGGATGTCCGGCCTCAGCCGCCCGGCCGGGGTGCGAACATGATGACGCCTACACCCACCATGCAGATGGCGGCGCCGATCACGTCCCAGCGATCCGGCCGGAAGCCGTCCATCAGCATTCCCCACGCCAAGGAACCGGCAATGAACACGCCGCCATAGGCCGCCAGGACCCGGCCGAAGTGAGCCTCGGGTTGGAAGGCCGCGAAGAAACCGTAGATTCCCAGCGCCACGACGCCAAGCCCTGCCCACCACCACGCTTTGCCTTCGCGCACGGACTGCCAGATGAGCCAAGCTCCGCCGATCTCTGCGACGGCTGCCAAAACGAAGAGAATGGTGGACTTCAGAATGGTCATAGTTCCAGTATTCCTTGCTGCCCCACCGGGTTATCCACATACGCAACTTGGCCGGTTTCGGCCGGAGATTCCGCCGAATAGCTTTGAGTGCAGGAGATGCACTAAGATATTGAAGTCTGTGTTACGCCCTCTTGCCGTGTTTTAGGCCAGGGAGCGCCAACGCAGCATCGCAAATGAACCTCCTGTTACGGAAATACCGTAACCGCTTAGCCCAAAGGAGGTGGGTTCACATATGCGTCCTTACGAATTGATGGTAATCATCGACCCCGAGGTCGAAGAGCGTACCGTAGAGTCGTCGCTTCAGAAGTTCCTCAATGTCATCACCACCGATGGTGGAACCATCGAAAAGGTTGACATCTGGGGCCGTCGCCGTCTGGCGTACGACATCAAGAAGAAGTCCGAAGGTATCTACGCCGTGGTGAACTTCACCGCAGCGCCGGCTACCGCCAAGGAACTTGATCGCCAGCTGTCTCTCAACGAGACGATCATGCGCACCAAGATCATCCGCCCTGAAGACCAGAAGGTCGTTGCTGAGTAATCAGCCCCTTCCAATCTTTAACCCGCAGGAACGAACAAGGAGGCAGTAGATGGCAGGCGAAACCACTATTACGGTCATCGGTAATCTCACCAATGACCCCGAGCTGCGGTTCACCCCGTCTGGCTCAGCAGTAGCGAACTTCACCATCGCTTCTACTCCCCGGACCTTTGACCGCCAGTCCAATGAGTGGAAGGACGGGGAAACCCTGTTCCTCCGCGCATCGGTATGGCGCGAAGCAGCCGAGAACGTGGCCGAGTCCCTTACCAAAGGCATGCGCGTCATCGTTTCCGGCCGTTTGAAGAGCCGTTCTTACGAGACAAAAGAAGGCGAGAAGCGCACCGTAATCGAGCTTGAGGTCGATGAAATCGGCCCGAGCCTGCGTTACGCAAACGCCAAGGTCAACCGTACCCAGCGCTCCGGCGGTGGCCAGGGTGGCTTCGGTGGCGGTAACGCCGGTAATTCCGGTGGCTTCGGAGGAGGCGCTCCTGGTGGAAACCAGGGCGGCGGCAACTCCGGTGGAACCTGGGGCGGCAACCAGCCCGCACAACAGCAGGATGATCCTTGGGCGACGCCCGGTGTCAGCAATGCTGGCGGCTGGGGCAATGGCCCGGATTCCGAACCTCCCTTCTAAACACCAAATAAACGTCCGACGCCGGACACTCACCGTAAGTGCCGGAAGGCACCATGGTGACAACCGCCGTCGAACACCACCATCCCGTGGATCAATATCCACGGGCTCCATAGAAAAGGAGCTCCACGATGGCTAAGGCTGAACTCCGTAAGCCCAAACCAAAGTCCAACCCCTTGAAGGCCGCTGACATCACTGTCATCGACTACAAGGACGTAGCACTGCTGCGCAAGTTCATCTCCGACCGCGGAAAGATCCGCGCTCGTCGCGTCACTGGCGTTACCGTTCAGGAACAGCGCAAGATCGCCCAGGCAATCAAGAACGCCCGCGAAGTTGCTCTGCTGCCTTACTCCGGCGCTGGCCGCGGCTAAGGAAGGGATTAACTAACATGGCAAAGCTCATTCTGACCCACGAAGTAACCGGCCTCGGTGCTGCTGGCGACGTTGTGGAGGTCAAGGACGGTTACGCACGTAACTTCCTGCTCCCCCGCGGCTTCGCTCTGACCTGGACCAAGGGTGGCGAGAAGCAGGTTGAGACCATCAAGGCTGCCCGCGCCGCTCGTGCGCACGCTTCTGTTGAAGCTGCACAGGCACAGGCTCAGGCTCTGTCCTCCAAGAAGGTCAAGCTCGAGGTGAAGGCCGGCGAGTCCGGTCGTCTCTTCGGCACCGTCAAGCCTGCTGATGTCGCTGCTGCTGTTGAGGCCGCTGGCCTCGGCGCCATCGACAAGCGCAACGTTGAACTGCCGAACCACATCAAGTCTGTCGGTTCGTACACGGCCAACGTTCGCCTGCACGAGGATGTTTCTGCTGTCATCGACCTCGAGGTCGTTGCTAGCAAGTAGTCTCTGACTGCAAGGAAGGCCCCCGCTACCGGATTCCGGTGGTGGGGGCCTTTTGCTTCCCCCAACTGGCGGGGGATTACGGTGTGTGGAGCTCCTCCATGACGTGCTTGTAGCCGGTTCGGATCATCTGAGCCAGAACGTCCCGGTCCACGTCATCGAGCTTGTTGACGTAGAGGCAGGCGGCCCCGGTCTTGTGCTTGCCGAGTTCGGGTAGCAAACGGTCTGCATCGGGACCGTAAGTGAGTCCGTACAGCGCCAGGTTGGTCTTGCGCGGAGAGAACCCGACGGCGGCTGAGTCACCCTCGCGGCCGCTCTCGTACTTGTAGTGATAGCTACCGAAGCCGACGATTGACGGGCCCCACATGACGGCTTCCTGGCCGGTGATGTCGCGCATCATTTCCAGCAATTCAAAGCCGTCCTCGCGCCGCTTGGGGTGTTCCACCGCGGCTAGGAATTCTTCCACGGAGACGTCCGTGGGTTGGGTCTTGTTCTCTGCCATAGGGGTAGTGTGGCAGACGCGCCACGGGTGCGTCAGCACATCGGGTCAGCACCCCGGTGATAGCCTTCAGCGGTGACTTCAGAAGCCCTGCGTATTCGCCCGTTCCACCAAGTAGACGTCTTCTCTGAGGTCCCGTACCTCGGCAATCCGCTCGCGGTGGTGGTGGATGCCCTAGGCCTCAGCACTGAAGTGATGCAACACTTCGCCAACTGGACCAACCTCTCCGAGACGACGTTCCTGTTCCCTCCCACCCACCCCGAAGCGGACTACAAGGTGCGGATCTTCACGGGCAGCGAGGAGTTCCCTTTCGCTGGTCACCCCACGCTGGGCTCGGCGCACACGTGGCTGCAGGCCGGGGGAGTGCCCAAGACTGGCGGCGTTGTGGTTCAGGAGTGCGGCGCGGGTTTGGTGCGAGTAAAGCACGACGCCGGTCGCTTGGCGTTCGCTGCGCCACCGCTGACCCGCTTCGGTCCGGTGGATGAGAATTCGCGGGCGCAGCTCGCTGCCGGCCTGCAGCTGCCCGAGGATGCCCTGCAGGATGCGTCGTGGCTGGTCAACGGACCCACGTGGATCGGCGTGCTCCTCGGTTCGGCTGAGCAGGTCCTGGCCGTGGAGCCGGATCTCGCTGCCATGGGTGACCTGAAGGTCGGGATCATTGGCCCCCACAAGCCCGGGGCCGGCATCGACTTCGAGGTGCGTACGTTCATTCCCGGTGACGCCATGGTGGAGGACCCGGTCACGGGAAGTTTCAATGCCGGTGCGGCCCAGTGGCTGATCGGCAGCGGCCGGGCTCCCCACGAGTATGTTGCCGCCCAAGGTACTGTCCTGGGCAGGGCTGGCCGTATTCACGTCAAGGCGGAGGATGGCGAAATCTGGGTGGGCGGCGCCTCAGCCACGTGCATCGACGGCACGGTGCTGCTCTAAGCGCTGCTAGGAGCGCTTGGGGCGTGTCAGGACAACCAGCAGGAAGATGCCGGCACTGAAGGCCGCCTGGACAGCAACAACGGACGTCGGTACGTGGCCAAGGTACAGCGCCAGCAGCATCGGAACCACGGCCAGGACGGTCACGTCCAGCCCGCGCATCAGGGAGCCGAGTTGGGCCCGCGGTACCGGCCCGAAGGGGGTATCCGCCGGCGGGGCAGTCCAGTCGGGCGGGGTCCTAGTGGCTGCGCGGAGTGTCCCGGCACCCATCCCGACCCCGGCCAGGGCACCAACGCCTATCAAGGCAGGGTTCGCAGCCCCGAGCAGCACCAACAGACTGCAGAGCACAGCCATCCACACGGACATCGCGACGCACGGCATCAGTGTCCGGCTTGTTCGCACAAGTGCCGGATGCAGCGGAAGCATTGCGTCGAGTTCAGGGACCAATGCCGTTTTGCGGGCCACACCGCCCAGTCCGGAAGCCGTGGCACACCCTGCGATCACGATCACCGTCAACTGTGCGAACTCGGGTAGGCCACCCTCCACCAGCAGTATGGCGATGCAGGCGGTGAGCCACAGGACCGGTGGCGTCACCGGGGGATTGAGCCTGAGGAAGGCCACCGCGTCAGCACGGATCAGCGCCCTCAGTGGGCCCCGCGTGGGGCGGGCGTAGAAGCGGGCTGCCCTGCCGCCGTCGATCCTTTTACGATTGCCGCCCAGCGCTCTGAGCACCTCGTTGGAGTCCATCATGAACAGCGACGCACCGGCGTGCCCGGCAACGGCACCGCCGCGTACCAGGTCGTCTCCCCGCACCTGGCCGGCGCGCGGCGCCACCACGGCAAGGAGTCCGACGGCGGCAACGGTCGCCAGTGCTGTGGGCCACGGAGAGGATGAGAACGCCGGAAGGACAGAGCACGCAAGAACTCCCGCCGTCGCAATTGTCTTGCCAAGCCGCGGACTCAGTAGGGCAAGCTGCTGAAAGGCGGCTAGAGTCACCGCGATGGAACCCGCAGCTCCGAAGGTGAGTGCGGCAAGAACGTGTTCGCCAGGAGCACGGTCAACAGCGGTCACCATGCTGAAGGGCAGGTAGATGATGGCTGATCCGGCTGCGGTAAGGGCCACCCTGCGAATGAAGGGTGGCAGAACCATGGGCCGGCGGTCGACCGGGAGCGTGAGCCACCAAGTGCTCTCCGCTCCCTTCACTGATATCGGTCCAAGCTTCCGGGCAAGGTTGCTGATGACCAGGAGGGCCGCGAGTGTGATGGACGTCCACAGCAAGGACTCCGGCAGCACCACCCATTGGGCCCGGATGATGCTGTTCTGCGGTGATGTCCTCTCCGCGATTTCGTTGCGCAGCGCCAGGACGAACGAGGCCGCAATGGTCAGGGAAACACCTATGCCGAGTCCCCAGCTGTAGGCGTCAACGAAGCGGGTTCCCCACGAGATCCGGCTGCGTTTGTAGCGCCGGGCGGATTGGCGGGTGAAGCGGACAATGTCCGAGGCCAGCTCCCGGTATTGCGGGGAACGTTCAAGGGCAAGCACGTCAGGATCCGGCAATGATCGAGGCCCCCTGCTCGGGGTGGAACTCCTGGACTTCCTCGTCAATGACCAAACACGTGGTGGCCGTGGCGAGCAGCAGTTGCGGATCGTGGGTCACCAGGACCACGGCACCACCGTCTTGGGCATGCGCGGCGATTCGATCCACCAGGGCGTCGCGCATCTTGGGATCCAGCCGCTGTTCCGGCTCATCCAGGATAAGGAGCGACGACGGGCGGATGAGCCCGGCGGCAAGCAGTAACCTGCGGCGCTGGCCGGAGGACAACGCATCCGGAATGGCGTGGGCCCTGCCCAGGAGCCCAAAGAAGTCCAGTTCTTCTTCAACGCGAGCTTCAGGGTCATCCAGGGAGTGCCCACGGGCAATGAGGAGCAAATGCTCGCGGACTGTGAGTGACGGGAAGAAGAGATCGTCGTCGAAAACTGCGGAGACGTGCCGACGGAACGGTACCGCGTCCGGATCAATGAGGAGGCCGTGGACCTTTATGTCTCCGGCCAGGGCGCTCTGCCGTCCCGCAATGGTCCGGGCCACCGTGGACTTTCCGGCGCCGTTGACGCCTACCATTCCCAGGACTTCACCAGCGTCCACCGTCGCGGTCACTTCGCCGCAAACCGGCGACCCGGCATAGCCAACCAGCAGCCTTTCGGCCTCCAATACTGTCCCCATGGTGCAACCCTACCGGCGGGATTGCGTCACCCTCTGATAGCCAAAGGTGCTGCCCACTTCGCGGCGGAGAAGAAGAGATGCCTGTTTAGGCCTTGTTGGCGGGTACTGAGTACGGGGCATTCGTGCGCCTCGCGGTGGATGTCAACCGCTTCCCTAACAGAATCAGCGGCTGTTCGACGGTACGGGCCAGTACCTCTGCAACACCGAATGACATGGCGGCGGCTAGGACCAGCCTGACAATAGCGAGCCCAAAATTTCGTTGGTCAGCAGGGATAGCCATGCTCACCACGTCGATGCAGAAAGGGTGGAAAAGGTAGATCGCATACGTCCTGGTCCCCAGGAAAGCTACAGGCTTCCAGCTCAGCAACCTTGTGAGGGGCGAGGTAGCAAGGATGAATGAAGGGAAAAGAAGCGCAACGGTGAAGGAGAACAGGACGTGCGCATTGCCGCTCTCGGCGCCGCCGGGGAGGACCGGGTCAAGAATGTAGGCGGTGATAGCTACAGGTATGAGCGCGGCAGCCACTCCGGGGTGCGCGAGCTTTGACACCATCTTGAATCCCCGGTGGGTGTGCATGGTGAGGCCAAGGACGCAACCGGCAAGAATGGCGGTGTAAATCCCGAAGTATCGCGCACCTTCAAAGTAACTGGCCGCGGAGGCGAGGACGAGCAAAACGCTGGCCGTGGCCAGTCGATGCCTTCTTATCAGCGGTATGGCGAACATAAGGAACGGCCACACGATGTAGAACTTTTCCTCGATGCCAAGCGACCAACTGTGGACAAAGCTGCCACCGCTGGCGAGATCCCCATTGAACGTTGCCAGGAGCGGTAACCGCTCCGCAAATTTGACCGGACCCTCACCCAGGCCGAACACGAAGACGCCCACTGCGGCCGTTGAAAGCGCAATGTAATAAAGCGGCAGGATGCGAAAGGCCCTTCTTACATAGAACTGAAAGATCGACACCCGGCCACGTCGGCGTTCCTCGCGGATCAGGAGCGATGTGATCAGGAAACCGCTGATCACAAAGAAAAGAGTCACTCCCATTGACCCGTTGAGAAATCCCCAGATGTGGGGGTCGCTCATGTGAGAGACGAGGACTATTGCGATGCTGACGGTTCGGAGCCCGTCTAGCTGCGGCCAGTACCGGGCGGACAAGAAGGACGACTCAAGCTTTTCCACGGATCCCTTTTCAGGCTTCACTGCCTGCCTTGAGACATCACGGCAGGTTCACGCCAATCGTCTAAATAGTGTGAACGGACCAGGGGGTTTGGTCCGTTCACACCATCTATTTGGTCTACGCAGCGCGGTGGTGTGGACCTGCGTAAAGGCGTGTGGTTAGTGCCCGACTTCTCCGTGGCCGCCTATCGTGGCAAACTCAAAGAGCTGGACGGGCACATGAGGGCTGGCCGCCCCTACCTCACTCACTCCACCGGCACCTGATTGACGCCCAGCGCATTGGGTAGAAGTTAAGCGGGCGCATCTAGGAGGAGCACATATGGATACTGCACGGACCTTTGAGTCGATTGTCATCATCTACAACCCCAACAGCACCGGGGACGCACCTGAGCTCGCACAGCAGCTGCACGACAAGCTCAAGCAGCTGCTCACGTACCAGTCCGAAATTACACTTCAGCCCACTGAGCATGCCGGGCATGCTGTGGACCTGGCGCGTGAGGCGGCCTCAAAGGGCGGCGACGTCCTGGTGGTCTCCGTCAGCGGCGATGGGGGGTACAACGAGGTTGTCAACGGCGTCATGCAGGCGGAGAATCCGCGAGCCGTTTCCGCGGTTTTGGCTGCAGGCAACGCCAACGACCATAGCCGGATCATTGGCACCAAGCCGTTGGAAGAGGCCATTGTGGAGGGCCGCGTCCACAACATCGATCTTCTTCGTATTCACACGGGTCAGAATGATGATGCGCCCTATGAATACGCGCATTCCTACATCGGATTTGGCCTGACCCCGGTGGTGGCCACCGAACTGGAAAAGGGCAGTAAGGGTGCTCTCAAGGAAATGGTCACCGTGATCCAGACCTTTTCCAAGTTCGAGCCTTTCGGCATCCGCCTGGCGGATGGAAAGCGCCGGAAGTTCGACAGCCTGGTGTTCGCCAACATCAATGAAATGGCCAAGTACGCCACTTTGAGTGAGGCAGAGGATCACCCGTCCGACGGAAAGTTTGAAGTCATCACTTTTCCGCACATGCCCAAGTGGCGTGTTCTGCTGACCGCGCTAAAGGCCACCACCCAGGGCCTTGGTGATCAGCCGAGCGTGAGCAGCTATGAATTCACCACGCTCAAGCCGCTGCCGTATCAAATGGACGGCGAGGTCAAGTCCGTGGAGGCTAACGTCAAGGTCAGGGTGGAGTGTGCTCCCGGGGCGTTGGCTACCCTCGGCTAGGCACCTCTAGCCTGCCGGGGCACAGGCGGCCGTAACGAAGTCATAAATCCGGCCGCGCAGTTCATTCGAGGCCGCAATCTTCAGCACGCCCCTCCGGTCACCAACGGTCACCCTCAGCGGCAGGAGGGTGCCCACCTTGTCTTCAGCAACAGCGTGGGGATCGCAGCGGGCGGGCCGGATAGTAAGAGGTAGTTCCTGTTTGCGCGCGCCCACGGCGAGATGTGCCGGCCAGGGGTCTGCCGGAGATTGCGCCAGCAAGGTGGTCTCCTCAAATGACTCGATAGTGAGGCTTCCCGGGTCAGTCCCCGGCGTGGCCGGCGTGATGAGAAGGCGTACGACGGCGGTGCGGCCGTCAGCGGCAACCTCCAGCGCGGGGTCCAGGACCATGACAGCGACGGCGGCGGCCTCCGATGCCAGGCACAGCTCGCCGGCGTTTCTGGAAAGGACGCCGAAGGGATCGGAAGCGTTGGTGCTGGCCTCCACGGGCTCCTTGCCCGGTTCTGCGTAGGTGATCCTGGCGTTAAGTGCTGTTGTTGTGCCTTCTGATACTTCGCAGGAGGCCGCGGGCAGTATTGCGGGCAGGCTCTTCGGCTGACGCGGCGGCAGTTCGAGGCCGCCAGCAGAAGGCTTCCAGGCGATGTCACCTTGGAACAGCGGGGATTGCAGCTGCGCCACAGTCACAGTTATTGGCGAATCCGTGGTGTTGGTGAGCTGCAGCAGGATGGCCTGTTTTCCGTATTGGTCCCGGGACTGGTTGATCTCCACAGCCACGGGCTGGGTACTCCCGCTGCCGGAGGGAGAGCCGGTACTGCCGGAGCTGCAGGCGGCCAGAAATGGCATGGTCATGGCCAGAGCCAGACCCGCCGCAAGGAAAAGCCACCGCCGGCACGTCATGCGATCAGTGTAGGGGCGCGGACGAGTAGGAGGCTCCGGGCCAACCAGTTGGAGCCCTTCCGCGGTCCGCTCTTGCCCGGTATCCGCTTCGCGGCTAGTACTCTGAAATAAGAGGCGAATATGACAAGGAGATCCATAGCTTCCCCGCACTGCTATGGGCGATTCCGGTGCAGGTTTTTCTTAGAGTCCACAAGTTTGCTGCCCCGCAACGGTGCGAAGCCAGGCCCATTTCGGCTGCCAGGGATTCGGCAGTATGCGGTGCTTCGACCTCTACTGCCATTTCCCGCCAACAACCACCCGATCCACATTCAGTGGAAACAGCCCTTGGTTGACTGGGGCCGGGAATCGAGGGAAATGCTGAATCCGGTGGAACGGCGCCCTCGTCTATTCCTGTCCAGAGGATGGAGCACACCCATGCAAACAAGACCACTCCAATAAGGAGCACGGCAAAGCATCCTAAGCGCGGACGTGTTTGAGTTTTGCCCGGTTCAGCCACTGATTCCCCCATTTTGCCGATCCCAGCCTACATGGGCATGATCTGTTGCCTTGAGCTGGGTAAGATGACCGCACGCACGCAGAATTCTGCTCGTTGATTTCCGGACGAAAGGCCACCCTGATGTCATTCCAGGCTTACCTTGACGCTATTGAAGACAAGACCGGTCTCACTCCGCGTCAGTTGGTTGAAATAGCAGACACCAAGGGCTTCAAAGACCCTTCGGTGAAGGCCGGGGCGATTCTTGAATGGCTCAAAGCGGACTACGATCTTGGACGCGGTCACGGAATGGCGTTGGTGCATGTCATCAAGAAGGGGCCGCGGATTGACAGCAAGCATGTGGGATCGGACGGCACGCACCGCGACGAATCGTACACTCTCTGGTTGGATGGCAAGGCGAGCAAGCCCACTCCTTAATGCCCCTGTGACATGCTGACGCTAAGCATGCTTAGGTTAATCAAGCCATCCTGGTGAGCACGCAGAGAGGACCACCATGTCCATAGTGACCCAGTTGTTCAAAAGCCCCGCCGCGGACGTATGGAAAGTGATCGAGGATGGCTGGCTCTATACAGGCTGGGTGGTGGGTGCCTCCCGAATCCGCTCCGTGGACGCGGCATGGCCCCAGCCAGGTGCCAAGCTGCATCATTCCGTGGGCTCTTGGCCCTTCCTCATCGATGACAGCACCAGTGTCACCGCCGTGGAGACCGGCCGTAAGCTGGAGCTGCTTGCCCGGGGATGGCCCATGGGTGAAGCGAAAATAGTGATCACCCTTGAAGATTTGGGTGGCCATCAGTGCCGTGTTTCCATTGCCGAAGACGCCGTGCGTGGGCCGGGAAAAGTGGTTCCCAAGGTCCTGCGGGATCCTGTCATCGGGGTCCGGAACCGGGAGACCTTGAAGCGCCTCGAACTGATGGCCGCTGGTGGGGCAGGCAGGTAGGACTAGGTGGTGTAGCGCGACGGCTTAACCCAGTCAAAGGCCGCTGCCTTGGACCTCGCGCCTTCGGCTGCCTTGGAGCGGTTCGGTTCGCCCAGTTCGGCAAGCAGCTTCTCGGACAGGACTACGAGCTCCCCGAAAACATCCGGGGTGAGCCACTCGGGCCGGGTTGCGAAGAGGATGTCCTCGCTGGAGGTGTTGCCGCTGGCGCCGGGTGCGAACGGGCAGCCGCCCAGTCCGCCGAGGGCCCCGTCCACCATTGCAGCACCGGCTTGGATGGCGGCAAGTGTGTTGGCCACGCCCAGGCCCCAGGTGTCGTGGCCGTGATAGACGATTCGCCGGGCGGGGGACTCGTCCCGGACCCGGGTGATCAGGCGGGCTACCTGCGCTGGAATGGCTTGCCCCAGGGTGTCGCAGATGACGATGTCCGTGGTGCCCTCGGCCCGGGGGTCGTTGGCGATCGAAAGAATGCGCTCCTCCGGAACGTAACCTTCGAACGGGCAGGTGAAGGACGTTGCGATGCACAGCTGGATCTGGCCGTTCACTGCGCGAGTGTACGCAACAGCTTCGGGCAGGGCGGCCAGGCTCTCATCAGTGGTCCGCCCGATGTTCGCCTTGTTGTGGGAGTCGGAGGCTGACAGGCAGTACTGGAAGTTCCGCGCACCAGCTGCTGATGCTTTGGCTACGTGGCCTGGTGTGGCTACCCAGATCCAGCATTTCTCCAGTTCTTCTGGGGTGAGGGCCCGGACTACTTCGAGTGTGTTGGCCATGGTGGGGACAAGGTCGGCGCGGGCCATGGAGCCGAGCTCGATGGCGGGAACGCCCAGCCGCAGCAGTTCCCGCACGGTTTCGATCTTCTGGTCCGTGGGCAGGAGTTTGCCGGTGAGTTGGAGTCCGTCGCGCAGGGTGACGTCCCTGAGGATGACGTTGCCCAGCGTGGATGCCAGGGGGCTTTCGAAGCGGTTCATGGTCGGAGGGCCTCCTCGCGGCCGGAAGCCGCATTGATCTGCGCTGCATCCATGGTGAGGAGTCCGCCAAGGATTTCCTGCGTGTTTTCGCCCAGGTCGGGGCCGAGGTTTCGGATGGGCAGGGACTGGTCTCCGATCACGGGAACAATGCCGGGGAATCCGACGCCGGGGAGGATTTCCTCGCCGGTGGAAACGTCGAACTTCTGGATCATGTTGCGGGCGGCGTACTGGCTGTCCGTGCTGATGTCCGCCGCGGTGTAGATGGGACCGGCGGGAACACCGGCGGCTTCGAGGGCTTCGAGGGCCTCGGCGCCTAACAGCGTGGCTGCCCACTCGCCGATGGCCTGGTCCAACTCTTCACGCTTGGCCCAGCGCCCGGCGTTTGTCTGCAGGGAAGGGTCTTCTGCGAGGTCAGGGCGACCAATGGTCTGCATGTACCGCTGGTAGATCGAATCCCCGTTACCGGCCACCACAATGCTCGCGCCGTCCTTGCACACGTAGGCGTTGGACGGAGCGATGCCCTCCATGCGGCCACCGACGCGCTGCCGGTCCACGCCGTATGCCTGGTAGTCAGGGATCAGTGACTCCATCATGGAGAACATGGCCTCGTTCAACGCGACGTCGATGATGCGCTCGGTGAGCGGAACAGCGCCAGCCGAGTCCCGGCGTCGTGCTTCACGCTGGTACAGGCTCATCATGGAACCGAAGGCGGCGTACAGGCCCGCGATTGAGTCTCCGATGGAGACGCCCACCCGCACCGGCGCGCGGTCCGGGTCGCCTACCAGGTTGCGGAACCCTCCGTAGGCTTCGGCGACGGCGGCGAAACCAGGCCGCTGCGACAGCGGTCCCGTCTGCCCGAAGGCAGAGATGCGGGTGACGATGAGGTCCGGGTTCGCGTCGTTGAGAACCTCGGGCCCCAAACCCCACCTTTCCAGGGTGCCGGGACGGAAGTTCTCCAGAAGGATGTCGCATTTGGCTACGAGCTCCAGCACTGCCTGCTTGCCCGCATCCGTGCGGAGATCCAGGACCACTGACTTTTTGTTGCGGTTCAGGGTGCGGTACAGCATGGACGTGTTGCCCTTGTGCAGGCGCCAGTTGCGTAGTTCGTCGCCGGTTCCGGGCCGCTCCACCTTGATGACTTCAGCTCCGAAGTCGGCCAGCAGCCTGCCTGCCGTGGGCGCGGCGATGTAGTTGCCGAGCTCCAGAACCCGGACGCCGTCCAGAGGGGCGATTGTTTGGTGTGTCATGGTCTTCTTTCGTGCGGGGCGGATAGGCGGTGGGCGCGCCGATGTGAGTGCACCCCTACACTCTGGCTCAAAAGTGACTGCAGGCGCTAGAAGGCGTCGTGGGTTACACGCGGTGGATGGTCGTTATGACGTTCGACGGCGGTGAGGGGTTCCGCTGGCGGCGGCGCGGCCGCTGTCCTGACCCTCGGGGACGACCCTCCGCCTTAGCATGGTCCAGAGGTACGCCGACCGGGGGAGTGTGTGATGGGGCCGTTGGAATCGAACCAAGCCAGTACGAGGCAGGATGAGCCGGCACGTACGGGCCTACGTTCCAGCAACAAGCGAAAGGGCTCCACGCGGCAACGGAAGCTTGAGTTGGCGATCCTGCTGGTGCTGGTAGTCGCGCTGGCCCTTTCAGCTACTCCGTGGCCCTCGGCGCTGCTGATCCGTGCTGTTTTTGAGCGCGGAGCACAGGCAACCATTGACGAAATGACTCCATACGTTCCGGATACGCCGCTGCAAACCCAAGAAGGGGTGGTCTACAAGCCCGGATCCACCTTTGATGTCTTTAGTCCTCAAGGCACCACGGCGGCACTTCCCACTGTGGTGTGGATTCACGGTGGCGCTTGGATTTCAGGAGCGCAGCGCGACGTGAATCCGTACCTGAAGATCATCGCGGCCGAGGGCTACACCACCATCGGCATGAGCTACCCCATCGCACCGGAGGCCACCTACCCCACGGCGGTGCGGGACATCAACGAAGCTCTCGCCTATATCAAGGCCCATGCCGCCGAGCTGAACGTGGACGCCAGCCGCATAGTTCTGGCCGGTGACTCCGCCGGCGCCCAGCTCGCCAGCCAGATGACCACGCTCACCGTAAACCCCGGGTATGCCAATCTGATGGGAATTCAGCCCGCGCTCCAGAAATCGGATCTGGCTGCCACCATCCTGCATTGCGGCGTGTACGACCTCAGGGCCATGGCGGATCTCAACGGGATTGTGGCCTGGGGATTCAAGACGTCACTGTGGGCCTACACGGGCACCAAGGACTGGTCCGCTACCTACGCCGGGGCCACCATGTCCACCATCGATTTCGTGACCGACGACTTCCCTCCCACGTTCATCAGCGGCGGCAATGGTGACGGGCTCACGTGGCTCCAGTCGGTTCCCTACAGCAACCGGCTGAAGGATGCGGGAGTTCCGGTGACCGAGCTGTTCTGGCCGGCCACTCACCAGCCCGAGCTACCTCATGAGTATCAGTTCCATTTGAACTTTGCCGAGGCCCGTGAGGCGCGGGACAAGACGTTCGACTTCCTGTCCGAGCACGCGCTGAGGCGTTGAGCACGGCAGAACCCTAGCGGACTTCAATTTATCTCCATGATGGAACTATTCTTGAGGAATGACTTCCTCCTTACAGGTCACCGCAGACAAGCGCCTACCGGTCTTGTTCTGGGTTTCCGCCGTGTGCGTGGCCGCGTTGGTCCTAGTTCCGGGGTGGATGCTGCTGGGAAATCCGGCCGTACTGCGTGGTCATCCGCTCCTGCCGTCGCTCCTGGTGACGGCCGCCGCCGTCGGAGTTCTCTGGGGTATTTTGCTGTGGCGTCGACGCCGTAGCTCCTCGAAGCCGTCCTTGGCCAGGGCTGTGGGTGCGTGGGCCGCGCGCGTCGGCGTGCTGGCACTTGTGGCCATGCTGGCGTGGCTGAATCCCTTCGCATACCAGGCCTCCGAAGCGGCTGAAGCGGGATCGCTGGCCGGATCCATGGTGGAATCGCCCACAGCCATCACCATGAAGCCGGCCGGGGCAGCAGTCACCAAGGGGCTCGTTTTCTATCCGGGCGCTCGCGTTGAAGCGCGGGCGTATGCGGACATCCTCAAGCCAGCGGTGGACGCCGGGGTCCTCGTGGTGATTCTCAAGACGCCCCTGAATCTCAGTCTGCTGGACGGAAACCAAGCGCGCGGGGCCATGGCTGACCATCCTGAGATCTCCACATGGACGGTGGGTGGCCACTCACTGGGAGGGGTGAGCGCGAGCTCTTTTGCTCTGGGAAACAAAGATGTGGATGGCTTGCTGCTCTACGCCTCCTACCCTTTGGACTCCTTGCGTGACCGGTCGGGACTGCAGGTTCTGTCCATTTCCGGCACCGAAGATGGCCTCAGCACGC
Source organism: Paenarthrobacter sp. MSM-2-10-13 (assembly GCF_011605365.1). Classification (NCBI taxonomy): domain Bacteria; kingdom Bacillati; phylum Actinomycetota; class Actinomycetes; order Micrococcales; family Micrococcaceae; genus Paenarthrobacter; species Paenarthrobacter sp. MSM-2-10-13. The sequence goes on along the minus strand of NZ_JAAOXO010000005.1, from coordinate 174,248 downwards.
CGGCGAAGATCGACGCCTCCCGTGAGTTGCTGCCCGCCGATGCCACCTTCGTTGAAATCCGAGGCGGGAATCACGCGTTCTTCGGAAGCTACGGTGCGCAGCCCGGCGACGGCGAACCCTCTGTGGATCGGGGCGTTGCCCAAGAGCAGATTTCCGCGGCAACCGTGGCGTTTCTGATGCAGCTCAAGGAGTAGCCAAGACGCCGCGGGAATACTTCTGACTCATCACCTGTTCAGTGATTTAGATGCAAATGCATGTAAGCTGGATGAACGAGCAACAGGAGAATGCCATGGAAACCCGCCGCATCACCGTACTTTCCGCCGGACTCGGCGTCCCGTCGTCGAGCCGCTTGCTGGCCGACCAGCTGGCCGCCTCCACCGAACGGCAACTGCGCGCGGCCGGGTACGACGCGAAGATTGACGTCGTTGAACTGCGCGACCTCGCAGTGGACATCGCCAACAACTTCGTCACCGGCTATGCCGCACCGCGCCTGGCGGACGTGATTGCCGGCGTCGAGGATTCTGACGCCATCATCGCCGTCAGCCCCGTCTTCAGCGCCTCTTACAGCGGCCTGTTCAAGTCGTTCATCGACGTCCTGGACCCGAAGTCGTTGGACGGCAAAGCCGTGCTGCTGGGCGCCACAGGCGGCACCGACCGCCACCAGATGGTCCTCGACTACGCAATGCGTCCCCTGTTCAGCTACCTGCGCACCAGGATTGCGGCCACCGGCGTCTTCGCGGGGCCGCAGGACTGGGGAAACACCGACGACGGCGCCTCGCCCCTGTCGGTGCGCGTAGACCGAGCGGCCGGTGAACTCGTGCAACTATTGAGCGGTTCCCAGCCGCACCGGAAGAACGATGCACTTGAGTCGCTGCCGTTTGAACAGTTGCTTGCCGGAATCTCGGCAGGCAGATAGGACGAACTAATTGCCAGGGCCGATCGTTGGGGCAAACATGAAATGTCCTGTGGATTCCATTGACCTGGTGATGAGCGAACGAAGCGGCGTGGAGATCGACTACTGCCCGCAGTGCAGGGGCGTGTGGCTGGATCGCGGGGAGCTGGACAAGATCATTGACCGGGTCGCTGCGGAGACCATTCCAGCCCCTGCCCGGCCTGCCGCCGCACCGTCCCAGCCGCCGATCGCGCCCCCGCCCATCTACAACCCCTTCGAGTCCCGGCCACAGCAGCCGCGGTACGACGATAGGGATAGGCGCGACTACGACCGGAGGGATGACGACCGACGCGACGGCTATGGTCGCGACCAGTACGGCCGCAAGCGCAAGAAGAAGGAAGGTTTCCTGGGGGACTTGTTCGACTTCTAGCTTTTAGTCGTCCAACAGCTCAATGAACTCGCGGGCCTGCTTGATGTTGATGTCTGAGTGGCGCGTCAAAGCAAGTGCCGCGCCCTCAACATCGCCGCTCTTTGCCAGCGTGCGGATACGACCGTAAATCTCGTCGTTGAGCATGTTGCTGCTCACTTCCCGGGTGACATCGCCCTTACTGACGATTGCCCTGTACCTGTAGGGGAAACGTTCAGGCTCGTCGTCGTCGTCGGCAATCAAATCTTTGGGTGTGGCTTCCGGAGTGAACGGCTGGGGGTGCGCCGCCAGTGCGCCGACGGCGTCACGCGAGGCCCGCAGGCCCTCTCCAGTCGCCTGCAGGTAAAGCTTGATGGCCGCCATGCCCTGTCCCTGGGCAATGAGCGAGTAGAGCTGCCTGTGCTGCTCTTGATTCAGCTTCGCTGCAGACTCTCTGGCCAACTCAACCGCGTCCTTGGGTGCATTCGCCGCTGCGAAGTCGGCCTTGCTTTCGACGGAGCGCTTGGTGAAAGAGCGAATAAGCAGGAGCACTCCCGCAATGACCGCAACGAGGATCAGGAGCGGGATGAGGATGGAATCCATGGCGTCGTCATAGCCGATCTACGTAGTTCTTGGCAGTAAGCAAATCTGAATGGGTGGCCTGGCGGAGGACTTTGATGGCCTCGATCTTTTTACCGCTGCGGACCAGGTTTTGTAACTCGAAGGCCAGTTGAGGGTTCAGTTGACCGTTGGGGAGCACTGCTGGTTGGTGTCCCGTTTGTCCGGCAGCGTGAGACCGCGCAGCCTGTGCCTGAATGGCCGTCCTGCTGTTCTCCACCTGCTCGCGATGGCTGGCCTCGTTCTGGCTCGGCTTGGTAGTGGCATCTATGCGGGCGCGAAGGGCCAGTGCCTCCCGCACTTGGGACGCTTGGTGGGCAGCGGAACGTGCCGCCAGTTCGCGTTGATACCTCTCGGCGTCGGAAAGGCCGGTATCGCGCGGCTTGAAGGCTGCCGTGAGCGCCCACAGCAGGCCCACGAGGACAAGAAGCGGAAGGACAATCGTCAGTACGTCACCAAAGTTCATCCCCATGCCTAGAGCTTATGCCAGAACTTGGTTATCCACAGCACATTCCACTTCCGGCATAGGCTTCTGAGAGATCTCTGTCAAATTAAAGACGGTTTTGTAAGATGCATCACATTTCGAGTATGTATCACCGGATTTTCCGTCCTTGGATGACCCCCGGAGCTGTAGTGTCTGTGGATTAATTGCTGGCAAAACTTTCTCGCGTCCACAGCGTGTGGGAAGTGTTTCCGCAGGTCAGAGCCTTATTTCCCGTGAAAGAAATTCTCTATCCACAGGGTAACGCACAGTCTGTGCACAACCTCTGGCTGGTATTCCACAGGTTATCCACAGGGGGTGTGAAGCACCTGCTGTAACGTGTCTGGAGTGTCCATTTTGGGCACGAATATCCCGCGAAAGTGTTTCCTGGGCTTCCAAAAAGTCACCACTTGAGAAGAGCCCATGGAAGCCACTGTGGATAACCTGTGGACGCGGCTATTCTGTCGGGCCTGCGTGACATCGTGAGATGCACCAGGCGGACACTTGGCCACGCACTGCGCTTTACGGGCCGCCAGGGAGTTCAGCTCTACAGCGGCACACAAATGGAGGACGGCTTTGTCAGTAACGCACTTGGACTCAATCGAGGGCTCACGCGCTTCGGACTCGAGCCGGAAACCTCCCCAGGACATCCCCGCTGAACAGTCGGTGCTCGGTGGAATGATGCTGTCCAAGGACGCAATTGCCGACGTCGTGGAGATCGTTCGCGGACACGACTTCTACCGTCCCGCCCACGAGACCATCTATGAGTCCATCATTGACCTCTACGGCCGCGGTGAACCCGCTGACGCCGTCACCGTCTCGGATGAACTGACCAAGCGTGGTGAGATCAACCGTATCGGCGGCCCCGCCTACCTCCACGAGCTCATTCAGACCGTGCCAACGGCGGCCAACGCAGGCTACTACGCTGAGATCGTTGCAGAGCGTGCGGTGCTACGGCGCCTTGTTAACGCCGGCACCAAAATCGTCCAGATGGGCTACGGCCAGGACGGCGAGGTGGAAGACCTCGTCAACCAGGCGCAGGCCGAGGTGTACGCGGTGGCGGAAAAGCGTACTGCCGAGGATTACGTGGCGTTGAAGGACGTCATGGAGTCCACCGTGGACGAGATCGAAGCTTCGGGTCACCGCGGCGAGGGCATGACCGGCGTTCCCACCGGCTTCTACGAACTGGACGAACTGACGCACGGACTCCACCCGGGCCAGATGATCGTTATCGCCGCCCGTCCTGCCGTGGGTAAGTCCACGTTCGCGCTGGACTTTGCCCGCTCCGCTGCCATCAAGAACAACCTGGCCACGGTCATGTTCTCCTTGGAAATGGGCCGGAACGAAATTGCGATGCGTCTTCTCTCAGCAGAAGCGACCATTGGCCTGCAGGATCTCCGCAAGGGCACCATCAAGGACGAGCAATGGTCCAAGATCGCCACCACCATGGGCCGCATGAACGATGCTCCGTTGTTCATTGATGACAGCCCCAACATGTCCCTCATGGAAATCCGCGCCAAGTGCCGCCGCCTCAAGCAACAGCACGACCTCAAGCTCGTGATCCTCGACTACCTCCAGCTCATGAGCTCCGGCAAAAAGGTGGAATCGCGCCAGCAGGAAGTTTCCGAGTTCTCGCGTGCGCTCAAGCTGCTCGCCAAGGAGCTCCAGGTTCCCGTCATTGCCCTGTCGCAGCTGAACCGTGGTTCCGAGCAGCGCCAGGACAAGCGCCCCATGGTGTCCGACCTCCGTGAATCCGGCTCCATTGAGCAGGACGCCGATATGGTGATCCTGCTCCACCGTGAGGACGTCTACGACAAAGAGTCACCGCGCGCAGGCGAAGCTGACATCCTCATCGCCAAGCACCGTAACGGTCCCACCAAGGACATCGTGGTGGCATTCCAGGGCCATTACTCCCGCTTTGCCAACATGGCCGGTGAAACCGGGGCGGGTGGCGGCGGCTTCTAGCCCCTACTGCCCGGCCTGGGAAGAGCTTTTCAGCAGCCCTCGAAGTCCATGAGTACCTTCACCTTGGCGGCCGACCCGGATTCGGGATCGAACGCGTAGCCGATCCATTCCTTGGCCAAGCGACGGGCCAGTTCCACGCCCACAACGCGTTGGCCCATGGTGAGGACCTGGCAGTCGTTGGACAGGATGGACCTCTCCACGGAGAACGAATCATGGGCAGCCGTGGCACGGATACCCGGGACCTTGTTGGCTGCGATCGCCACACCAATGCCTGTGCCGCAGAAAAGGATGGCCCTGTCAGCCTTGCCGTCCCGGATCATTTCACCGGCGGCGATGCCCACGTAGGGGTAGGGCCTGGTGAAGTCCTCGTCCGCGCGGTTCACTCCGATGTCGATCACTTCGGTGATCCTGGAGTCGGCCTCAAGATCGGCCATGATTCGGTCTTTGTAATCAACGCCGGCTTCGTCGGCGCCCACAATGATGCGCATGAAATTCTCCTAGTGGGTTGCTGCAACGGGAACGGCTGTGAAATGGGGCCCGACGGCGGCGAACACCATGGCGAGCGACGTCGCCCCGGGATCCGGCGTGCCGATGCTCTTTTCGGCCAGCGGCCGGGCCCGACCCTTGAGGGGGCGAAGTTCCGCGGTGGACGCAGCAGCCGCTGTAGCGTCGGCTGCGGCAGCTGCCCAAGCGTCCTCCGCAACAGCGCCGGAGGAGATGCGGTCCTCCAGTGAGGACGCGAACGGAAGCAGGGCATCCATCATGGTCTTGTCGCCGATGTCGGCTTTCCCGAGGCTCGCGATGCGGTCCGCGAAAGCTCGAACAGACTGGGCTAGGACGTCCGGCGTCGGGGTTTCTGCGTCCCCCAACCGTTCGCCTAAGGCGCGCAGTCCGGCACCCCAGAGGACGCCCGACGTGCCGCCGGCCTTATCTGCCCACGCATCGCCGGCAGCGGCCAGTAGCGAGCCGGCACCTGCGCCACGCTCAAGGGCCACGGTTGCTGCTTCCAGAGCGGCTGCTGATCCGCGAACCATGCCACGGCCGTGATCGCCGTCGCCGGCGATTGCGTCCATGTCCCCGAGGATTGATTCGGAATCGCGGAGCAGCGTGGCCGTCGTGTCCAAGGCTCGAAGACACTGGGCAGCGTATGCGCGGGACTCGGCTGTGGAGGAGTAGTCCGCAGCGGCAACGTTGTCCGTCTCAGCTTCCGCGGTGTCAGAGGAAGCGGCAGCGAACCCCACCGCACCGCGACGGTATGCAGGTGTTAGCGCTGGAGCGGTCCAGTACTCCTCCAGTTCGTCATCCAGCCACGTCAGCGTCAACGAGGCACCGGCCATGTCCAGGCTCGTCACCAGCTCGCCCACCTCCGGCATGACCAGCGTGTAACCGGCCTCGCGCAGCAAGGGAGCCACGGTCCGCCAGAGGACAAAGAGTTCTTCGTGCTTGGTGGAGCCCAGGCCGTTGAGGAGCACGGCCAGGCGGGTGGAAGCGCCCACAGGCGTCTCGGCCAGCACGCGTCGCACCAGTTCCCGGCCAAGCTCGACGGCGGATGGCAGCTCGGTATCGAACAGCCCAGGTTCGCCGTGGATACCAAGACCCAAGCCCATCTGTCCCTCGGGAAGGCGGAACAGAGGCTGCTCGGCGCCGGGGAAGGTGCAGCCGCTGAATGCCGTGCCAATGGTTCGGGTGAACTCATTCGCCTTGCGCCCCAAGCGAACCACGGAGTGGAGGTCCAGCCCGGCTTCGGCAGCAGCTCCCATGACTTTGAAGACCACGAAGTCCCCGGCTATGCCGCGGCGCTTCTCGATCTCGTCGGGGGAGGCGCTGGCGATGTCGTCCGTGACCAGCACGTTCTCCGTCGGGATGCCCTCAGCATTCAGGCGCTCGGTCGCCATGCCGAAATTCATCACGTCGCCGGCGTAGTTCCCGTAAGTGAACACCACTCCCGCTCCGGAATTGGCTGCCTTCGCCACCGAGTAAGCCTGCTGGGCGGAAGGCGAGGTGAAGATGTTTCCCACCACGGCGCCGTCGGCGAATCCCGGACCGATGATGCCGGCAAAGGCAGGGTAGTGCCCGGAGCCGCCACCGGTGATGACGGCAACCTTGGGCGCTGAGGGGCGGCTGCGGCGCACTGCGCCACCTTCCACCTGGCGGACGAGGTCCGAGTGGGCATCGCAGAAGCCAGCGAGGGCTTCGTCGGCGAAGTCGGCGGGATCGTTGAAGATTCTGGTCATGGTGGGTCCTGGTTCTGGATTTCGGACTGGGGGAGGGGCTTAGTGGATGTGGCTGCCGCCGTTGATGTCGATGGTGGTTCCGGTAAGGTACGCGGAGTCTTCCGAGGAGAGGAACGTGATGACGGCGGCTACTTCCTCCGTGGTGGCGTTGCGGCCCAGCGGGATGCCGGCGTTGATGGCGGCTTCCTGCTCATCGGTGCTGCCGACGCGGATGTTCGTGTCCACTGCACCGGGGGTGATGGCGTTGACGGTCACGCCGGTCTCCCCGATTTCGCGGGCGAGTGCCTTGGTGAAGCCCAGGATGGCGGCCTTGGCTGCGGAGTAGGGAACCTTGCCGAACACGCCGCCGCCGCGCTGGGCGGAGACCGAGGACATGTTCACGATCCGGCCCCAGCCGTTGGCAATCATGTCCGGCAGGAAGGCCTTGGTAACCAGGTAGGTTCCCGTGGCGTTGACGTCCATGACTTTGTGCCACAGCTCAAGTGTGGTTTCCAGGAAGGGAACGGGAGAGGTGATGCCGGCAATGTTGGCCAGTGCGCCCACGGGCGGGAGGTTCCCGGCGGCAACCTCTGCGGCAACGGCGGCCTGGGCAGCGATGACGGACGCCTCATTGGCGACGTCGATTTCATAGCCGAAGGCGGGGACGTTGAATTCGTTGGCGATCTCCGCAGCAACCTTGGCGGACTTCTCGCCGTCGAGGTCCAGGATGACTACGCCCCAGCCCTGGTTGGCGTAGCGGCGGGCGGTGGTCAGGCCGATGCCGCGATCGGAGGTAGCTCCGGTGAGGACGGCGGTGCGCTGGATGGTGGTCATGGTGCTCCTTGGGTGGTGGTTGTTAGATGAGGTCTGTGATGAAGCTGGCTGCCTTGGCGGCAGCGGCCGGGCGCTCGCCGTGGGTGACGTCCCGGGTTTCGAGTTCCAGCGAGAAGTGGCCGGAGTAACCGGCGCCTCTCAATGCCGCCAACCCTGCGGCAAAGTTGGCCGCTCCGTTACCGATGCTGAGGTTGATGTTTCCCGGCTGGTCCCCGGAGGCAGGCTTGGCATCCCGGAGGTGGACGTGTTTGACCCGTGATGCGAAGCGGTCAACGAAGTCCACGGGGTCCCCTCCGGAGGCCACGATGTGGCTGAAGTCCATCACCAGGCCAACCTCCGAGCCAGTCAGCCGGTCGGCCAGGAGTTGGGCGCGTTCGGCGTTCCAGCACAGCCGGTAGAAGTGCAGGGATTCAGTCCACAGCTCGATGCCGAACTCTTTAGCGCGAACAGAGGCATGAATCAGCTGTTCAGCTACAACGTCGATGTCTTCTTCCAAGCTCCGCAGCGGCTCGTGATCGATCGCCCCACACGGCAGGACCAAGGCTTTCGCGCCAGTCTTGGCTGCCAAGGCGAGCAGCATCTCGAGGTGCCTCTCGCGCGCCGCTTGGGCGCCGGCGTCGAGCGTTGCGTTCAGGTCGCCGACGTCGCCGTTCACCGAGCGGACGCGCAGGTCCGATTCACGCACGACGGCGGCAACCGCCTTCACTGCCTCGGCGTCAAGCACGTACGGCACATGATCGCAGACGCCCGGAAGCGCGCCCAGATCGATCTCCTCGAAGCCGAGCCCCTGCATGGTGTGGAGTGCCGCACCCAGTTCCTGGTGGCGGAAGCTGATGGACGAGCAGCCCAGTCGTTGATGAAACATCGTCATTGATCCTCTACGTCGAAGCCTCATCGGTGAGGACTCCTTAGTGATGCAAGCCACTTTAGTTGCGTTAACTGTCAACAGTCAACCTTCAGGGTTGACTGTTGACATTGCTGGTGCGCTGCGTCACAGTTGTCGTATTATGTTGACTGTCGACAGTGAGGTCGCCGAAGAAGCGCCACACTCTTCGAAAGGGAAAAAGACAGATGAGCAATGAAGCTCTGACCATGCGTGGTCCGGTTCATGGAACCAAGGATGCAAAGCGCGTCGCCGTCGGCTCCGGCGTTGGCGCAGTGATCGAAACTTACGACTTCATCGGCTTCGGCACGGCCGCCGCGCTGTACTTCGGCACGGCGTTCTTCCCGGGCGCTGACCCGGTAACAGGCACCTTGGCCTCCTTCGCGACCCTCGGCGTCGGCTTCGCTGCCCGTCCCCTGGGTGGCATCATTGGCGGCCACCTCGGCGACAAGCTCGGACGTAAGCCCGTCCTGGTGGCCTCGCTGATCCTCATGGGCCTGGCCACCTTCGCAATCGGCCTGCTCCCCACCTACCAGCAAGTGGGTCTTTTGGCCCCAGCGCTGTTGGTACTGGTCCGCGTGATCCAAGGCCTCGCCTTTGGCGCCGAATGGGGTGGCGCCATCCTGATGAGCTACGAGCACGCACCATGGCGCAAGAAGGGTCAGTTCACCGGAATCGTGCAGGCCGGCTTCCCAGTGGGGCTGCTCCTGGCCAACCTGGTGTTCCTGAGCAGCGTGGGCCTGGGCTCCGAATGGGCCTGGCGCGTACCGTTCCTGGCCAGTATTGTCCTGGTGGCCGTAGGCCTGATCATCCGTTCCAAGGTTCCGGAATCCCCGGTATTCGAGGACGTCAAATCCAAGGGCGACATCGTCAAATCCCCCATCGTGGAGGTCATCAAGACGGACTGGCGCAACATTGTCCGCGGCATAGGCCTGCGCATCGCTGAAACAGCAGGCTACGCAGTGTCCGTCACGTACATGATCTCCTACCTCCACACCAACAATCTGGCGGACAAAACCGAGACCCTGGTGGCGCTCTGTGTCGCCGCCGGCATTGGCATCTTTGCCACCTACTTCTGGGGCAAGCTGACGGATAAGGTGGGCCGTCGCCCCGTCTACATCTGGTCCACAGCGTTCGCCGTGCTCTTCGGAATCCCCATGTTCATGCTGGTCAACACCGGTTTGTTCTTCCTGATCATTGCCACGATCGTGATCGCCTACGCCGTTTGCCAGAACTCCCTGGCCGGTGCGCAGGGCGCCTGGTTCCCGGAACTCTTCCAAGCCAAGACCCGCTCCTCCGGAGCCTCGCTGGCCTACCAGATCTCGGCCATGGTCTCCGGCTTCACCCCATTCATCACCACCCTGCTGTTTGTCAGCATGGGTTGGATGGGACCGGCCCTGTTGTTCAGCGTCTACGCAGCGATCGGCCTATGGGCGGCTCTCATCACCAAAGAAACCTGGGGCAAGCGTGAGCGTCAGCTTGCCGAAGAAGCCGCCAGCAAAACTCCCCAGACCATAAACGCCTAAGCACCCCTCGACGTCGGGCGCGTTCTCCCCATCGGTGCGCGCCCGACTCCGGAAGGAAACCTGTGACTCTCTCATCAATTGAAGCGGCGCCCGTAGCCGCTCCCACGGCCGAGCGCGTTGACCGTATCCGCGCCGCCGCCTACCGCATGCGCCACCACGCCTTGAACATGGGCGAGGTCCAGGGCCAGGGCTATGTTGGCCAGGCGCTCGGCGCCGCCGACATGCTGGCCGCCGTCTACGCCGATCAGCTCAGCTACCGTGCCGAAGACCCGCACTGGGAGGGCCGCGACAGGTTCCTGCTCTCTACGGGGCACTACGCGATCGGGCACTACGCAGCGTTGGCCGAAGCCGGAATCGTTCCGCTGGCCGAGCTGGAAACGTACGGTTCCGACGATTCCCGCCTGCCGATGTCCGGCATGTCCACGTACACCCCGGGCATGGAAATCTCCGGAGGCTCATTGGGCCACGGACTCACCATCGCCGTGGGAATGGCCTTGGGCCTGCGCTTGCAGGGTTCCGCATCCCGCGTGATCAACTTCCTTTCCGACGGCGAGCTTGACGAAGGTTCCACGTGGGAGGCTGCCATGGGTGCGCACCACCACCAATTGGGCAACCTGATAGCCATGGTGGACATCAATGCCCTCCAGGCTGACGGTGCCACCAACACCGTTCTGCGGACCGAGCCGGTCACTGAAAAGTGGGAATCGTTCGGTTGGTACACCCAGCGGGTGGACGGGAACGACGTCGGTGCGTTGCTGGCAGCGTTCGACAACATCGCCACGCGCTCAGCTGCTTCGGGCCAGCCGTCGGTGATTCTCTGCGACACCAAGGTGGGGCGGGGTGTACCGCTGCTGGAAAACCGCGAAAAAGCACACTTCATGCGAATCGAAGAAAACGAGTGGCAGATCTGCCGTGAGCAGCTGACTGCAGGATACGAAGGGAAGGCTGCCTCATGAGCGCCACCACCGAAGCCCCCAGCACCACGGCTGCCGTGAAGCCGAAACTCAAGACCTCGGCAATGATTGCGTCCTTCGCCGATCCCGGCCAGAAGACCGCCTCCGCCCCTTTCGGCCATGCGCTGGTCAAAGCCGCCGAAGCCGATTCCCGCATTGTTGGCCTCACCGCCGATCTGGGCAAATACACGGATATGCACATCTTCGCCAAGGCCTACCCGGACCGCTTCTTCCAGATGGGCATGGCCGAGCAGCTCCTCTTCGGTGCGGCAGCCGGCATGGCTGAGACCGGCCTTATCCCGTTCGCGTCCACGTACTCGGTGTTCGCGGCCCGGCGTGCGTATGACTTCCTGTGCCTGGACATCGCAGAGCCAAACCTCAACGTCAACATCATTGGCGGACTCCCCGGCCTCACCACCGGGTACGGTCCCAGCCACCAGGCCACCGAAGATATGGCGATTTTCCGCGGCATGCCCAACCTGACAATCGTGGATCCCTGCGATTCCGTGGACATAGAGCAGGCAGTGCCGCAGCTTGCAGCCTCCGACGGTCCCACGTACCTGCGCCTGCTTCGCGGCAACGTTCCCACGGTCCTGGATGAATACGGCTACACCTTCGAGCTCGGAAAGGCCAAGGTCCTTCGCGGCGGCAACGATGTTGTGTTCGTATCCTCGGGTCTGATGACCATGCGGGCACTCCAGGCCGCAGATGTGCTGGCCAAACACAATGTGGACGTCTCCGTGGTGCACACCCCCACCATCAAGCCCTTCGACGCGGCCACCGTACTGGCGGAGCTCAACACCGACCGCCTCGCCGTCACGCTGGAAAACCACACCGTTGTTGGCGGTCTGTTCGAAACTGTTGCGTCCGCCGTCGTTACCGCCGGCCTGGGCAAGCGCGTGGTTCCCATCGGACTGCCGGACCAGTTCCTCGACGCCGGTGCGCTGCCAACGCTGCACGAACGCTACGGACTGTCCGTCGACAGGATTGTGGCCAAGGTCCTGGCCGAACTCGGCTAGGCTTCCGCGAGTTTTGTGCAGCTAATGCCCTTAAAACCCGCTCTAAAGGGCGTTAGCTGTACAAAAACCCACGCGCCCGTAGTATCGACTGTTAACAGTCGCCCATTGACACCGAGGAATCACTATGGCCCTAAGCGCCTCCCTGCTGGGACTGGAAAAGAAAAGCCTGCGCGAACAGGCGCTGGCCGCCCTGCGCACTGCCATCACCAGCGGCGAGCTGGAACCAGGCAAGCATCTTGTGGAGACCGAACTGTCCGAGATGCTCCAGATCAGCCGTGGGACACTGCGCGAAGCCCTGCGCCAACTAGAACAGGAAGGCCTGATCTCCGCCGGAGCGCGTGGCCGGATGTCGGTCCGCCACTTGGATGTTAAAGAGATCCGGGATATTTTCGCCGTGCGCGGAGTGCTGGAGTCTCTGGCCGCCCGGACTCTGAGCGACATGCCGGACAAGGAAGCCGCGCTCGCCGAGCTGCGTGCCGCCGTCGATGCCATGGACAAAGCTGCGAAGTCGTCGTTGGAAGAGCGGATTGAGGCGGACCTGGAATTCCATCGGACCCTCTGCCGCCTGTCCGGCAACGAGACATTGCTGCACTCGTGGGAGTCGTTGGAAGGTTCCATCCGCATGTCCATCATGTTTGCCGGCCTGGAACGTGCCACGCGCAATATGAGTGTGGGGCGTCATCACGACATTGTGGCCGCTATTGAAACCGGCAATGCAGCGAAAGCGCGCGAAACCATCATTGAGCACATGAATGGTGCTGCCGAAAACCTGGTGGGCTAGATTTACTCCAGAGTTCATTCAAATTTACAACCGCGAATCTCTGCGATCTCCCTAGAGTACTTTCCGGCCTGCGGCAAATAAGCTTGAACTAGCTTTCTGCGCGGTTGAACCCCAGAGCCTGACTATATATTCTCCATGCTGACCATCAGTGGTCGGATCTTTTTACCCCTACGTGGCGGCAGCTATTGCCATTCATGAATGATTCCCAGCAGTTGGCATCATTTAGTGATATTGATTGCAAGCAATCAAGGACGCCGTTGTGTCGTTTGGCAACGCCGGCCCCGCGCAATAGATGGTCTCTCAGGCTGAAATTCGGCCAGGAGCCACTTTCAGGAGGAGGAGCATCACCATGAACACAGGGTCGGCGACCAGCATCCACGGAAGTACAAGTGGGGTTGATTTGTCGGAAGAACCAGCAAACTTCGCGGGGTCGTACCGACTGAAACTCCGTGTTCTGGGAGCTTCTGTCTCAGTGGTGCTGCAGGCGGGAGTAACTCCGTATCTCTACGCGGAACTGCGGCGAGCATGGGAGCGCTGCCTCGATCTGTCTGACGAGCCGTCTTCCGGAAATAGCGCCGGGGCAGAACCGGTTCACGCAGCGGGACGGCCCTTTCGGGCCACAGTCTCATCGCGTGTTGGAACTTCCGTGGTCACCGGCCGCACATTCAGGCAATTCGCCGCGGATCTGACAAGCGCCATAACCTTGGCGGGCATCACCGCGGGCCGGGGAGAATTGGTGATGCTGCATGCCGCAGCATTGGCGGATACGGGAACCGGCCGGACAGTTGCCCTTGTAGGGCGTTCGGGCATGGGAAAGACCACCGCAACCAGACGTCTGGGGGCTACCCTGGGCTACGTCACTGATGAAACCGTTGCCGTTGATGGCGCAGGAATGATCGTTCCATATGCGAAGCCACTATCGCTGATAGTCGAAGAACTCCCCGCACCCAAGCACCAGATCGGCCCTGACGACCTCGGACTGCTGGTGGCACCTGCCTCGCCGACGCTGGCGTTGGTTGTCCTACTGGACCGAAAGCCCAATGCGTCCACACCTAAGGTCACTCCGCTTTCTCACGCGGAGGCGATCATCGAGCTCGCACCCCACACCTCGTCCCTGTGTGAAGTCCGCCAGCCAGTGAGTCGCCTCTGTGGGATCCTCGACGCGACCGGTGGCGCGGTCCGTGTGACTTACCGCGAGGCCGGAGACTTGGCGGTGGTTTTGCCCGCCCTCCTTGAACAGCCAGCCATACGTAAAACGTGGAGGTCAGTCCTGCATAGGGGCACAGAACCGTCGTCGGAAGAACATTCGCACCTCCATGGCGCCCACTCCAGGGTCCTCAAGAGGGCTGAACTCCTCGACGCCGTTGAGATTCCCTCACCAAACGGCCAGGACCCTGAACTGATCGTGATGACCGGCCAGGGCGTAGTTCGACTTTCAGGCATTGGGCCCGCCATCTGGCACGCACTGGCTACCCCTTGCGATCTAGTCGGAATCTCCGAGCGCATCGCTCCTCATATTGGACTTCCAGGTGGATATGAATCCCATTTGCTGGAGAGTGTTGAGAAGCTTCGGTCTCACGGAATTCTGCTGGATGCATGATCAGTGAGGCCTTTGAAACTTGCATAGTACATCCCAAGCAGCAAAAAATTTGGGATAAGAGCACAATGATAAGTTCCGTTTGCACCGAAATTTCCACGACAGATTTACTTCAGTCAGCTAGCGCGCTGACTGGCTTGAAGGAGCAAACGATGACCTTGGATAAAGGTAAAGCAAAAAGTTCGACTATTGACCGGCGTAAAGTGGTTATCGGGACGGCGTGGAGCATTCCTGCAATTGCTATAGCTGCGGCAACTCCGGCAGTGGCTGCGTCACTCCCTCCGGTGGTTGTGACGCCCGGAACCGGAACCGTCATCAGCAACTGGAAGGGCGACCACCACTACGGGAGCTTCGAAGAGGATCTGGATCAACGAGCCTACGATTTCCCCGTCACGGTAAAGGACGCCAACGGCAACCCTGTTGTAGGCGCTACGGTCACCGTCACCGTATCCGGCCAAAATGGCGACGGCGACGTCCTGGGTATCTACGCGTACCCGGCGCCGGATAACGGCGGACCAGAGTCGGATCAGAGCCGCAGTGTCACCGTCGTCACGGGTGCAGATGGTGTTGCTCTCTTTGCTGTGAGTACTCAAAACCTGGCATCCAGCGAGAGGCCTTCCACCGCAACCATGACTGTGACCGTGACCTACAACGGCACCACCACTGTGTCCGTCATCAGCGTTGTCTTGACCGAATCTGACTAGTAGCCGAAACGTTGGCTGCCCTGCCTTTGATGGGGAGGGCTTTTGCAGTTCCGCTCGTCCCGGGTGGTGGGTGTGTCCGCCCAGCCCGGGAAGGCGCACCTACGGGTTCGACGCTATCCGTCGGGCCCGTAGGTTGCGTTTCAGGGTCTTTTAGAGAGTCTTCACTTACGTACCTGGACTCTTCCTAGTTGCCCACTGCAACCCCGCGCTACTCCCGTTGTATCGGGGCCAGGATCACTTCGCTGTTGGCGTTGCTGCGGGCAAGGCTCGCTGCTGTCTGGTTTGGCACTTTCAGTGGCTCATGCCCGATGCCCCAATCTCAGTGGTGGAGCATGGAATCCCTCAGTGGCATAGGCCGCCTAAGGCCTGTTCACCATCGCCCGGAGGCATGCCACTGAGCGTCAGTGTGGCTGTATCCAATCTCCTGGAGTGCATTCGCCAGCTCCCCGCGTGTGGCGCATTTGAGGCCTGCAGCAGCAAGTTTCCGGCGGCCGCGGAAGAGATGGCCCCGGACGGTGGTGGTACGGAGTCCGAGCGCTGAGGCCAGCGACGAAGCTGTCAGGGCCCGGCGTTGCGCGAAGAGTTCCAAGACTTGGATTTCACGATCGGTGAGCCTGGTGCCGACTCCCGGCTTTGCCGGAAGCGTGGGGGCAGAACCAACCACCACCTCTTCAATCCGCCGTGGAATTTCCGCAGGTGTTGAGTCATCATCCAGGATGGCAACGGCACCCTCTGCGCCTAGCGCAGAGCGTTGAGCTGAGCTCACCCTTCCCAACACAATGCAGCGTCGGCCGGTCGCAGCAATAGTGCGGACCTTCAGCGGAAGAGGGACTTCGTCATCAAAAAAGGCGTCCAGCGCTATCCAGTGGGCAGCTCTGGGATGATCCCGTGAGAAGGAAGCCCAGGAACTGTAGACCTTCCCCAGCGTTGTGGCTTTTGCACTGCTTTCCCACTCAGACATGACTGCGCTGTTGAGAACTGGATTCCTGTGGATGAAGTCGACGTCAAAGGTGTATGCAACAGCTCCCATTTTGCCCCCTGATCGATGGCTAGGCCCGCGCTTTCAACGCGCCAGCTATGTGTAGATGTCGATCTGACACATGAGTAAGTTAGCCCGCTCTTTTCGCCCTATCAGTGGTCTTTCCTGTGTTGGCTAAGTGTTGTGGGGCGAGGCTCGGCGAGCGTTGTGACCTGCGCGGCACCGGGCCTACACCCCTAGTACTTTGGGAGTAGTCAGAGCACCTCAGGTCACCAGCGCTTCCATAATCAGACAGGCGGAGCAACTCCGCTTTCAGTCGGGAGTGAGTAGATGACCGAACAAGAGAGGCCACGATGCCAACCTTCCTTGCCTGTTCCGGTCATTCATGCGGGATCTCTTGCCTCACTCCTTCCGGAACCATCAGCTAGCCACATGGGATTTTTTGGTGTTGACATTGATGAATAAACCCACCCAAAGTGTGAGCAGTTCACGCCAGGTAAATGACAAGCTGGACATGCTTGAGCATGACGGCCGGGTAAGAGTCCTGCTGGTTGATTTCCTGTGCATTACGTGGGCTGTCGCGATTGCCGAGCTCCTCCGCTTCGGCCTGGAGCGACCCTCATTGGGCATAGGGTCCGTTCAGACGCCGTACCCGCTGGTTAGCGTGGTCCTCGACGTCCTGTGGTTGATTACCTTGGGGGCCCTAGGAACCCGTGGGCACCGAATCCAAGGCTTCGGCACTGAGGAGTACAGGCGGGTGACCACGGCTTCCCTGTGGCTGTTCGGAGGCATAGCCATCTTCTCGTACGTGTTCCAGCTCGACACTGCCAGAGGCTATGTGGCGGTGGCCCTGCCATTGGGCACCATCAGCCTGCTCATCGGCCGGTGGGCACTGCGGAAAGACTTGATCCTCCGGCGGAAGTCCGGCCAGCATCTGCGCCGGGTTCTTGTTGTTGGAGGGGCCCCGAGTGCTGCCCACCTTATTCAGCAACTCCGGGCCCATCCGGCTGCCGGCTACCAGCCTGTGGCCGCATACTTAACCACTCCAGATGCTTTCGACCCTTGGCCGGAAGGGCTCGACCTGCCTGTCATGGGCAAGGGCAAGGACCTGGAAGGAATATTGGCAGCGGTGGAAGCCTCCGCGGCGGACTCCGTGGCCATATCCGGCGCAGACGTTGACCCGCCCACATTGCGGCAACTTGGCTGGGCGCTAACCGCTCGCGACATCGGCATGTTCATGGCTCCTGCGCTGACCGATGTGGCAGGTCCGCGAATTCACATGCAGCCTTTGGCCGGGTTGCCCCTGATCCATGTCACCACGCCTAAGTTGGAGGGCCTGAAAGCTGTAGCCAAACGCGGGCTGGATGTCTCTGCGTCGTTGGTCATACTCACTATCCTTGCCGTCCCCATGTGCGTCGTTGCCCTTTTGGTCAAACTCGACAGCTCTGGCCCGGCAATGTTTCGGCAGACGCGTATCGGTCGGTCCGGTGAAGTCTTCAGTATGCTGAAGTTTCGATCCATGGTGACCGACGCCGAGCAACAACTGTCCCGGCTCGCCGATCTCAACGAGGGCAACGGAGTCCTTTTCAAGTTGAAAGACGATCCTCGCGTCACAAGGGTCGGCCGATTCATCCGTCGGTATTCCATTGACGAGTTGCCCCAACTCTTCAATGTCCTCATGGGCGACATGAGTTTGGTGGGTCCGCGTCCGCCGCTTCCGGTGGAAGTAGAAACCTACGACGACTTTGCCCACCGCCGGCTCTTGGTCAAACCCGGCCTTACGGGTCCATGGCAGGTTAGCGGGCGCAGCGATCTGTCCTGGGATGACTCGATTCGCCTTGACCTCTACTACGTAGAGAACTGGTCCATGTTTCAAGACATGATCTATCTCCTGCGAACCGTGAGAGCCGTCTTTGCCAAAGACGGCGCCTACTAGAAGGTTCCTCGTCGGGGGCTCGCTGCTGCGGGAGAGCATCCAGGACCGATCCCCGAGTCCGGCTCAAAAGCGATCCATTGTGTCTGTAGTGGGGATGTCACGTGGCACCTAGCGCAGTGCGTCGCTCAACGGTTTGCCATTGGCAAGAATCCAGGTGCTGGAAATCGCACCCTGGGGTGTTGTGGCTGGCATAGTCGCCTTCGGGAAGATACCGAAATCCGATGCATAGTAAACCCGTCTGGCGCTCTTCGTCACAGCGATTGCAGCTGCCTCTGGCACCGTCTCGGCGAAAGCTGCCCCGGCCGCCAGGGCAAACCCTCCGGTGGCGATCAATGCTCGCCGGCGAAAGCTGAGGGCATTCGTTCATGCCGGAGAAATCGCAAGTTTGGTCCTCACGGTTCAACCGACCCCTCGAGGCAGTACATCTAGCCCGGAGGGGCCGAACGCCGGCCTCTGGAGCCATCCTGAGATGCACGCCATCGGCTGAGGGGATCCGACGCGGTTTGTCCCTCCTGGCTTCCAGGCAAAGAATTCACCGGGTGAGCCTCAAGAGCCCTGCCGGGAGCAGACGGTGGATTGTTTTCGGGCGTCAGTGGATTGTGGCCCTGCAAGTCTTCGGCGCTTCCGTATGCTCCGTAGTAGCCATAATTGAGATCTCCGGGACCCTTGGTGGATACGCAGTTAAGAATGACGCCCAGGACGCGCCCGCGCACACGAGTAAGGTTGCCGAGGGCGCGGTACAGGGTGTCACGGGTTGTCTTACGTGCCCTTGCTACCACAAGCGTGCCGTCTGCGACTCGGGAAAGTACAGCGGCGTCAGTGACGGGGAGCAGCGGCGGCGCATCGATGAGGACCATAGCTCTCAGCGACAGTTCCCTGAGCAGATGTTCCATGGCCCGTGAGCCAAGGAGTTCGGAGGGATTCGGGGGGATGCGACCAGCTGTGAGGATCCGGAGGTGGGAATTCGGACCCCATTCCTGAAGTACGTCATCGATGGCCGCCCGGCCCGAGAGGATGTCCGTCACACCAACGTCCGGCAAGACACCAAAAACCTGATGAACTGTGGGACGGCGAAGATCCGCGTCCACAACAATGACGTCCCTGCCGGCAGCGGCTATGGTCGCCGCCAGGTTGCTGGTGACTGTGCTCTTGCCTTCGGAGGGCAAGGAACTGGTAATCAGCAGGATTCGGGGAGGGTTGTCTACATCAATGAAGTCCAGATTTGTGCGTAGTTCCCTCAAGGCTTCAGCCATGGCATGGCCGCCGGGAACCCGATGAGTTCCCGCAGTATTTTCAAGTACGCTCGACTTTTCGCTGAGCCGTTTGTCCAGAGGCAAAGTACCCACGACGGCCAGGCCAAATAGTCGCTCAATCTCGCTGGCTCCGCGAATCCTCCGGTCCAGGTGGTTTCGTGCCAGCGCGTAGCCAAGACCAATGAGCAATCCCGCGGCCAGTCCAATGCCCAGCGTTGCCGTCAAGAGCGGTGAAACGGGGGCCGATGGAAGGCTCGCCTTCGCCAAAGGGACGATCTTGGTGACGGGTTCTGTCCCGGGGCTGGCATTTCCTTTGTCCAAGTCGTAGACCTGCGCGGCCAAGGCGGTCACCCACGCATCAGCTACGTTCTGGGCTGTCTGGGGGTCGGATGACCGTGCAGTGATCCGGATTTCCACCGAATCGAGGGGGACACTCACGCTGATCGATCTAGTGATGTCCGGGGCCGATTCCTTCAAGCCCAATGACTTGATGACGCTTTCAGCTACCAGGATGGACTCGCCCACCGACTGATAGCCCTTGGCTTTGGACTTGGCGAGGCTGTCTCCCGCCAGGGACATGCCAAGGTTTTCGGCCCCCGCTGCCACCACTATTCCGCTTGACTCCGCTGAGTAGATCTTGGGCTGAAGCGCATACCACCCCAGGGATCCTCCCACCATCAACACTGTGATGAGCAGGATCCCGAGCCAATGTGAGCGGACTACGGAAAGGAGGTCATTGCCCGACATCCCTTGAGGTTTATCGTCCTGCAGCAATTGTGTGGTCCTCTCCATGCATGCCGGGTGCGTACTATTCCAAGACTTGTAGTGTCAGTCTCGGTACTGCCGTGGAGCACTGAGTACCGGATAAGCCGCGCGCCTCAGTACCTTGATCCGCCGTCGTTACCGGGGGTGTCGCAACTCGCGGCGAGGCCATGGAAAGCCAGCCCGGCCAGAAAGTTCCTGACTTGCTGGGCCACGGAAGGTTCATCTGCTCCCGAGTAGGCGCTTGCCAGCTCCATGAGAATGTCGGTTTCAGTACGTGTTCCGTCAATGAGTTCCCAAATCGCGGCCGCCGACCCCTGAAGGACGAGGGGGAAACCGAGTTCCACATTCAGCACCACCACGCGCTCTTCACCCAAGGCCGGAACTTCAGCCACGGCTTCTGCCCTGTGCCAGAACTGATTTACGTCATGGCATCCGTGGTGCTGCTGGGATTGTTCTCCGTATTCACCCCCCAATTTGTCCGTAGTTGGTGAGGGCCCCCCGCGGCCTTTGAGCATTTGCTGTACGGGCGAAGGCGCCTGACCTGCGGTAGAGCTGGCCAAGCTCTGGTAAACGTCTTCAAGCTGACTGGTGACCGCATACATGGAGAATCGTTCCCTGGCCAGTCCGACGGCGGCTGCGGCCGCCGATGCTCTTAGCCCCGGCTCTTCGACAAAGCGGCGCATGGCTGCGGAGAGTACCTCGACGCTTGAGTCCGAGACGATCCCCGCCCCTGACTCAGCAATGAACGGGGCGAGCCCGCAGCTGTCTGTCACGATGACGGGGACACCCACGGACATGGCTTCAAGGACGCTCATGGGAAACGGCTCGTTGACGGAGGGCAGCACATACACGGATGCTTTCCGCATACGGTCAAGCGTGCTGCCGGGCTGCAGCGGCCCTTCAATCCGGATCCAGTCTGAGGTCCCGGTATCCAGAATTTGTTGCCGCACTTTGGACTCTTCGCCTTCGTCCGGCCCCACTAAAGCCACTTCTATTTGCTTGTCAATGGTCTTGGCCAGCATGGCGGCCGCATCGACCAGCACCGTGGGCCGTTTTCGACTATGCAGCCGGGCCAGGTAGAGAAATTGAAAGGAACTATTCGCTGTATTCACTACGACCCACCGTTCATCGCGACGTCGGCCTGAGGCACTCCGTTGACGAGCCGTTCGAGGGTTTGGTGACCGTCACCTAGAAGTTCTCCCAAGGATTTCTGTTCCTCGGGCGTCAGCCAAAAGCACCGTTGGCTGGCGCGCAGCACACGAAGGGTAAGCAGCCGGTCCAGGATCTTCGCCAGCTTCTTGTCGGATTCGTCGATCATGCCGTGTGTTTGGACCACGAAGGGTGTTCGCCGGATCAGGCAGAGGAGGGCAGCCGGAAGCATCACCAAGTCACGTGCCAGGTGAAGATGGACAACATCAGCACCTTTGAGTGCCCACCATAGGGACGGCAGCATTGTGGGTGCGCAGAGCCCGGCGAACCCGGTGCGGGGGACAATCTGGAGGGCCTTGAAAAGTCGGGTCCTTACGCCTGGACCAAAGTACGAAGGGTCCACATGCCCGCGTGCACCAGCGAATACCTGCACCTGATGTCCCCGTTTGGAAAGCTCTGCCGACTGGTTTTGAGCCACCCGAACGGGCCCGCCGTATGCTCCGTCCGGACTGACCAGCGTTACTACCTGCACAATTTTCATGGGGTGTGACTCCTGCCCCTACCGGACACCAACAACGTTCGCTTGATCGCCGCGAAGTACCGGTCAACCATGACGCTCTCCCGATGTCGGTCCGCATGGGATATGGCGTCTCGCCGCCGCGCGGCAACGTCCTCCGGATTGCTGAGCAGTGCCCTCAGGTGACCGCTTAACGACGTCGGGTCCAAGGGCGTGAAGCCTATGGCTTGCTGACCGGCGGCATCAGGCAGTCCGCCATGATCCGCATAAACCACCACGCACCCGGCGGCGGCCGCCTCCAGAGCCACGGTTCCGAAAGGCTCGGGCATCCGACTCGGTATAACGACGATGGAATTCTGGTTCAGAATCCGGTTGGCCTCCTCCGGACCCTTGGAGCCAAGGAACTTTACTGCCTTGCCCAAACCGCTCTCTTCGGCGAGGGTCTCCAGTCGTTCACGTTCGGTACCATCACCCACGATTGTCAGTGTGAAGCCGTCGTTCTCGCCTACCAGATCAGCTGCTGCCTGGATGAGGAGGTCCACGCCTTTGTCTTGGCTGAGCCGGCCTAAATACACAATGCCCAACGGAGCGCGCACTTCGCCGTCGAGGACGTTGAAGAACTCATCCCGGTAGCTGTTAGGGATCACTTCAACATCACCTTTGATGTGATCCGCCAAAACCTTACTGTTTGCCACAAGGACATCGGCCCGCTCAATAATTTTGTACTTAGCTGAATACTTCAGCCGCTGAAGGCGGGACAGTTCCTGCCCCGGCATGGTCACCCACATCCTGAGGGTGACCATCCAGGGCTTGCGGATGAGTACCAGAGGCCACCACAGCGATATTGCCGGGTTGTTATGGAATACGACGTCGGCCCTGTTCACCAGCGCTAACAGTCGCCATGGTTTTGGCTTCCGGATGACTTCGTAAGGGAATGTCTTCGTCGGGTGCGCTTCTGGTGTGTTGGTGATGACTGTTACGTCGGCACCATGACGCATGAATCCACGGGCCAGAATGTCGGAAGTAATTTCAACTCCGCCGACACTCGGGTGGAACACGTGGGCCACCACTGCGATTTTCAGTGCTCGTTCGGTCTTGAGCTTAGTGACCACGAACACCACTTCCAATCTGTTGAAAGAATTGCGCTGTCCCGTCGCGAAAAGGCCCCCATCCGGAGGCTCTGGCTATCTCCAGGGCTTTGGCACTCCGCGCTTCAACCAGCCCGGGATCGTCCAGAAAACGGTGAAGTTCAGTAGCAATCTGTTCAGGTGCGAAGCGATCCACTATGGCGCCCGCTCCTAGGGCCACGAGGTCGTCAACACCGCTGCCGGCCGTGACCACCGCGGGCAGACCCTGACTGAGTCCTTCCAAAGCGGCAAGCGAACGACCCTCAACAAGGCTCGGTAGCAACAGCACGTGGTGCTTGCGCATTTCCAGGAGAATTTCGCTCCTTGGCATCGTCCCGCGGTAATCCACCGTGCGGAGCATGTCTTCAAGGGCTGGAAAAGTCTCGCCGGGAAGTTGGCCAATGGCCGTGACGTGGACGGCGGAAGAGAGGGCCTTGGCCGCTGACACAACGTCAGCGATCCCTTTCATGCCTACGATGCGGCCCACAAACAAGACCTTTAGCGGACCGCGCCCGTCCCACCTCAAGGGCTTTTGCCCGGGATGGACATCAGGACAGCCATAGGGAATCTCAGTGATGTGGCTGTCAATGCCGGCCGCGCGAAGGCTCTCAGTGACCTGTGCCGACGGTGAGATCAGCCGGGTTGCCAACGCTAGCTCAAGGTCTTCCATGGCATGGACCTTGCTTCTGGATAAGTCCTGACGCGCCGTAACGGCCCATCCCGGTGCGCGGCTTTGAAGCTGACCTGCCCAGCTTCTGGTGGTAGCCCAGTGAACGTGAGGAACTTCCAGAATCGTTTCCATGCCGCGTCCCCTGGCCGCCCCGAACACTCTTGAAGCGAAGGTCGAGTATCCGTAGACGGCCGCAGGCTGATTCAGCCGGCTGAGGGCCTTGATCGCCTTGTTCTCCACCTGCCGAGCGACCCAGTGCGCGGAGAGCGGACCTGATCCTGAGCCAAGCCGTCTCAACGCCGCGGGCTGTGCGCGCAGGAGAAGGTTGCGAACAAGTTCACTGGCCGGTGTGACGTGCAGCTGCTGGCTTCCGATCATGGGAAAAAGCCGGCGTTCAACCAATGACTTTGCGGGCCGGAGCCATGACAAGGCCTCCGACTCTGTCCAGCCGATGGAGGTGATGAAGGCAGATAGTTGACGGTGCTCGCTGAGCGCGGTCAGGGTTTGACGGACATTCTCGTTACCGAAGGGGTGCACAAGGACCGTTTCCACATCGGTGGCGGAAGCGTGCTGCGTGGACTCACTCATGGCGCGTTGACGATGTCGGCGGCGATGGTGGCTATGTCATGGGGCCTGAAGACAGCAGCAATTTGCAGGTCGTTGCGGCCGCCTTCTACGTTCTCGCTGTGCAAGGCCTCTCTTTGCGAACGAGGATACATGGTGAGGTGTTGCCCCGCGGCGGCCACCACCCGCCGTCGATATCCATTGCGGATGGCCAGGGCGTTGAGCCAGATATCGTCGGCACGTGGAGCCACTTCCCGGAAAGCAGTCCCAGCCTCACGTATGGCTGACTGAAGCCTGGGAGGCAAGAGCGCGCCGGCCCCGCCCGTCAGGAAATTGGCGTGGCTGGTTGACCCGGTGGGTGCCGGGGCCCATGAGTTGTAGTCCTCCAGGGCGCATCGCGCCGCATCAGTCCTCATGCGGTGCGCACGATAGGCAGGAATTTCATGGGCATGCCCGGCGGCTCCAAGGAGGCCCTCAAGCCAACGCCGTGGGTACATTAGGTCATCGTCGGCTAAGACGAGGTCCATGCGGTCAGTGGTGAAATCACGACAATAGGGAAAGTACTTCTTGTGAGGTCCGAGGTCCTCGCAGGGAAGAATTTCCAACCCGCGGCGCTGAAGACTCCTGAGCATGGGGTACGTGGCTACCTCGAAATCCGGCTTGTCGACCCACAGAATCATCCGTGCCGGACGTACTGAACCCGCTGCGATGGACTCCAGGGCATGGGCAACGATCCCCAACCGGCGGCCATAGGAGGTCATGCTCACCACAACGTCCGCTGAACCCGTTATCTTGTGCCGGCTGAAACGGTTGCGAAGCCTGAGCATACTGATGAGCCCGGCCTTGTACGCAAGCCGGGGAACTCTCGGCAGGAGACTGTCCAAGGCAAGCTGTGGCCCTGGATTATGAGGAGACGGCATGTACGTTCTTCTTTCCTGTCAGGTGTTTGATCGTGGTGCGGACCAGTTGGAAATCCATCCGCCTGAGTCCGTAGAAGCCCCGCATTGCCATGCCGAAATGCGTCCGTAGCCAGACGATGTTCATGGTGCCGGCGACGACACTGCCGGCCAAAGTGGCCAACGCAGCTCCCATCGCACCGAGGGCGGGTACTGCCGCCAAGAGAGTGGCGGTGTTGAGCAGCGCCCCAATGACCATTCCGAAGCTGCGCAGCCCGGGCCGGCCACGAGCGCTCAGACCGGCGCCCGCGACGGAACCGGTGGTGCCCAAGGACACTGCCGCAAGAATTACCCAACACACCGGTACGGCGTCATTGAAAGCCGTACCGAAAAACGTGGGGATGGCCCAAGGAAGGACCAGGCCGATTGCGACGGCCGCCAACCCAGTGGCTGCCGCCGTCAAGCGTGAAGTCTGTTGCAGACGCTCTCCGTCGTCGCGCTGGTGGGAGTCCTCCGCGTCGGAGGAAAAGACGACGTTTCGCACCGCTCCGGAGAGCAGGGCGGGGATCTCACCCAAACTGACCGCCACCGAGTAAAGTCCGAGCTGTGCAGCGTTCCCGAACGGAACCATCAGAAGCTGGTCGAGGCGCAAAAGAACCACACCTGCCAGGGAGCCCACCCACAGACGACTTCCATAGTTGAACAGCCGCACCCTTGCAGCGGTGGCATTTCTCCACCCGCGCCGATACATGATGAGGAACGGCAGAGTCACCAGGCCCTTCAATAGGGGGAAGCCCAGCATCACTATCGTCGCTGCCTGCGGGGTCAAAAGATGTGCTGCTGCCAGGGCGGACAGCGCAACAAGCCGGAGGACCGACAGGGCCAGATCAATCCTTGCCGATAGCCTCCATGCGTGGTTCCCGGCCAGGACACTGTTCGGTATTGAGGCCCAGAAGGTGGGAACGGTCAGGATCGCCGTAAGGAAGATGAGCTGCTCAATCTCCAGGTTTCCATCGGAGAGGAGAGATGCGCTTAGCGCCACAAGGGCCGCTGCTGCCAGCCCTAAGAGTGTGAGAATCCAAAAGGCCCGTCTAACTGCCCTTCGGGCGCCCCGCGCCTGCTTGGCAACATAGAAAGTGAGCGCCTCTGGAATGCCAAGTGCGCCGATTGCCACCGCGAACAGCATGGGAGCCATTCCGGCAGCTAGCTCTCCCCGGCCGGCAACACCGAGGGATTGGGCCAGAATTGGAGCCGTAGCCAGTGACATCAGTGGGGTAATTGCCGAGCCGGCTACCGCATGGAATATCCGGCTTCCATGGCTATCCGTTTGGGTAGCATCCACACTCGACAGAGGGCGTATTCGAATCCTCATCAAGCGGGTACCCGCGTTACTGGAAAACCCGATGATCCACCCGTTGGCCGCAACTCATGAGATGAAGCCCGATGGATGCCGTCCACTGCCGGCAAGGTGCGGGTGGAACGGTAGCTCGCCATGGCGAGCACGAACCAGAAAAGGTGAATGTCGATCGAGTTGCCACCGATTGAGCTGTAGCCGTTGATGGCCACGATGATCAAGGCTGCCGCCGCGGCGCCCGGCCAACTCCCACGGTCCTTGATGTCGATCTGAGCAAAAAGTAGGCAAATCATGAAAATGAAGAACGCTACTGCAGCAAGAGTTCCGAACATGAGAGCCATGATGAAGTAGCCGTTCTCAAGGCTGGAGCCCAGGGTGCCCACGCCCTTGAGGTCCCTAGCTCCCGGGTAACCGCCAGCAAAAAAGTCCGCCGTATGTTCCCAAAACCAGTCGAACGCGGCCACTCTTAGGGCGGCCGAGCCGTTGTCGTCCTCGAACTTTCGCAGGAGCTTCTCGCCGGCCACCCCCTGGACGCTGACCAGAAGGGCTATGAGGACCACAGCGGCGAAGAGAATGCTTCGGATGACTTTTCGTCCTCCGATGATCACCAGGAAGACGAATCCGGCCACCGTAAGAATGAGGCCCATGCGACCGTAGGCTAGCGGCACAGTCACGAGGAGGACCGCCGCCAACGCAAAGCGCAGCAGCATTGACTTGATCAAGGCAAGGAGCGGCATAGTGGCAGCAAAAAGGACACCAACCTGGATGCCGTGGCCAAAGGTTCCAATAGCGGCGCCAAGCTCGGAGGTCGTCCCGCTCAGCCAGATCCTGGAGAAGTCGCTTTCCCACACCACGGGCCTGCCTGTGGCCACTTGGGCCTGCGAGAGCACGGCTTCCGCCAGTGCCAGTAGCGCAAACGTCAGAAGAAAGGCCTTGCCTGCCCTTGACAATGAGCGGATCGAATATCGCATAAACACGAAGACGTAATACGGTGCCACCACGATGCCAAGGACGAACATCGCTGTATCCAGCAATCCCGCGCTTCCGGGGTTTCCGACGTCGGTCATCATGACCGCCGCCATGCCACCGATGGTTGCTTGGGGCAAAACCCCTGCAGAACGGATCACCCGCCCAAAGACGCTTGGGGTGAATGCCAACTGGACGAGGATAAAGCAGAGGAAGAGGTACGTCGAAGGGTGCAACCCGGGCATGACTTCGTTTTGAACCACCCCCGGAACCAGGATTCTCGCCACGATCACGGCAACCAGCACGATGTGCATGCGACGCACAAAAACGACGCTGAAAACCAGACCGAAACCCAACCAGACGATCAGCGCAGTCAATGCGGCGCTCCGTCTGCCTTGGCTTTCACGGCGGGCCATGCAGTGCCCGTCGGTGCCAGCAGGCGTGTCCCGGGCTGTAGGTTCTTCACTACCAATGCGCCGGCTCCCACCAGGCACGAAGCGCCGATTTCCACGCCGCGCAGCACTGTTGCGCGGGCTCCTATCCAGCTGCCGTCACCAACCACAATCGGAGCGTTATCGAACTCAAAAGTTGGGGAGTCGTACGAATGGCTGCCGGTGCAAATGAAGACATTTTGCGAGATGCAGCAATCGGAACCAATGGTGACAGGCTCAAGATTGAGGATCCAGGCATCGACTCCGATCCACACGTTGTCACCGATTTTCAGCTTCCACGGCCAATGGATTTTGACTCCATGGCGGACTTTTACACCTTGCCCGACGGAGGCACCAAAAGCCCTGAGGATTCGAACCCGCAATGATGACGGGCACCACCAGGTGCTGAAGACAAGATTTTGAACGGCGAACCAGGCCGCTTGCCAGAGTAGTCCGCGGCCTTTGTGGTAGCCGGCCCCGGTGAACCCGGCCAGATCCATGCGGCTCATCCTTGGTGGAGTTCCAAGGCATAGGCGTGGCCTGCGGTTGATACTGAACATGCCAGCGGCCTCGTCGTGGTGTCCATTTGTCCTCGGCATTCTGTCATTCGGATACCCCTTGATTCTTGCCAGAACGCACACCCCCTAGAGCCGGATGGCCTCACTTTCTCAGTAGTGCGGCGTGCCGCTTATCCACGGTGCAGGGGCAACCAGTCACAGGATGCTGCGCTGTCACCATCCGGTTCCGCTCTCTTGCTTTCCGGGTCCTCCGTGGTGGTGTGTGGCTATTCCGTGTTGGCGCAAAGTCCATCTGCGTATCGGGCAAGGACAGGTCAAAGCGGAGCGAAAACCAGCGTCTTCTTCCTCTACACGCAGATGCTTTCCACTGCCACACCTAATACGGGGAGGACCTCCACGGAGGGTTCGGGTTCTCTAGCTTTCTGCTATCCCCGCGGCGGGCCCCGCCACTGAGAATGGGCTCCCATTGGGGTCTAAGGGGCGCAAACCCCCTTCCACAATCGAGGGGTACCCGATTGAAAGAATGCTGAGGACAAATGGACACCACGACGAGGGCGCCGGCATGTTCACCATCGCTTATTAGCCACGTCCATGCCGTGCAACACCAACCGGTGACTCAAAGCCCGGTTATTCACGCTGGCCTGGATATCCCGGCTGAGCCCCAACCCAAGGCCTACGGAAAGGGACGACGCATCGCTTTGATTGCGGGCATCGTCATGGGGCATCTTGTGACCATCTTCGGGCCGTTGCTGCTTGGCCGATGGCCCGTGGCACCCCTGTGACGCGCACATTTTCTCGGCAATGGACATCCGTTCCGGCAATGACTTTCTGCCCGAGCGGGGAGGGCTCATGAAAGCGCTGATTGTGGGTCTGAACTATGCCCCGGAACCCAGCGGAAACGCTCCGTACACCACCAAACTCTCCCAAGGGCTGGCGAGGCGCGGGGTGTCCGTCAAAGTGCTGACAGGCTACCCCCACTACCCCGAATGGAAGATCGCCGACGGCTATACCGGCCTCTCCATGGAAGAGAATTTGGCCGGCGTGCCTGTTAAGCGACTACGGTCCAGCGTCCCTAGACGACCCAACGGACTGAGCCGCCTCCTCATGGAGATTACGTTCGGAGTCCGCACCGTGCTTGAGCGTTGGGACCGCCCGGATGTGGTCCTCGTAGTCAGCCCTGCCCTTTTCTCCGCGGCTTTCGCTATTGTTCGGGCACGCATTTTTCGTGTCCCGGTTGGCATCTGGGTCCAGGACCTCTACAGCAAGGGCATGGAAGAAACGGGCGATTCGCGTTCCCCGCTGGCTTCCATCATGAAGCGCCTCGAAGCCGCGATCTTCAGCTCCGCGGACGGAGTCAGTGTGATTCACGAACGTTTCCGCGATCACGTCGTCAATGACCTGAGGGTGCCCGCCCACCGTGTCCGCGTCATTCGAAACTGGACGCACGTACAACACCACCATTCTTTTGACAGAACGGCCGCCCGCAAACGATTTGGCTGGGCGGCAACGGATTTCGTAGCACTCCACGCGGGCAATATGGGGGTCAAGCAGGGGTTGGAGAACGTCATTGATACCGCGCGCCTGGCTGGACGTAGCGGAAGCGATGTTCGTTTCGTCTTGCTGGGCAACGGTAACCAGCGGCGAACCCTCGAATCCAAAGGTGTGGGCATCGACAGGCTGCAGTTCCTGGAGCCGCTTCCGGACCGCGACTACTCCGAGGCGCTCCGATCCGCCGACGTCCTGCTGGTCAACGAGCGCCCGGGTGTCAAAGAGATGTCAGTGCCGAGCAAGCTGACGAGTTACTTCGTGACCGGTCTTCCGATTATTGCCGCCACTGAAGCAGGCAGCGCAACAGCCCACGAGTTATTGGCCGCAGGGGCCGGGATCCGGGCTGAGTGCGGATCACCCGGAGACCTGGTGGCAGCCATCGAGCGTCTCCGCAAGGACCCTGAAACCGCCAAAGACTTCGGTGCTGCAGGCCGGCAGTACAGCGACAGGGTTCTTACCGAAGAGGTGGCAGTGGAGAGCTACGTCGAGTGGTTGAGCGATCTGGCGTCGCGAAAGCGACTGCGCTGACACGGGATTTACCTCATTTATCTGTACGAAGAGAAGGAAAGACCTTGGCCAAGAAAGCGCTAATAACAGGAATTACGGGGCAGGACGGCTCTTATCTCGCCGAACTCCTGCTCTCTAAAGGCTATGAGGTGCACGGATTGATCCGCCGCTCTTCAACCTTTAATACGTCCCGGATCGACCACCTTTACGTGGATCCGCATAACAGCAAAGCACGCCTCTTCCTCCATTACGGTGACCTTTCCGATGGCGCCCGGCTGGTGACTTTACTGGCTGATATCCGTCCTGACGAGGTCTATAACCTGGGCGCCCAGTCCCATGTGCGGGTTTCTTTCGACGAACCGGAGCACACCGGCAACACCACTGGAATTGGTACAACCCGGCTTCTGGAGGCCGTGCGCATGGCCGGAATCGAAACCCGCTTCTACCAGGCATCCTCGTCCGAGATGTTCGGCGCTACCCCGCCGCCGCAGGACGAGGCCACTCCTTTTTATCCGCGTTCTCCTTATGGCGCGGCCAAGGTTTACAGCTACTGGATGACGAAGAACTACCGGGAAGCGTATGGGATGTTTGCCGTCAACGGCATCCTGTTCAACCATGAATCACCACGCCGTGGAGAGACATTCGTTACGCGCAAAATTACGCGTGCCGTGGCAGCCATCAAGGCAGGTAAACAGTCCGAGTTGTACATGGGCAACCTTCAAGCTGTTCGCGACTGGGGGTATGCCGCGGAGTACGTCGAGGGCATGTGGCGCATGCTTCAGGTAGACGAGCCCGATGACTATGTGCTGGCCACCAATGAGGGCTATACGGTCAAGGACTTTCTTGAGACCGCGTTTGAACATGCTGGTTTGAAATGGGAAGACTACGTTCGTTTTGATGAGCGTTACCTTCGTCCTACAGAGGTTGAAGCGCTCATTGGCGACTACTCCAAAGCCAAGGAAAAGTTGGATTGGGAACCGACTGTCAGGACGCCGGAGCTGGCCCGCCTCATGGTGGACGCCGACATTGAAGCTTTGCAGCACGGAGGAAACCCGTGGATCGATGCCGTGGATCTGCAGTCCTGGAAGGCACTCGCCCGATGACGGCCTTTACCCCCGGACGGCTTGATCGATCCTCTCCTTTCTATGTTGCAGGGCACGGAGGCTTGGTGGGATCCGCCCTATGGCGGAAACTTTCGGCTGAAGGCTTCACGAAGAGGATCGGGCGGACGTCCAAGGAACTGGACCTCAAGGACCGCACTGCCGTATTCGCGTTCTTCGAGAAGGAGAGGCCACGATACGTGGCCTTGGCGGCAGCCAAAGTTGGCGGCATCCTTGCGAACAAGACGTACCCGGTGGATTTCCTCACTGAGAACATTCGGATTCAAGTAAATGTCATGGATGCAGCCCTGGAATATGGGGTGGAACGGCTGCTGTTCTTGGGGTCATCCTGCATCTACCCCAAGCTGGCACCCCAGCCCCTCAAGGAAGAGTACCTACTAACAGGGCCGTTGGAGGAAACCAACGAAGCGTACGCCATAGCCAAAATCTCCGGAATAATGCACGTCCAAGCTGTACGTCGGCAGTACGGTCTACCGTGGATTTCGGCCATGCCCACCAACCTGTACGGTCCTGGAGACAACTTTTCGCCACATGGTTCCCATGTCTTACCGGCCCTTATTCGTCGGATGGACGAGGCCCGGGCTCGGGGCGATGAGTCGGTGACAAACTGGGGAACGGGCGAACCGCGCCGCGAATTTCTTCACGTCGACGATTTGGCTGCTGCCTGCCTGCACCTGCTGGAAAACTACGACGGTCCGGAACACGTCAACGTCGGTGTCGGGGCGGACCTGACCATTAAGGAGCTCGCCGGCTTGGTTGCCGCCGTCGTCGGTTATGAGGGCGCCCTTGAATGGGACGCGACGAAACCCGACGGCACGCCCCGCAAGCTGATGGACGTGGAGAAGCTGGAGTCGCTCGGATGGGCCGCGGGCATCTCCTTGAAGGATGGGCTCGAGTCCACCTACGCCTGGTTCAACGAGAACCGAAACGGCCTCAGGGACTAGCTTGTGAAGCCGCTTCACGTTCTGCTCGCGGCTATGAGCCCGTCAACCTCGGCAGCTCCAGCACCGGTGGAAGTTCTCAGGATCACTGAGTCGATCCTGCTCTCTGCCGCAGTGGTTTCCCATGTCGCGGCGGAATGCAACATCCGGGTGCTGCTGATCAAGGGTCCAGCAGCGACCAAAGTGGGGGCACGTCCCGTAAGACCATCCCTGGACCTGGACATTCTGCTCCATCGCTCGGACCTGAAGGCTCTGTTAAAGGCACTTGAGCAACGGGGGTGGGCGGCCAGAATCCCTGAAGTCTCCGAGGCGTTCCCTGATCACTCAACGACGCTCATCAACCCAGGGTGGCCCTCCGACATCGACGTCCACTGGAGGTTTCCCGGATTTTACGAGGATGAGTCTGAGGTTTTCGAACACCTTTGGGCTGCCAGGCAAAGCATCGAGCTGGGTGGTCGTCCCGCCTGGACGCTTTCGCGCAACGACGCCCTCCTGGTAACCCTCCTGCACGCCCTGCGAAGTCCGGCAAAGGGGGTCCTCCACGACGACGTCGCATTTTGCCTCCAGGAGATAAGGCAGTCCCCGCAGGCGCACTATGACAGGGCACTGGAACTCGGGGCAATAGGACCTCTGGGGCCGTTGTTTGCGGAGTTGCCGGAAACGCGGGCCTTTGACCTTGGTGAGCCGCCCTTTGATTGGGTACTTCGGACGACGGCGCAAAGGTCTGCCACTCTCCGTCTCTTCCACCTCATGGAGATTCCGTGGTCCAGGAAGCCGGCAGCGCTGTGGCAGGCGTTGGTTCCCTCCCGGGAGTCCATTAGCTGGCATGACCTGGACCTTCGCGACATGAACCATTGGCAGCAAACCTCGTTCAGGTTTCGCCGACTATGGCGGAGTTTGACCGAGGGCGTCCAGACCCTGCGGGAAGTCCGCGAAATCCGCGCCCGCATCCAGAAATAGGCGGGGCCCCACCGCGCGGCCGCCCCCACAGTTTTTGATCATCTTTGTCACTCTGAAAAGCGAGAACTCATGCGAATCACCGTCATAGGCACCGGCTATCTGGGTGCCACCCATGCCGCCTGTATGGCCGAACTTGGCTTTGAGGTGCTTGGTCTCGATATTGACCCCGCAAGGGTCGCGTCGCTTTCAGAGGGACTGTTGCCGTTCCATGAACCCGGCCTGCCCGAACTTCTTCGGAAGCATGTGAAGAGCGGACGCCTTCGCTTCACCACTTCTTATCAGGAAGTAGGAGCGTGGGGCGATGTTCACTTCATTGGCGTGGGAACTCCCCAGCGCCCCGGAGAAGGTGCTGCCGACATGTCATTCGTGGATGCGGCAACCATCTCCCTCGCCCGAAACATCACCAGGGACGCCCTTATTGTGGGAAAGTCGACAGTTCCGGTGGGAACCACGAGGCGGCTGAAGACCCTTGTTCGTGACAACAAACGCCCCGGCGTCACAGTGAACGTTGCGTGGAATCCGGAATTCCTCAGGGAAGGCTTCGCAGTAGTAGATACTTTGACCCCGGACAGGCTGGTTATTGGTGTGGAATCGCCTGAGGACGAGTCAGTGTTGCGGCAGGTTTATGCGACCGCCCTCGGGGAAGGCGTGCCCTTGATCAGCACCGACTTTGAGACTGCAGAGCTGGTCAAGGTAGCTGCAAATGCTTTCCTCGCTACAAAAATATCCTTCATCAATGCCTTCTCTGAGGTAACAGAGGTCATTGGGGGAGATATTCGAACGCTTGCGGATGCCATTGGCCTCGACGCGCGTATCGGGCGGCGTTTCCTCAACGCCGGCATTGGGTTCGGTGGCGGATGCTTGCCTAAGGACATACGCGCACTTCAGGCACGCGCAGCTGAACTCGGCTTAGATCGAAGCATGCGATTCCTCGACGAGATGGACGGCATCAATTTGAGGCGTCGAGAGCGCGCTGTTGAGTTGGCCCGCGTGATGCTCGGTTCGATTCCCCACAGCAGGATCGCCATCCTTGGTGTTGCGTTCAAGCCCAACAGCGACGACGTCCGGGACTCACCGGCCCTGGACATCGCCAATAGGCTCTTCGACGAGGGTGCGGAGGTATCGATCTATGACCCGGCAGGCAACCTCAACGCCTCCCGGCGATCGCCTCAGCATAATTACGTACCCTCCACAGAAGATGCCGTCAGGAACGCAGATCTTATCCTTCTTCTTACCGAGTGGGACGAGTTCAAAGCCCTGACGCCGGAGGTTCTTTCCGCGCAAACGGGGACACGGAAGATCATTGACGGACGGAACATACTCAAGGTCCGGGAATGGGAAGATTCCGGCTGGTCGCTTGGTTCGCTCGGTCGCCGCTACGAGGCGAACATGGCGACAGAAGACCAACCAAAGCCGCAACTCCACATGAGTTCCGGCCCCTCCGCTTAGAGGCGGCTCTCAATCGATTGCCTCGACGGTGCCGCCGGCCGCACGGTAGCGCGGTACCGTCGGGCTACTGCTGCGCGGCTGGCCTGCGGGGGGATTCCGAGTTTTCGTCGAACCGAGGCCAGTTGGTTACGGAGAGTCGAGTCGGCAATTCCCAGTCGCTTCGCTACTTCAATCCGCGGCAGTTCCTCATCAGTGAGGAAGTAAGCATCGGCCGCCACTTCCTCAGCAGTCGTTAGGGGGACGTGATTTCGGCCAGTGGTGGGATCAAACGGCAAATGTGTTCCGTCGGCGGCGATGCTCCTGACCGCGGCAAGCAGGACGGGCAGCGTGGCTGTTTCCGGTACGTAGCCCCGTACGCCGAGATCCATCAGGCGTAGGACGCGCGAGCTGTGGAGCAGACCGCCGTAGACAAGCACCCTGTAGCTGTCATGGACCAGGTCCACCACATCGGCTTCAAGCTCCGGTAACGTTCCATCAACCACGGCCACGCGACCAGAAGAGACGGCGGGCAACGAGTTAGTGGCCCAATGGATCAGCGCAGTGAACTGCCGGTGCGTACTGACAACAAGTATCTGGGGCAACTCCGTGACTCCTGTCTTGTGGGTCAAGTGAAATAGTGGGGCGCTGAGGAAGACTCCGGGCCGAAGCCTCAAACTTGGGATGGGTCACTGGCGCCCGATGTCAAGGGCTTGGGTGCATTCCGAATGAGATCTGCCAGTTGTTTTCGAGTGGTGGTATCGGTCTTCCGCAGAGCGTTGGAAATGTGGCTCTCCACAGTCCGGATGCTGATGCCGAATTGCTCCGCGATGTCCTGATTGCTCTGCTGCCCGGCGACGAGGGCAACTTCGATCTCCCTCATGGTCAGGGAAGAGCCGGGAGGCTCGGACCTGAAATCAAACAACGTCCCCACCACACCGAAACGGGCAACGAAATCCTTTGCTGCCCTTCTGATCTGGCTGGCAATAGCAGGCTCCCCGCTGAGTTGGCACCTCTGCTCTGCTCCGCGAAGAAGCATGGACACTTGAAACGTGTCTCCGTCCAAGACGTAGGTGTCCAGTAAATGGCGTAGTCGGGGTAGATCCATCGCTATGGCGGCATCCGCAATGGTTAGGAGCTGGTGGTGTGCTGTCATGGAGCGGTCCTCCAGAATTTTTTGGAGGAGACCCCGGACTCGCGGGCCCGGGAGCAGTCCCAGCGCGAAAAGCCCCGTGTGCATGGCTTCGTAGACATAGCCACGGGCAAGTGACTTTTCGATGATGCGGCTGGCTCGCTCGTCGAAGGCTTTGGCGCTCGCGGGGCGGCTTGCGGCGAGGTCGTGCAAACCCGTGCCGAAACCAGGTAGCGCACCAATATCCACTGCGTTGGATCCCGCCGACATCCCCAAGGAAGTCGCTGGCACCGCGTCCCGAAGTGAGGAGAGGCGCAGCATGGCCACGTGCAACGGCTCCACGATAAACCCAGGCTTGCCCAAGGAAAAGGCGCGCCCCATGAGATATTCGGCTTCGTCAAACAGACCGTGATGAAGAAGGGAAAGCGCTGCGATGTAACTCTGGCTGACGAAGGCTAACTGATCGACATTCTGCAAAGCCCTTTCCCGACACTCGAGAGCCATGACGAGGGCCGATTCTTCGCGGCCGCTGGAGAGCATTGCCATACCGCGGATAAATGACTCGAAAGGCTGGCAGCCATGTGCTCCCTCGGCGGAGTCCATAGCGCTCTGCGCCCTCTGTGGGTTGAGCTCATAGAGCTCCAGCATTCCCTTGATTATGGGGAGAATGTCGCTTTGTGGTCCGCGCCTGGGGGGATCACCTATAACCTCGTCCCGATCGCCGGGGATGCCGCTCTGTGATGCGTGAAGGAGTGCGATGACCCCTTCGGCTTCATGCCGCAGGCCCGGTTCTTTGGAAGACAGAGCCTGCATTGTCCCGATTGCGCCGGGCAGGTTCCTCTCGTGTGAGAACTGCCACCAAGCCAAAGACATACTGAACAAAAAGAGCTCTGGTAATTCACCGCCGTCGGAGTCGGTTTGGAGCAAAACTTCCTGGATTCGATGCGGGTTGGCAGGCGCTCCCCAATAGAATTTGAGGATCGCGACAGCATTGGCCAGGCTGCGATCACGTTGCCAGTTTTGGTAGCACAACTCTTCAAAGGCGTCGCGCCGCTGCTGGAAGTATCGCGTGGCGGCCGCGTGGTTGCTGCCCATTTCTGCGCGCACCTTGGAAATCGAAGCCGACAACATGTCATCTGTGGCTGCCGGAGTGGGGAGATCGCCTGGCCCTGCAATGACGTGATCAGTGACTGCGCTCTGGAGAATTCTCCGCGAGCTTAGCGTGTGGGCACGAAGGTAGTCATCCACTATCGGCGGAAAGACAGCAGCAAGCAGGGTTTCTTCCGGGCCTTGAATCACAGAGATCAACCCGTTGTATTCGAGGTTATCGAGGATGTCCTCACCCACAGTTGCCACCAATCGGTCAACAGGGCTGGGACCCAGAAGCGACAACTTGTTCAGAGCCCGGACTTCCTCCGGCCGCAGACCCTGGAGCAAGGCTTCCACGGTTCCGTTGAGATGTTCGTTCATCAGTTTGGGGCTGTTCATGCACCACTGACCGTCCTTGAGAATGATGCGCCCGCTGAGGGCCGAGGTCTGGAGGATGCGAACCGCCAACCGCAAATTGCCGCCGGATTTGGTCAGAACAGTCGCAACTACATTCACTTCCGCCGGATGCCCAAGGGTTTCGGTGATGAGTTTGCTGATTTGGTCATATTCCAGCGGTGCCAGGGCGACGGTGGCTTCGGGAATGCTCCCCAAGTAGCCTGAGGTTCTGGGCTGAAAGGGTCGATCATTCATGGTGGTAATCAGCGGGACATTGCT
Organism: Paenarthrobacter sp. MSM-2-10-13; assembly: GCF_011605365.1. Lineage (NCBI taxonomy): Bacteria > Bacillati > Actinomycetota > Actinomycetes > Micrococcales > Micrococcaceae > Paenarthrobacter > Paenarthrobacter sp. MSM-2-10-13. Next base: position 136,853 of record NZ_JAAOXO010000005.1, on the reverse strand, counting down.
CCTTCTTCGCAGCACGTCCACTACTGCCAACGACTCGCGGTCCAGGTTCTCGAGATCGTCGATCGCTATCAGGTGCGCCCCGGACCTGGCCATCTGGACCGAGAGAAGATCCACGATGCCGAGAATTCCGATTGTCCTGGAACGAAGATCCAAGCCCAGGGAAAGTACGCCGGCAAAAGGCACGGCAGCAAGCGCTGGAGCAGCGAACATGGTGTAGACAGTGGCGCCGTCTTCCTCCAGTTTTGCAACGACTCTCTTAAGGAGACTGGTTCGGCCACTGCCGGGTGCCCCGACGATTCTCACACCCAGACCTTTGGCAACGTAGTCCAGGACACATTTCATCTTCCGTGTATGCAACTGCTGACCCCTTATGGAGGCGGCTGTTCGACCACGTGACGCCGCCAAAAAGCCGTGCCTCTACTTGACAACTTCCAAGTGGGCCAAGGACTTGATTCGTGTCGAGGAACGGTTGGGGCCTTAGTACATTTGCACGCCAGTCATAGGCACGACGAAGGCGCCCCGGTACTTAGGCCGTGGCATTGGGGGAGAAGGAATGCCTGCCCTAGCTTCCAGCGCGGTCCTGCAGATGGTCCGGCAGCCGGTTTCCCGGGGCCCGGCCACGGATTTCCAGCAGTTCGCGGGCATGTGCATGCAACTTCTTGTCCTCGTCAGACACTGGTTCCCAGGCGGGGACGGGAACGGCCGTCCCCGTTTCGTCGCGCGCCACCATCACCGTGAGGCAATAGGTGGTGAGGTTCATGACCTTGGTTTTAGGGTCACCCGAGCGGACGTGAACCGCGATGTGCATACCCTTGGCGCCGGTGTAGACGAGGCGCGCCTCCACTTCTACGACGTGTCCGATCAGCAAGGGCCGGTAGAAGCGGACACCGCCGGAGAACACCGCCACGGTGTCCATGCCGCAGTAGCGGGAGGCGCACACGTAGGCGGCTTCGTCGATCCACTTCATCACGATGCCACCGTGGACCTTGCCGCCCCAATTCACATCAGTGGGGGACGCCATGAACCGCAGGACGACGCGCTCGGCGGTCCCGGCGTCGGTATATTCCTGGGCGTTCATCGCGTTGACGATCTGTTCACGGACCTCAATGCGGGCCAGGGCGTGATCGCGCTGCTCGATCTCCGCAGCTGTTGACGGTTCATATTGCGGGACGGGAATCGGCTTGCCGTCCGGACCGACGGCAACGAAGATGACCATGCACTGGCTGTGCATGGTCTCCGGGCCGCCTTTGGGATCCCGTGAGCTGACAACGGTGTGAATGTGCATGGAGGAGCGCCCGGTGTAAACGATGGTGGAGGTCACTTCCACCATGTCGCCGCTGTTGACGGGATCCGTGAAGTGGATATTTCCCACGTAAGCCGTAACGCAATAGGCCTTGGCCCAGCCAACGGCTGCCGCGTACGCTGCTTTGTCCACCCACTCAAGGACGGTCCCGGCGTCGACGGACCCGCTGTGTCCTACGTCCATGGGGGCCGCGAGGAAGCGGAGGGTCACTGAGTTGGCAGCATCATCGCTCATGGTGGCAGTTTACTGTCGCCAGGTTTCTGTTACGTGACGAAGTCCAAAGGCGGCGGTGTGCCTACCCGCGCTGGATGCCGAGGGTGGCGATGAGATCCTCATGGAGTTCGAACCAGACCCGGTGGAAGGAGTCGCGGTCGGTGGCCGTGAGCCACGCTGTGTCCTGGACAGCGAGCTTGAGTGCGCGCAACAGACGCTGGGAGTAGCCCTCAAAGCGAGGAAGCACGCCGGATAACTGCGCTTCGAGTGGACGCCACGACGCCAAGGCGCCTATCAGGACATCCATGGCCTCTTCACCGGGCGACGTTTGCAGTTGGACGGCGCTGCAGGCCTCCACGACGCCGGTGTTGATGTCCGCGAAATCGGCGTGGACAGCCATCACCGCGTCCCGTGCGCGCGCACGGTCCAGTTCCTCCGCCAGCAACCGCTCGTTTTCGCTTCTCCCTAGATTGGACAACGACCAACCGCTGACCCCAGCGAAAGTACTGTGCGAAACGAAGCCGTTCACCCCGGCGTCGATGAGCTGGAACTCCACCACCGCGGGGTCTTGCGAGAAGCGGGCCGCCACCGACTGTGTGTCAGCGAAACCAAGGAGGCGGACAGCGTGCAAGGTGAGGTGCGTCATTTTCCGTCCATCAGGCTGACTGTCCCCTGGGCTCCGTCGATGGCCAACGGTTCTCCATCGGCAAGCAGGTCCAGCGCATCCCGGACGCCCAGTACGGCAGGTATCCCAAACTCCCGGGCGACGATCGCAGCGTGTGACAACATTCCGCCGGTTTCCGTGACCACCGCTGATGCCATTCCGAAGAGAGGCGTCCAGGCGGGGTCGGTGGTGCGGCACACCAGAACATCGCCGGACTGGAAGCGGCCGAACTCGTCGGGACCGTGGATGAGCCGGGCAGCGCCGAGGGCTCTACCAGTGCTGGCGCCGACTCCGGTAAGAATGGTCATCATTTGGCTATTTCTACCACTGAAAAGCATTTATCGACGATAAGCACTGCCCCGGCACTATGCGGCGCCGGGGCAGTGCTTACCTCAAGAGACGGACTCACTGACCTCCCGTATATGCAATATTCGGCATAGAAGGAGCGTCCATGCCCACACCGATATAGAAGCCCGGGTGGGGCGGCTGGTTGTAGGCGATATTCTCGCGGGCAACCGAGAGCCTGTACACAGGATCGTGCATCAGGGTGCGGAGCCGGACGTCGGTACCGGACGTGGTGGTGTAGATCCGGAGCTCCGTGCTGTCCGCGGAACGCCAGGCAATTTCTTCCCGCCAGTCACCCAGCAGATCGGCCTGGATGGCAGGGTTGCCCTTGGTGCTGTTGTTGGTCAGCGCGCCGGTGGCCGTCAGCAGGCGATCGCTGTTTTGGGTGTTCCAGTTCCACTTGCTGATGCTCGGGGTGCCGCTGTTGCTTGCGACGTCCCAGTCGTGGTCCACGATTTCCCGGAGCAGATCGCCGTCCCACCACGCCAGGAAGTTTGCTGCCGGGATGTTGGTGGAGAGCAGCTCACCCTTGGCTGAGCGAAGTTCGCCTACCGGGGAGTTCCACGCAGCGTCGCCCCCAACGGCCCACCCTTCAGCGCCCAGGTAACGCGGGTCGATATCTCCGGAGGCTCCACGGCCGGTATCCCTGGCCGCCGGAATGCTCCAGAGCACTTCACCTGTGGCGGAGTCGCGGAAGGTGGCTCCAAGGTTCCCGCTGGATGCCATGTCTTCGTGGACTGCAAAGGTTTCCAGGCCCGGACGGGATGGATCCAGGTCGCTGGTGTGGATGGCATCTCCATGGCCCAGGCCCGTGGTGTAGAGCGGCTGGCCATTGTCATCGATGGTCATGGAGCCGAAGATGAACTCGTCCTTGCCATCGGCATCCACATCAGCCACGGACAGGTTGTGGTTGCCCATACTCCGGTACTGATCGCCGGAAACGTTGGAGTCGAACACCCAGCGCTTCACGATTTTGCCGCCCACCAGGTCGTAGGTGGCCAGGACTGCGCGGGTGTAGTAACCGCGGCTGAACATCATGGACGGGTGCTCGCCGTCGAGGTAGGCGACGGCGCCCAGGAAGCGGTCCACGCGGTTGCCGTACGTGTCACCCCAGGCGCCCACGTCACCGCGCGGCGGGTCATACGCCACGGTGTCCATGATGGTGCCCGTCTGCCCATGGAAGACCGTCAGGAATTCCGGACCGGTAAGGACGTAACCGCTGCTGTTCCGGTGATCTGCGTTGGCATTGCCGATCACGGTACCAGCAGCGTCCCGGGTCCCGTCGGCGGTCTTCATGGCCACTTCAGCCTTGCCGTCGCCGTCGAAGTCGTAGGCCAGGAGTTGGGTGTAGTGCGCGCCGGCACGGATGTTCTGGCCGAGGTTGATGCGCCAGAGCTTGGTGCCATCCATGGTGTAGGCGTCCACGTAAACGGTGCCCGTGTACCCGGCCTGAGAATTGTCCTTGGAGTTGGACGGAGACCACATCTGGATGACCTCGTACCGGCCGTCGCCGTCGAGGTCGGCAACCGTGGCGTCACCGGCCGAGTAGCTGTAGGGCTGCCCGTCCTTGGTGTAATCGTCGGCTGGCTTATCCAGTTTGATGGCCAGGTAGTCCTGCGCCAGGGGGCTGAATTCCTTGGTCTCCTTTTCGCCGCTGTTTCCACCGCCGGCTACTTTGATCACGTACTTCGAGGCCGCGGTTCCGGTGGTGTCCAGGTAACTGGTGCTGTTGGTGACGGGTGAGGACGTGATCTTCTTGCCGTCACGGAAAACGTCGAAGCCGATCTTGTCTTCATCGAGGCCGAGCATGCGCCAGCCGATCCGGATTCCCTCTGCCGTGGGTATCGCGACAGGTGCCCGGTCCAGCTTCTCCATCTGGCGGTCCAGAACCACCACGTCGTCGGTGCCGACGGTTTCAGACGGAGCCGATTCCCCGCCGGCGTTCAGGGCCGTCACCCGGTAGTAGTACTTGATGGTGGTCAGGACCGTGGTGTCGGTGAACTTCTTGTCGTCGGCTTTACCTACGTAGGTGAATGCCCCGTCAGCTGCCGTCGAGCGATAGACGAGGTACGCCGTCGAGCCCTTAACCTCGCCCCACTGAAGCGAAACGCTGGTCTTTTCCACCTTCTTGGTTTTCAGCTTCCCCGGTGCGGCGGGCGCTGCAGTTCCGGGGTCGATCAGCGGTACGTCCAAAGTGTTGGACGGGACGGACTCCAGGCCTGTGCGGTCTACGGCAGTGACGTAGTACTTGTAGGGCAGTCCCGCTGTGGCGGTGGTGTCCGAAAACGCGGGGTCGGCGACGTTCTCTGCAATCAGCTGCGCTGACGTCTCGAAGGGTGCCTGACGGAAGACGCGGTAGCTGGCGGCGTCGCCAACAGCATCCCAGGAAAGTCCGACGACGGGCGGCTGGGCGGCTGCGTCAACGGACGTGGTTTTGAGGTTAGTGGGGCCAACCAGCAGCGGGGTTACTTCGAGCCCGTTGAGGCGCTGGCCGGAACCACTGATGCTCAGGTTGAGTTGACCGTCGGTTACCAGGACCTCGTTGATGACCTTGGTGGCGGACGCGGCTTTGCCGGAGGTGACGGTGCCGAAGCCCTTGCCTTCCACGGCGATGTCAGTCCGCGTGGAGCCGATCCAGTCGCTGTGGTACGTCTTCAGGGCGTACGTGCCGTTGGGGACGTCCAGCTGAAATTCGAAGCTGGCGCCGCTGAGGACGAAGTCCCGGAGCAGGTTGGTGGTGGTTGCGCCGCGGTCGCGATCGCTGAGGACCGTGATGTCCTTGAAGCCATAACCGCGCTCGGCAGAGTACGCCATGGTGCGGTTGACCTCGGTGTAACCGGCCTCCACCGGCGCGCCGACTGGTCCGAAGTCGAACTTGTACGTGGCCTGCTTGGTGGTCAAGGCCAACGCATCGCTGTACTCGGACAGGCCTTTGCCGTTCATTGCTGCCACGCGGACGGTGTAGGCGGTGCCTTCAGCGAGGCCGTTCAGGTTGGTGGTGGGAATGGTGGAGGTGGTGGCCAACTTGTAGGCGCTGTCCGGTTCAGTGGACAGTTTGCGGTAGATCTTGTAAATGTCCGCTCCCTCTACCTGCTGCCATTTGAGCAGGGCGCCGGCGTTGGAGACGCTGCCGGCAACCAGGCCTTGCGGCTTGGCAGGAACGTTCGACGGCGGCGTGACCTCCTGGACGCGCGACGCCAGCGGAACGTTGAGCTGCTTCATGCCGCCGGCGAGCAGGCGGGCAATCTGGATGGCGCCGTATTCCTGGAAGTGGGTGTCGTCAGCGGTGCCGCTCGGACGCCCGGGGTACACACCGGCGTCGACATGGAGGAAGACCGACTTGGCTTCTTCCGGTCCGATTTGGTCGTAGTAGCCGCGGCTGAGGGCGGACAGATCCACCAGTGCCACGTTCTCTTCTGCCGCGAGTTCCTTCATCTTGTCCACGTACTCCGGGAAGCTGACGCGGAACTTGCCGGTGGCGGCGTCGAAGTCCCGGCGCCCCACTGGGGTCACCAGGATGGGGGTGGCGCCACGTTGGCGGGCACCGTTGACGTAAGTGCGCAGGTATTCCTTGTAGTCTGCCGGGGACGCGTAGCGGTCGTCGACGCCGATGGTTGCGTCATTGTGGCCGAACTGGACCATGAGGTAATCGCCGGGGTTGATGACGCGGAGGATCTCGTCAAGGCGGCCCTGGCTGATGAAGTTCTTGGAGCTACGGCCGCCGATCGCGTGGTTGTATACGGGGACTTTGTCGTCCAGGTAGCGGTCGATCATTTGGCCCCACCCCGCCTGGGGTGCGTAGCCGGGGTCGTACGTCTGCACGGTGGAGTCGCCGGCCAAATAAACACCCGGGTCCGTTGTTGCCGTGCGGGGAGCGCGGGCTGCGATGACCAGCGAGTTGATCTTGGCGGCGGTTCCGGTGATGTCCAGATTGAGCTGTCCGTCCACCAAGGAGATGGGGAATTCCATTTCCAGGAACTGGCCGGCCGGCTTGTCGGTGGCCTGCACTTTGGCCATTTTCTCGGCCGTGATGGCGGTGTTGGTGGCTTCCGTTGCGTCGCCGGCGATGAGCTTCACGGTGTAGTCGCCATTGGGAAGGTCCACTTGAAAGGAGCTGCCCTGAGCTTGGACGAAGTCGCTGCGCAGGGAGTCCGTGGTGCCCCTGTCAGTCCCGGAGGTGACGGCGGTGTCCGTGAAACCGAACTTCGCGGTGGGGCTATAGGCGCTGCCTGCGTTCACTTGCGTGTATCCGTCGGCCACGGCGCCGGGGCCAAAGTCGAACTTGAACCCGCTTCCGGCTGGGGGAAGCGGCGTTTGGGCATGCGCTGCAGGGAGCCCTGTAAAGGCGAGGGCAGCCGAGGCGACGGCGGCAGTCAGGGCGGTTGCGCCTGTTCTGACCGCGCGTTGAGGGGGGTGTTTCACCGAACATCTCCTTTGATGACGCGTGGGGGTGAGTACCGGCCACACTGTCGGACTTTGTATCGTTTCATCAACCCGGGAGGCGCATCCATGGTGGTGTGGCGGAGGGAGGCCGCCGGCTGAGGGATGAGAGTGGAGCAGCTGGAAAACGCTTGCCCGGTGGGACATGTTTACCAGTGTTTGAAATCACGAGTCAAGGAATTGACGGGAGTATTTGTTGTTTTGTGTTCATTGTCGTGAAGTGTGACAGCGTCACCCCAGCATCGATTTGCTCTATAAATGAGAATCAATATCATTAACTCATGCCTCATCACCCCACCTTCATGTCCCCTGTCCTAGCCCCGCGCAACCGCCGCCTCCGCGCCCTGCCGATCGCCGCCGTCGGACTTTCTGCTCTGTTGCTGGCGTCCTGCGCCACTCCCGGCGGCTCGGTGGGCAACGCGGTCGATGCAACGCCCTCGGCCGCCTCAACTCCCAGTGCGAAGGAGGCCGGCGCCCCCACTCCGCGGCTCGTCTATACCCACGACGCCGGCATTGCGGTACTGGACGCGGCCTCGCTTGAGCAGGTGGGAAGTGCGGAAATGTCCGGTTTCAACCGGTTGAATCCGGCCGGTGACGGCAGGCACGTTTTCGTATCCACCGGCGATGCCTTCCGGCTCTTCGACGCGGGTGCCTGGACCGAACCGCACGGCGATCACAGCCACCACTACACAGCGGAGCCCAAGCTGACTGAGTTGGCGTTTGCGGCGGACAAGGCCGGCCACGTGGTGCTGCACGGAGGTAAGACCGTGCTGTTCAACGACGGCTCCGGCAAGGTGGAGAGCTTCGAGACCTCTGCTCTGGCCGCTGCCGCGGAGGACGGAAAACTGCCTTCGACCGACGTCTACACCACGCCCGAGGCGCATCACGGCGTGGCCGTGGAACTTGAAGATGGCAAGCTGCTGGTGACCTTGGGCAACGAGGAGAGTCGCTCCGGAATTGCGGTGCTCTCTGCGGGAAAGGGACAGGAACGCACTGAAATTGCGCGTAATGAGGACTGCCCCGGCGTTCACGGTGAAGCTGTTGCCGCGGGTGAAGCCGTGGTGGTGGGCTGCGAAAACGGGATGTTGATTTACAAGGATGGTGCCATCACCAAGGTGGCCAGTCCGGATTCGTATGGGCGACTCGGAAACCAGGCAGGCTCGGAAAAGTCCCCAGTGATCCTGGGCGACTACAAGGTAGACAAGTCAGCCAAGCCGGAGCGGCCAACCCGGATCTCGCTGGTCAACACCCAAACCGCCGCGATGCAGTTGGTGGACATCGGCACCAGCTACTCCTTCCGTTCGCTGGGCCGCGGACCGGCTGGCGAGGCGCTGGTACTCGGCACTGACGGTGGATTGCGGGTGATCGATCCGATCTCCGGAGCGATCACCTCCACCATCCCGGTGGTGGGCGCGTGGGAGGAGTCCGCAACCTGGCAGGACCCGCGTCCCACTCTCTTCGTTCAAGGCTCGACGGCGTTCGTCACCGAACCAGCCACCAGCACCATCCACGCGGTGGACCTGAAGACCGGCAAGGTGAAGAAGTCTGCTCAGCTGGAGCATGTGCCGAACGAGCTGACCGGCGTCACGGGCTAGAACCTTCTCTCACATCCCGGGCCCTTAAGCCGGACGCTCTCTCACATCCCACTGCTTAAACGCCGACGGTCTCTCACTTTTCTGAAGGAAGTGAGAGAGCGCCGGTGTTTTGGGGCTGTTATGTGAGAGAGCGTCGGGGGGGTGGGGTGTCGGGGGGTGGGGTGACTAGGCCAGGACGCGGAGCTTGGAGCCGGGGCGGCCGAACAGGGCGGCGTCGGCCGAGATCCTGCCCGCGCCGGCCAGCGCTAGGGCCAACGCGGCGCCGGCGAAGAGCAGCACAAGTTCGTAGCCGCCGTTGCCGACGAAAATGCCGGCAGGGGCGTGTACCAGGAACAGGGCGCCGAGCATGTTGACGGCCAGGAGGGCGGCGAAGACGCGGGTCAGGAGTCCGATGATCAGCGCGACGCCGCCCACCAGCTCGAGTGCTGCAACAATCGGGGCTACTGCCGAGGCGCCGGGCACACCCATTTGGGCGAACGATGCCTGTGTGCCGGCGATGGTGAATTCGTTGAACTTCTGCCAACCGTGCGCGGCGAAGAGAAATCCTGCAATGACGCGCAGGATGGTCAGGGCTGTGGTGGTCAAGCTGGTCTTGTTCATACCGTCAACCCTTCCGAAAAAAGGTTGAAGTGTCAACTAATTGAGGCTTTTTATGACCAAAGCCTCAGCTGCCCGGCGTGAGCCCCCGCCTCTGGCGCGGTTTCGCCTGAAGCCACGGCTGCAGCAGCCGGGTGGTGATCGGTAGGAAGATGTACGTCATCAGCGGCGTGAGGATCACGATGTTAAGGAGCACCGCGAACACCAGCGGCCAATCCTGCGTCAAGGGGTGCAGCAGGAAATTGGCCAACAGGCTGAGCGGGAAAAACGGCAGAAAGATGCTGATGGCCTGCTTCCAACGCGGAGGAACCACAGTTTCGGGCACAACCACGGAGACGTCGCCGGGACGAGAGAACCAGCCCTCAATCCCCGTGTGCCGCTCCACGCGGGTGGTCTCCATCATGTCCCTGGCGCTGTCGATCCACCAGCGGCGTTCCTCGGAGTCCTCCCACCCCTGCAACGAATCGGCATCGGCGAAGCGGTAAAGCATGTGCCACTCCGTGGAATCCACCCCATTGCGCACCCAGCCCGACCCCAAATATCCCGGCCACTCGCGGGCAAGTTCCTGGCCGGCGTGGGCCCACGCGTTGGCTTGGCGGGTGTAGCCCGGAAGGATAGTGCGGGCGACGGAAACGGTAACGGGATGCTCGTGTGACACGGCCCAAATGTACCCGGCCAGCGGCGGACTAGGCTTGTTTAGTGCCACAAACCACAACCGCTCCCACCCGCTCCAACGCCCGCGAGATCCTGCGCCTGGCCGTCCCCGCCTTCGGTGCGCTCATTGCCGAGCCGCTGTTCCTGCTGGCTGACTCCGCCATAGTGGGGCACCTGGGCGTCGACCAGCTGGCAGGTGTCGGCCTCGCATCTACCATCCTGCACACCGCCGTAGGGCTCATGGTCTTCCTGGCGTATTCAACGACGCCGGCGGTGGCCCGGGCGATCGGCGACGGCAAATTGGGGAAGGCATTGGCAGCAGGGCGCGACGGCGTGTGGCTGGCACTGCTGCTTGGGCTTGCGCTCGCCGTGGCTGGTTTTGTTGCGGCCGAGCCGCTGGTTGGCTCCATGGGAGCCACTGGAGAGGTTCGCCAGTTCGCCGTCGATTACCTGCGATGGTCCATGCCTGGCCTGGCCGCGATGCTCCTCATCTTCGCCGGTACCGGCGTGCTCCGTGGATTGCAGGACACCCGGACACCGCTGGTGGTGGCTACCGCAGGCTTCGCCGTGAACATCGTCCTCAACGTGTTCTTCGTGTACGGACTGAATATGTCCGTGGCTGGCTCCGCGATCGGCACGAGCATCGCACAATGGGCCATGGCCGCCGTCTACTTGGTGATGGTCAGCCGGAACGCGCGGCAACACGGGGTGTCCCTTAAGCCCAACTGGCATGGCATCCGGGCCATGACCAAAGTGGGTTCGTGGCTCATGCTGCGTACGCTGAGTCTCCGCCTGGCCATCCTCGCAACTGTCCTGGTGGTGACTGCCCAGGGCGCAGTGAACCTGGCGGCACACCAGTTGGCCATGACCATTTTCTCCTTCCTCGCCTTTGCCCTGGACGCCCTCGCGATCGCCGCACAGGCCCTGATCGGCAAGGAACTGGGCGCCCGGAACGCCCAACGCGTCCGTGAACTCACCCGCACCATGATCCGCTGGGGCCTCGGGTTCGGTGTGATCACCGGCGCACTCTTGGCCATTGCGGCTCCGTGGGCCGGATACCTCTTCACGTCCGACGCCGGCGTTCGCTCCGCCCTCACCGTCGCACTGTGGGTCCTCGCGGTGGGACAACCGCTGGCAGGTTACGTCTTCGTCCTTGACGGAGTGCTCATCGGTGCTGGCGACGCGCGCTATTTGGCGATTGCCGGCGTCGTAAATCTGGTGGTCTATTTGCCGTTGCTGGTGGCGATTCACCAGATAAAGCCCGACGGCGAGGCGGGGCTCCTTTGGTTGTGGGCCGCGTTTGCGCTGGGCTACATGCTGGCCCGCGGCGTGACTTTGGGGCTGCGCGCGCGGACCGATCGGTGGATGGTGCTGGGTTCGCACTAAACTGGACGGGTGACTCTCCCTGCGACTCCTGCCCAGACTCCATCTGCCACCGAGGCCGGACTCTGGAAACCCGTGCTCATCCGTGCGACGGTTGCCCTGGTGTTCGGCGCAGTGACCATCTTCTGGGCTGCTCCATCGGTGCACGTCCTGGCCTGGGCCGTGGGGCTGTATTTGTTGGCGACCGCAGCGGCAGTGTGGATGTCCCGCGCTTTGCCGGTTGCCGTTCCGTTGGTAGTTGCGCTGGGAGGTGTTGGCGCTTTGGTCACACAGTCTGACGCGGGCGTGGCGCTGTCGGCCATGCTGGCGCTGCTGGTGCTGGGACTCCTGGAGTTCGTCCATGGCCTCCGGAAGCGGGATGCGTTGGCGCGCGACTGGGTTGTGTCCGGCGTCATTGCCGTGGGCACTGCGGTGCTGCTCCCGTTCTTCACGTCACTGGGCGCCCATGCGCTGTTGGGCGTAGCTGGCGGCGGGGCCATCATTTCCGGTGTGCTGTGGATTCTCTCCGGGTTGACGCTGCGGCACGAAGCCAAGACCGCTGCGGGCGGATCGGCCCGGGCTGCTGCTCCCGGCGCTTCGCCCGAGGCCGTAAACTAGTAGCTGGACGTTCTACTCGTTGTAGAACTTTTGCTGACCGGCGGGGACTAACCGCCATCATTGGAGGAATGACCGTGGCAGACCAGACGCAGGGAGAACCGCGCAAGATGCGGACCTCGGTCAAGGGACCCCTCATGTTCTCCGCATTCTTTGCAGTGCTGGCCTTCGTTGCCGTGCTGATCTTCGCGTCCGGCGGCAGCGCAAAGGCCCCGCGGTTCGACCTCGCCTTCACAGGCGCAGGCATCGCGTTCATCGTGAGCCTCGTCGTGGCAGCCATGCTCTCCATGAGCCACAAAGAGAACGCCGACCACCTCGGCAAGGGTTCCGGCGTCAACCTCAGCTCCAAGCGTCCCGGCCACGGCGGCGCGGCTGCTCCGGGCGACGGGCCTGAAACGCCCGACGCCGGCCGCTAACCTTCCGCCGCTTCCTCACCACGGGTGGGCCGCGCCTTACGGGGCTGGGTGACCACCACTATGAGCACCGCTGTGCCGACGAGTGCCAGTGCCCACCAAGGGAATCCCGGGTCCATAGCTTGACTGGGAAGTGCGTGGGCGGATCCGGCGGCTGGGGCGTCAACGCGCTCGCCACGCACCAGGAGTCTGTGGCTGTTGACCCCTGTGGGCGTGCATGTCACCAGAGTGACGTAATCCTTGTCCTGGACTTTGCGGAGATCGTCCGTTTCCTCCGGCAGTACGGTCTTGATCTGATCGACCTTGTAATAGAACGATTCGCCAAGCACCGTTACGGAGAAGACATCGCCTTGGCGTACTTGGTCCAGGTCATCGAAGAGCGTCGCGTTAACGAAGCCTGAGTGGGCAGTCAGCACGCTGTGGGTCCCCGTTCCGCCAACCGGCAGGCCGGAACCGAAAAGATGCCCGGCACCTTTGGACAGCGTTTCATCATCGGTGCCGTGAAAGATGGGCAGGTCCGAGTGGATGGAGGGGATGCTGATGCGTCCCATCATTCCGCCGGGTCCGACGTCGAGTATTTTTTTGTAAGCGTCCGAGCCGGCCCCGACGACGGTTTTCTCGCCTCGGTTGTTCAACGAGTACGGGTCGCGAAGCGGCCCGGATGGCAGCTCCTTGTTGAACTGCCGGGCCTCGTCCAGAAGTGTTTTTTGGGCCGACGGAGAGAGATTCTCCACGGTGTCCACATAGCCACTGATCTCTGTGGCATGAACCCGGTCGGAGAACCATGCGGCGGCGGTGGGGTACAGCATCACTCCAACGCCCAGGATGGCGACGACGACGATGATGATGCGTTGGACGCTCCATCCGGCGCGGATGTTTCGCTGGGGCCGCAGCTTGGAGTCTTGGTGCTTTGACATGAGAGTCCTGGGGGATTTGTGCTCTGGGGGAGCAAAGCGGGGAAGAGCGCGTGTTCGGCGATCTTCCCCGCTTTGGTGTTCAGGTTGCGAACCCTTGCAGGTTGGCGGTGACTAGCTGTTGGTGCTGCGGCGTGAACGGACCAACAGGAGTCCGGCGCCGGTTACCAGGAGTGCGCCTGCTGCGTACAACAGGCCGGTTCCCACACCACCGGTGAGCGGCAATTCGAAGCCACCGTTGGAGGGGATGTTCTTGACCTCCAGGTCAACACCCACCGTGGTGCTGGCCGAGTTGATCAGGAAGGAGATCGGCTCTGCGAGCAGCTCGTAGCCTTCCGGAGCGGTGGTTTCCACCAGGTAGTACGTGCGGTAATCGGCGGAGCCGGGCAGTACTGCAGCGCCGTTCGCCCAGTCGGAGTAGCGCAGGCCGGAGATGGTGAGGGTGCCATCGGCAGCAACGGTGAAGGTGCTCTGACCGTTGATGACAATAGCGTTGGTTCCGGCCAGGGCATCAGCCTGGTTGGTGTAGACCGAGAAGGAAGCGCCGGCAAGGGCAGCGCCGTTCTCGTTGGTCTTCAGGAGCGTCATCTCGCCCCACTTGGTGACAACCGGGGGAGTGATGATGGGGCCGCCGGGCTGGCCGGGAACGGTGGTGAAGCTGCCCAGGTTCGGGTAAACCATGGCGTCGTTCTCGATTTCGCCGATGGTGTTGACGGCGGTGTTTACAACAACCTGTACCTTGGTGTCGTTGTTGGCAGCCAGCACTGCGAGGCCTGCGGGGGTGAAGACGATGGAGACCGTGTTGGTGGCAGCATCGAAGGCAACCGTGTAGTGGGTGCCTTCGGTGATGACCGTGCCATTAACTAGTGTGGCGCTGGCATCAAGGTAGGTCAGCTTGTCGTCCAGCTGGTCCACGATCTTGTAGCCGTCAATGACTGCTTCGTTCGGGATGTCACCGGTGATGGTGAAGTCGATCTGATCGCCGAGCTTGACGTCGGGAGCATCCGTGACGGTCTTCTCTGCACCCGTGATGGAGTTCTTGGGGTACACATGGACGTTGTAGAGCCAGTTGTCCTTGTTATCCGGGTCAGTCAACGGCACTGAAACCAGGAACGGAGCTGACGGGGTCACGCCGGCCGGGTAGTTGGTTTCCGTTACCAGGTACAGGCCGACGGGGAGGTTGCCGAACGCTGCGGTGCCCGCGGCGTCGGTGACCTGGGCAGTGCCGGATCCCAGAGTGAACCCTGCACCTATTATGGATCCTGCGGGATCGGCGGGGGAGAAGACGCTGCTCAGGTTGTGGGCAGCGTCCCAGCCGGCATTCGTGGACAGGTCGATGGCGTTGACCTGCTGAATGGTGAATTCGATGCCGGCCAAAGCGGTCAGTCCCGTGGTGTCCACGGCCGTGCCATTGTTGGGCAGTCCGGTGGGGGTGTCCGGGCGTTCGAACTTGTGGACCGTGATGGAACCGATCTGGTCCGCGTCCACCAGCGGGGCTGCCGAGGCCGGGGCGGCGGAGAAGGACATTGCCAGTACCGCACCGGCAATGGTGGTGGCGGCGGCCTTCCAAAGGCGCCGGGAGCTTTGATTACTCACTTTTTCCTCTTTCATGGGTGATGATGCGATGCTCGGGAGCGAACATTTTCTGGGGTTGGACCTGCCGCTTTTGCTGCAGGCGGGGAATGACGTTTTATGGGTGGTTTCGGGTGCGTCGTCCATTGCCTGACGCGAGGACCATGGCAATGAGAAGCAATGACGTTCCAGCGGCTGCAAACGGCCACCAGCCGATGCCGCCGGATTCAGGCATCTTCAGCGCAGGGACGTCGCGGACGGTGACCAGGAAGATACCGTTTCCATCGGCGTCGCTCGTTGTCACGACTCCGCCGCCGCTTCCTTGGCCGATGGTCACGGCACCGTTGGCGGCAACGGTGAATTGCACGGCTTCGGCCAGCAGGTTGAAGCCATCCGGAGCTGTGGTCTCTTCGAGCCAGTACACGCCCGGCTGAATGCCCTCGAGTTGGAACTGTCCGGTCTGGGACGGAACGGGAGCCACGGTGAAGCTGGTGTTGACTGCGCCCGGCGCTCCGGCTGCGTCATTGTGGATGGCCCAAGTGGATCCCGCCATGGGAACCCATTCGTCGTCGGACGATTCGCCGAGTTTTTCGATGAGGATCTTGGCCGGTGTCAGGTGGGTGGTAGAGCATTCCGGTGCCAGCGGTGTGGTGCTGGTTGCGCAGCGGACGGGTGTGACGCTGCCGGCGCCAGTGGCGACGTTGACCAGTTGAGCACTCCAAGCGTCCGCCTTGACGGTGACTTTGTAGCTGAGCACTGCGGTTTGTCCGGCCGGAAGAGTGAACTGCTGGGTAGTCAGCGTGGTGGACGGTGCCACGGGATTCGCGACGGCGACCGGCGCTGCGGAGCCGATGGTGAGGACTGCGGATCCGGGGACGAACGTGGCCTGATCCAGGACGTCTGCGAGGTTGTCCGTGAGGACGACGTTATTGATCTGGCCGCGGTTGCTGGTGGCGGTAACGGTGTACGTGATGGTGTCGCCGGGTTTCACCCATTGGCCGTTTGACGGCTGGGTGCCCACTGAGGCCGACTTGGCGATGGTCCATTGGGGCTCCACGGGCGTATTTACCGTTGCGGAACATCCAACCCCGGGCAAGGGCGGGCAGGCGGGATCAACGGTGGGAACCATGGTGGTTGATCCGGGAACCGGAACGGGCCCACCGCCTGGCATGTTGGGAACAGCTGTTTGGGCTGGAGGCGTGACTTTGGCCGTGTTGGTAATGATTCCGGTGGTGCCCGGTGCCACCGTGCCCTTGATGGTGTACGTCAGGGTTCCGCCCACGTTGATTCTTACGGTGCCGGAAATGCTGCCGGTGCCGGTGGGAGCGTTACAGGCGGTGGGTCCGGCCGGGGGCAGATTTGAGGTTCCCGCAACCGTAACCGCACAGGTCCAGGTTGCACCTGTGATGGATGAGGGCAGGGGGTCGGTGAATACGGCGTTGACAGCATCGCTGGGTCCGTTGTTGTGGACCACAACTGTGTACGTGATCGGCTGGCCCGGGACGTAAGCGGCAATGTTGGCACTCTTGGTGATGGACAGGTCCACCACCAGACGGACGGTCAAAGGCGCAGTTCCGGGAGAGTAGAGCCCCGTGATGGTGGGGAAGTTGTTGGTGCAGTTGGGAATGGCCGTGCCGTCGTTGGCCAAGCACCCTGAGTTGTTGTAAATACCGGGGGTGTTGCTGGTGACGGTTACCGTGATGGTGCACGAGGCACTGCCCTGCGCGAGGTTCCCGGTGACGTCCACCGTACGGCCTGAGACAGTGCCCGCTGTACGGACGCATGTGCCACCGAGTGGGCCGACCGCAGTAAGGCCAGTGGGCAGGGTGTCAACGAAGTGCCAGCCATTCTTGGCCATCAGGTCGCTGGTGTTGGTGACGGTGTAGGTCAAGGTGGTGTTCTGACCCTGGAAGATGCTGGTGGGGCTGAATGCCTTATCCAGCTGTGGCGTAACGTCAACCAGCTGGGGAAGGTCGAATCCGACGTCGTTGCCGGTGCCGGTGGCCTGCAAATTCCTTACCCGGATACCCAGCGTAGGGGTGGTGCCGGTCAGCGGGACCTGAATGGCTCCCGACTGGAGCTTTGCCACGCTGTAGTCGGTATTGCCGTAATTGAAGACTTGCCGGCTGGGATCAGCGCAGGGGTCCAGGTTTGAACCGACCACCGTTGCTACGCCATTAATGAGGATGGAGAATTCCTGGCGGGCGTGGTTGGAGAAGCAGTTGGTTTCCCCGAAGATGCCCGAAATCGCGTAGTAATGGCCAGCGATGGTGGGAATCGTGTTCTTGGTGGTTTGGAGCTGAAGCCCCGCCGGTTGGACTCCGTTGGAAGTGTTGGTGTACTCGCTGAGGATCTGGTTTTGAGCGGCCTGAGCGTCGGTCATACCCTGGTATTTGCCCATGACATAGGCCATGTCGCGCAGAAAATTGATGGCGTTGTTGCGGCCGCATTGATCGTTATTGGTGATATTGCCGCCATTGACGGGCAGGGGAGTGCTCTGCCGTACGATCCAGCCGTTGCAGGCGCCGTAACCGGGAAGCCAGGCTGCATCTGCCGTGTACTGCTCGTTCTGTGCAGCCGCGCCGCCCGTGTATGAAGTCAATGGGATGGGAGCAGTGGCAGCGCTGATGTTGGAGAAGTCTTCGCTGTAGACCAAGGTGCCAGGCTGGGTGACTCCGGGGGAGCCGGGCAGTGCGCTCACGGGCGTGGGAGCGTTGACTACTCCATAAGCTGACATTCCTACTACTACGAGAAGAACGCTCGCAATGAGCGCGAGCAGAGTCCGGCCCTTGCCTTCACCCCGCCCGTCTTGATCGTGGGCACGTTTGTGCTCAAACTTCTGCCGCATGGAGTCCCTTTTCCTAATGCCATGGCCAATCAACCCTCTGGAGGGCCGCCCCTTTATTTCTTACTGAGGAGTAAGTACGGCATGACGGAAAATCATGATGCGGAAATGAATGTGACCCTGGTCACATTTGAAAAAAGGGATGCGAAAGTACCATTGCCGCGCAATAGCGGGGTCAATAGCCGGACTGTCACGTCCAGCGCTGCGGCTGGGAAGTGGCGCCCACTCCCATGAAAAGCCGGGTGCGACCATCAGGTGGATGACCGTATAGACGCGCGGCCGCAGTTATGCCGGCATCACACGCCCTCGGCGGCTTTTCTTGCCCGGTATGCCGCGACGTGGGCGCGGTTGGCGCAGTTGCCGGTGTCGCAGTACAGCTTGGAGCGGTTGCGGCTGAGATCCAGGACGACGGCATCGCAGTCCTCCGCAGCGCATACGCGCATGCGATCCATTTCCTTGCTTCGGACGACGTCGATGATGGCCATAGCAGCTTCGGTGCCCATCCGATCTGCCAGCGGCGCTTCCGGGGTTGTGGCGTGGAGGTGCCAGTCCCAGTGGTCATGTTTGACGAGCTGGGGGAGTGCTTTTGCGTCGGCGAGCAGCTTGTTGACGGACTTTGCCGCCGTGTCCTCATCGGCGCTCCACAGGGCTGCCAGTTCGCGACGCAAGTGCTTGATGCTATCCAACTCCGCCGGCGTATGGACCCGCGAGCCTGTGAACTCTTCGGCGTCCAGGAAGGCGTTGAGGTCCTGCACGGTGACCAGCGCTTCCTCTCCGTTGGCGGCGGTGTTGATGAGATTGACGACGCTACGGAGGGCTACCTCGGTGTCAGGCGCAAAAAGCACTTTGACTCCTTACATGTTTCGGGAGTACTGTCATGACCATAAGCCCACTTTACTCCTGACAGGAGGCTGCTGTGTCAGCTCCAACGACGAAGGCTGATGCAAAGAGTTTCCTGGCATCAGGACTCGGCATCGCACTCTTTTCCTCGGCTGTTTTCGGCACGTCCGGCTCGTTTGCCAAATCAATGCTGGAAACCGGCTGGTCACCCGGCGCCGCAGTTGCCGTGCGCCTCACCGGTGCCGCGCTCATCCTGGTGATTCCCGCCGTCGTGGTTCTACGTGGCCGTTGGCACCAACTCAAGGACAACTGGCTGACCATCCTGCTGTTCGGTCTCATCGGCGTAGCAGGTTGCCAGCTCTTCTACTTCAACGCCGTTGCCCGCCTCTCCGTAGGCGTAGCCCTGCTGCTTGAGTACCTGGCTCCGGTGATGATTGTTCTGTGGCTCTGGATTGCCAGCCGACGCCGGCCCCGCGCGCTCACCGCTGCCGGCGCGCTGTTGTCCCTGGGCGGCCTGGTTCTGGTGCTTGATCTGACAGGTGCCGTGAAGGTGGACTTGGTTGGCGTTCTGTGGGGCATGGCCGCAGCCGTGTGCCTGGTCATCTACTTCTTCATCACCGCGAAAGAGAACGACACCCTCCCGCCACTGGTGCTCGCTTCAGGGGGCCTCCTCGTGGGAGCGCTGGTGATGTGGCTCGTAGGCCTGGTGGGATTGCTGCCCATGACGTTCAGCACCGCCGACACAACGCTGGGGCCGTGGACCACCCCCTGGTGGGTTTCCGCCGTGGGGCTCATCATTCTGGCCACGGTACTCGCGTACGTTACCGGCATCATGGCTGCCCGCAGCCTGGGGTCCAAGGTGGCCTCGTTCGTGTCCCTGACCGAGGTGCTTTTTGCCGTGATCTGGGCCTGGCTGCTTTTGGGCGAACTCCCGGGGACGATCCAGCTGCTGGGAGGGCTCCTCATTGTGGGTGGTGTGGTCCTGGTACGCGTCGATGAGCTGCGTGGAGATCGGCGGGCAGCTCAGGAAGTTGCCCGGGTCCTGGATCATCCGAACGATGTTGAACCGGTCCCCTCCGTGAACGTCACCGGGAAATAGGCTTTAACAAGAGAATGCCCGGACGCTGTGCGTCCGGGCATTCTTCCCAACTGTCTTAGTTGGAGGCCTGCTGCTGCTGCTCAGCGTTCTTCTGAGCGCGATCGCCGGCTTCGCGAAGTGCGTCGGCAACCTTCTTCAGGTTCGAAGCGTGCTGGCTGTCCCACTCGCCGCGGAACTTGTCAGCGTCCGGGCCCTTCCAGTCGGTGCCGTCAAGTGCGCCCTTGAGCTGTGAACGCTGCTGCTCGATGTTCTCAGCACCAGCCTTCAGCTTGTTACCGAGCTGACGAAGCTGATCAACATCTGCACCCCAAATAGCCATGAGATTCTCCTTCATTTTTCGGACCCGAGCTCTTCGGCATCCCCAGCGGCCTCCGGCTCATCCGGAAGATCCAATAACTAAAACCTATCCCGGGAATGCAAAAACCGTCGATGGGCACCCCTCCCCATGTAGCACTGCCCATAGTTAGCATGGGGTTATGTGCCGCAATATCAGGACCCTGCATAACTTCGAACCGCACGCCACGAGCGCCGAAGTGGAGGCCGCTGCCCTGCAATACGTGCGCAAAATCAGCGGATCCACCAAGCCCTCCAAGGCCAACGAGGAAGCCTTCGCGGAGGCCGTCCACGAGATCGCGCATATTACGCAGCATCTCCTTGACTCCCTGGTGAGCCATGCGCCGGCGAAGAATCGCGACGAGGAAGCCGCCAAGGCGAAGGCCCGGGCCGCCGTCCGGTTTGGGGCTGCCTAGCCGCAGTTCGCGCCGCAAGGCAGTGGTGGGTGACCAGACGTTCCTGAACACCCACAACTGCCCAGTTGGTTGGGTCTACTTCCCGAACGAGCGCAGCCTTAGCGAGTTGGCAACCACCAGCACAGAGCTGGCCGCCATTGCCGCGCCGGCGATCATCGGATTCAGGAATCCAAGTGCTGCCACCGGGATGCCAATCGCGTTGTAGAAGAATGCCCAGAACAAGTTGGTCTTGATGGTGGACAGGGTCTTGCGCGATAGTTCAATCGCCTGCACCAGCTGACCAAGATCACTGCCCATGACCGTCAAGTCCGAGGCTTCGATGGCAACATCGGTCCCCGATCCCATTGCTATACCAAGGTCCGATTGGGCCAGGGCTGCGGCATCGTTCACGCCGTCACCGGCCATGGCAACAGTGGCCCCGGAAGCCTGCAGCTTCCGAACCGCCTCAACTTTGCCCTCCGGAAGTACGCCGGCGAAGACATCTTCCGGTGAAATTCCGACGGCGGCAGCCACTTGGGCGGCCACTGCGGCATTGTCGCCGGTCAGCAGGATGGGACGGATTCCAAGGTCCTTCAACTTCCGGATTGCTGCTGCAGAGCCGGGTTTGATGGTGTCGCTCAGGCTCACGATCCCTGCAGCCTCACCGTTCACAGCTACCCAGATGGCTGTGGCGCCACCGTTTTCCTCCGCCGCCAGGGCCTCGCGTTGGCTTGAATCGAGCGGAATGCCGTTCTCCTCCAACCAGCCGGAACGTCCGACAACTACGGTCTTGGAGACTCCGTCAAGTGAGACGGTGCCCCTCACACCGCCGCCCGGAGCGGAACTGAAGCCTTCGACACCAGGGAGGGTCCCGGCGTCGGGCATCGCATCCTCGGCGGCGGCCGCAATGGCGTGCGCGATCGGATGCTCGGAGGCCGATTCGACAGCCCCAGCCAGGGTCAGAACGGTTGCCGGGGCGTAGCCGTTCAGGCCAACCGTGTGGTCCACGGCGAGCTTCCCGCTGGTGACAGTACCCGTCTTGTCCAGCAAGATGGTGTCCACGTGGCGGGTGTCCTCAAGAACCTGTGGGCCCTTAATGAGGATGCCCAGTTGAGCTCCGCGGCCCGTCCCTGTCAGGAGCCCGACCGGAGTGGCCAGGCCAAGGGCGCATGGGCAGGCAATCACCAGAACGGCTACAGCTGCCGTGAAGGCTGCATTGAGGTCACCCGAGAAGAAGAGCCACAGTACGAACGTGATCAGGGCGATGATCAGCACAATTGGAACGAAGACAGAGCTGATCCTGTCAGCGAGCCGTGCAATGGGCGCCTTTCCTGTCTGCGCTTGGCTGACCAGCCGGCCCATCTGAGCGAGGGTCGTGTCCGATCCCACGCGGGTGGCGCGGACCAAGAGCCGACCGGAAGTGTTGATGGTAGCGCCCGTCACCAGACTGCCCGGCCCAACCTCCACCGGCACCGATTCTCCGGTGACCAGCGAGGCGTCGACGGCGGACGCGCCGTCCGTGACCACGCCGTCGGTGGCGATCTTCTCACCAGGGCGGACGACGATGACGTCCCCCACAAGGAGTTGATCCGCCGGGATCTTCTCCTCAACGCCGTCCACAAGGATGGTTGCGTCCTTGGCGCCAAGGTTCAGCAGCGCTTTGAGCGCGTTGCCGGCCTTGGCCTTGGCGTTCGCTTCAAGGTAGCGGCCCAGAAGCAGGAAAGTTGTGACTACGGCAGCCACCTCAAAGTAGAGGCCTCCGCCGGACATGCTTTCCATGCCGGGGTGTTCCGTCATGCGGGGATCGGCGAACAGTTGCCACGCCGAGTAAAGGTACGCGGCAATCACACCGATGGAGACGAGGGTATCCATGGTGGAAGCGAGATGCCGGGCATTGACGGCCGCTGCACGGTGGAAAGGCCAGGCCGCCCAGCTCACCACAGGCAAGGCGAGTACCGCGGCAACCCATCCCCAGTTGGCGAACTGGAGGGCGGGAATCATGGAGATCGCGAAGACCGGCACGGTCAGAATGGCAGCGGCGATCAAGCGTGGGCGGAGCGTGGAGGCGGCGGGGCCGTGAGCCATGTGGTTCTCGTGATCCATATGCGCGGCGCCGCTGGCGCCATGCTCGGCATGCTCCGTGAGCGCGGCAACGCCGGCGCCATGCTCGGCATGCTCGGTCGTGCCTCCCTTAGACGCATGCTGCCGCATGCCGCCGGCGTCGCCGCCATGCTCGCGTTCAGGTCCGGCAGGCTCAAGCACATCATCGCCGTGTTCGTGGGTGTGATGAGGGGGAGTGTGTCCGGGGATTTCTCGGGTGTTTGGAGCTGGGGTGTGGCGGATGGTGGCTTTGTAACCCGTCGCGTTGACGGTGTCCACGATTTGCTGGTCTGTCACGGTTGCCGGGACTGTGACGTGGGCTGATTCGAGGGGCAGGTTGACGCTGGCCTCCACACCCTCGAGTTTGCCCAGTTTTCGTTCCACTCGATTGACGCACGAGGCGCAGGTCATGCCCTCGATGTCCAGTTCGATGACCCTTTGTGCGGGTTGGTTGAAAGTCTCCTGGCTACTCAAGAGGACTCCTAAGCTTCGTTGGCTACCACCAGGTAGCCGGCTTCTGCCACGGCCTCGCCGATTTCGGACGGCGAAAGCTCCTTGGTTGATGTGATGGTCACGGTTGACAGGCCGCCGGGATTTAGGTCCACTGCAACGTTTTCGACACCGTTGAGTGACTCGAGTTCTTCGCTCACGCTGGAGACGCAGTGGCCGCACGTCATGCCGGAAACGTTGACGTTGGTGTGGATGCTCTGGCTCATGGGGGTCTCCTTGGTGATGAGTTGAATAGTGTGGTGCTTAGTGGCTGAATTACCGCAGCAGGCGCCCGATGGCATCGGTGGCCTCCTTCACTTTGGCGTCGATCTGTTCGGCGCGGGTTTCGGGGTTGGGCTCGGAGGCGGCCCCCACGACGCAGTGGCCGATGTGCTCCTCAACGAGTCCCAGGCTGACGGCGTGAAGGGCCTTGGTGGCGGCGGCTATCTGGGTCAGGATGTCGATGCAGTATTTGTCATCCTCCACCATGCGCGCAATCCCGCGGACCTGGCCCTCAATCCGTTTCAGGCGTTTGAGGTAGGCGTCCTTATTGCTGGTGTACCCGTGGGGAGCGGCGTGCTCCAGGTCCACCTCGATGATGGGTGCATTGGGGTGGCTCATGCTCAGGTCTGGCGTGCTCATGCCTTGAAACTATACCCATAGGGGGTATGGTGTCAAGTACCCCCTGGGGGTATTGCCTTGGAAATATCAGCCACTCCGCCGCCGAGCCGCGACGATTAGTAGGACTAGGACAAAACCCCGACAGCGAGGTCGGGGGAGCGGTGGCCCAGGCGCTGGTCACCATCATTTCTGCGTTCGCCCAGCTTGAACGAGACCAGCTTTCCGAGCGCACCAAGGCTGGCATGGCGGCTGCAGCTGCTCACGGACGCAAGGCAGGACGCCGGGAAATCACGACAGACCACGAGAAGGTCAAGAGGGTACATGAACTAAAAGCTCGCGGTCTCAATCCGACGGATATCGGAAAGATCATCGGAGCCAGCCGCGCCACCGTCTACCGATACCTCGGCATGGGCTCCTAAGACCGCAGCGAACTGTCCCGGAAGTTGTCTTTGTGACTGCTGTCCACGGCAGATGATTTGGAACAACATCTGGGACGGAAATATTACGCGAAGGCCGACTGCTGGTTGTCAGTTTTAGAAGTCCTCTGCACGAATGATCAAAGTGCCGTGCACAGGCCTCCTTCCGTCCGGCGGGATGCTTCATCGGACCGCCGTGAGGCTTGGCTCCTATGGGCCGAAGCGGACCACAACTTTGCCACGGCAGTCGCTAGTGGGTCAGTAGGAGTTTGCGGATGCAGTCACGTAGATCTGTGAGCAGTTCGTTATCGGGATTGCTGCGGGCGAGAGCTGCCAGGCCGCGGCAGGCCAGACCTGCGTCGGTGAGTTCACCGCTGACCAGAAAATCCATGAGTTCCGAGATGGGAAGAAGGCGGACCTCTCCGGATTCAGACTCCCCCCAGGCCGCGTCAAATCTTTCCGATGCGTTGGCGGCTATTACAAGATGTTTGCGTCGTGACGAGTTCGCAGCCCACCACTCTGAGCCAGCGTAGAAGGTTGATTCTGAGTGGTAGCCGGTTTCTTCTCGTAGCTCTCGAAGAGCTGCATCCGCGGGTTGCTCATCGGCGTTGAGGTATCCGCCGGGGAGTTCCAGTAGTGCTTTCTCGGGCCCCACACGGAACTGTTCGAAAAGGACGACGTGACTTGCTGCAGGAGTGAAGGCAAGGGTCGCCGCAGAGTCGCGACTGGCAATGACATCCCAGTCGGTCACCGCTCCATTCGTTTCTTCATAGGTTTCACGGTTGATCGTCACGAAGCCTTTGTAGGCGGTGGTCGTTCGGACCTTCTTCCAAGTGTCGATGACAGACACAGTTCTCCTTCTCTGTGGAGGACCAATCCAAGTACCAGCCCACGATAAGCGGCCTCAACACGTCGCTGACACTTCCGGCCCGACAGTGTCCCGTAGCGTGATTTCTAGCGAGCGGGAAGGCGCGAGTACATGTACATGTCCTTGCGCTGGCCGCCAATCTCCAGCCAGCTCCTCATCGTCCCTTCCCGTACGAACCCGCTGCGCTCGGCTGCGCGCCAGGAGCCCTCATTCCAAGGCTCGACGTAGAGTTCCAATCGATGAATCCCGGGTTGCGCAAGACCCCAGGCGGCGAGGGCACCTAAAGCAGAGGAAGCAGCTCCATTCCCCCGATGACTTGGCGCCGCCCAATAGCCAATGCTCGCCCGGCCTTGGCTGAGGTTCTTCAGCCACAGCCGGATTTGGCCAACCGCCTGATCAGAGGAGGCATCAGCAATAGCGAAGGAGTACCCGGTGCCATCAACTTTGCGTTGGTGCTGTCTTTCGATGAAGGCCAGAGCTGACTGGCGAGAACCGCTGGCGGGAACTGTCGTGATGGCAGGAATGAGTGGATCGCTCGAGGCTTCCTGGATCACAGGAACATCGGCTGCCGTAAATGGGCGGAGCCTGTAAGGGGGCGTGAACTGTCGTGATGGCAGGAATGAGTGGATCGCTCGAGGCTTCCTGGATCACAGGAACATCGGCTGCCGTAAATGGGCGGAGCCTGTAAGGGGGCGTGAACTGCGTCGGCGTGTAGCAGAACACGGGCCTGAGCTCATTGAACCAGCTTAGTGGGGAACCGGCATGGTTAGGACGACCTCGTTGCAGCCAGGGCCTACGTACTCAGGGCATCGCCGGAGGGTCGATGTCAGCTCGTGCGGCCCGGACAATATCCTGGGCGTCGGTGATGTCGGACGGCTCCGGAGCAGGTGCGAACAGGGCCACGGGTGGCTTCGCTGCACTGCAGTCCTGTTGGGGAAGTGTCACCACGCTGCTGATCCGCAGTTGCCCTGCCTCGAGGTGTTCCATTCGGAACATCACGCCGGTGGCATTCAGTTCATCCGGCACGTCGCCTGTTTCGGACGCCCAACGCACCACGCAACCGCGGACCTCGGCAGTGCCGGCAGTCGGGCCCGGTTTGACCTCCATGGGGAGGAAGGGATCGGGCCCTGGGCGGATGTCCGGGCGTCGTTTCTGCTCAACATCGTTCAAGGGGTGCCTGGAAAGGCGAATTCGGAGATCCAGGCCTGTGGTCTCCACCAGTTGGGGCAACGTGAAATCCATAAAATTCTGTGCGACGGCCTGAGCCTCGAGTGACTTGCGGGCTGCCATGACCCAGGGATCGGCTTCTATGGCCGCGTTGGGCGCAGTTCCTTGCCATTCGACTGCCGGATAAGGGGGCGTGGGCTTCTTTTCGTCGCGGCACGCAGCGAGCCCGCCAGTGACGGTGACCAGCAGCAGCGAGGTAGCAACGGCATTCAAATACCGCGCCCGGGATGTCCTTGCGTCGCTCATGATCAACCCCTTTTTGCGCGTTTTCGCCTATCGAATCTACCACGGGCCCTCA
Organism: Paenarthrobacter sp. MSM-2-10-13; assembly: GCF_011605365.1. Taxonomy (NCBI): domain Bacteria; kingdom Bacillati; phylum Actinomycetota; class Actinomycetes; order Micrococcales; family Micrococcaceae; genus Paenarthrobacter; species Paenarthrobacter sp. MSM-2-10-13. Next base: position 110,635 of record NZ_JAAOXO010000005.1, on the reverse strand, counting down.
GGGTGAGGACCAGCTCGACGGCGGGTGGCAGCCCGCGGGGGTGGAACGCCGGCCCGGACCGTAATCGGTCCCGGCCGACGGCTCGGTGTCAGCGGGGTCAGTGCCCTTCCGCTGGGGTGTGGACCACGCAGATGGTGCCGGCCGGAACGTGTGCGGTTCCGCTGACATCCTCTCCGGAGAGCAGGTTTAGTCCGCTCGCCGTGTACTCGGCGTCGGCGTCGGTGTGGTTGATGAGGAAGGTGAAGGTGCCTTCTTCTGAATGGCGCGAAGCTACCTCCAATCCGGCGGGCGGTTGAACTCCGGGCTCAATTCCTGCAGCATTCACGGCGTCAAGTACGACGTCAGCGAGGTGGCCGCCGTCGAGCTTTGTGGAGATGTACCAGGCGGTGCCGCTGCCGAACGTGTTGCGCGTGATGGCGGGGCCGGAGGCCGCCGGGCCGCTGGTGTAACGGCTGAGTACGCTGGCGGTGCTGGCGTGGATTTCTTCGGACCACACCGTTCCGGTGGCGCCGCTGCCCAGAGTGACGATCTCGTGCTCACGCAGAGGCAGGAATTCGTGAATCTCCAGGCCGAGAACATCACGGAGCCCACCCGGGGAGGCGCCGGCCGGGACGGTGTCGTTGGCGTTCACGATTCCGGAGAAATAGGACACCATCAGGTGCCCGCCGTCGCGAACGTAGCGGCTGATGTTCGCAGCCGCCTCGTCACCCACCAGGTAAAGCGCCGGGGCGAGAACCAGGTCATAGCCGGAGAGGTCCGCTTCGGGGTGGGCAAAGTCCACGCTGATGCCGCGGTTCCACAGGACGGTGTAAAACGACTCGATCCGCTCGCGGTGATCAAGGTCGCTGGTGGGCCGCCATTCCAAATCCTGAGCCCAGAAGGATTCCACGTCCCAGAGGATGGCCACCCGCGAATCCACGGTGGAGCCCTTCACGGGGGCGAGTTTCCTGAGGTCGTCGCCCAGGTCAAGGACCTCCCGCCAGATCCGGGTGCCGGTACCGGCATGCGGGAGCATGGCGGAGTGGAACTTTTCAGCGCCATAGCGGGAGGCCCGGAACTGGAAGAACATGATGGCGTCTGCCCCGCGTGCCAGGTGGGACACGCTGTTGCGGGCCAATTCCCCGGGCCGCTTGGCAATGTTCCGGCCCTGCCAGTTCACGGCTCCGGTGGAGTGTTCCATCAGCATCCAGGGACGGTTGCCTGCCAAGGAACGGGTGAGGTCGGCATCCATGGCGAGGAGAACGTGGTTGTCTGCGCGCTGCGCAACCAGGTAGTGGTCGTTCGCAACGATGTCCACCTCCTTGGCCCAGGCCCAATAGTCGGCTGAAAGGCAGTTGGTGGCCATGAAGTTGGTGGTCACAGGGAGATCAGGCGTGTACTTCTTGATGACATCGCGCTCGGCAATGAAGCACTGCAGCATGGCGTCCGAGGTGAACCGGCGGAAGTCGAGCCGCTGTGCCTGGTTACTGACGCTGGCCGAAAGCCTGGGTGCGTCAATCTCATCCCACTCGCCGTACTTCTGCCCCCAGAAAAGGGTGCCCCAAGCCTGGTTCAGAGCGTCCAAAGTGCCATAACGGTTGCGGAGCCAGTCGCGGAACGCTAGGACGGACTGCTCGTCGTAGGACTCACTGACCGGTGCGCCGTATTCATTGTGGACGTGCCAAAGAACCAGCGCGGGGTGGGCTGCGTAGCGGCGTGCCAGTTGCTCGGTGATGTTGGCGGCAGCCCTGCGATATTCCGGGGAGCTGGGGCTGGCCATGCCACGCGATCCGTTGCCCAAGGTGACGCCCTCACGGGTCACGGGGCGCGCATGCGGGTACTTCTTCCAGAACCAGGCAGGCGGTGCCGCCGTAGGTGTTCCGAGGTCAACGCTTATGCCTGCCTGCGCGAGCAGGTCCATCAAGTCGTCCAGCCATTCGAAGTCGTATTCACCTTCGCGGGGTTCCAGCAACACCCAGGAGAAGATGCCGATGCTCACCAGGTTGATCCCGGCCTCCTGCATCAGCGCGATGTCTTCCACCCAGACCTCACGAGGCCATTGCTCGGGGTTGTAGTCCCCGCCGTAGCAAAGGCCGGCCGGTCGCTGTACCCAAGGCGCGGGTGCGCGTTGGGCGGCGGGGGCCTGCAGGACGTCTGTCATCGAATGGTCTCCTTAGAACTGTGTGCGCTCCCAGTATTATCACAGCCCTACAGGCACTGACTAGAGGAATTTTAGTGTTGACATAGATCACAGAGCTGTGACTAACTGGAACCGCTCACAGTCACAAACCGAACTTCCGCTCGGATGAGCGACGAATCCACACAGCACCATTCAGCTTTTCGACAAGGAGGACGAAATGCGCAAGTCATTTCGTGCAGGCGCCGTAGCCATGCTCGCAGCGGCCACAATGCTCGCCGCAGGTTGTTCAGGAGGATCCACGGCAGGCAGCCAAAGCGCGGCCACCAGCGATCCCAACCAGAAAGTGGAACTGACCTACTGGGCTTGGGCCCCAAACCTGGACAAGGTGGTGGAACTCTGGAACGAGAAAAACCCCAACATCCACGTCACCGTGAACAAGCAGGACGGCGGAGACCCGGCTGTCACCAAGCTGCTCACCGCCGTCAAAGCCGGCAGCGGCGCCCCGGACCTGATCCAGGCCGAGTACCAGAAAATCCCTACCCTGGTAGCAGCCGATGCGCTCGCAGACCTATCCGGCACCGTGGCAAACGACACCAAGAGCCACTTCCCTGATGGCGTTTGGAATGATGTGACGCTGGGCGGCGATGCGCTGTACTCCGTTCCGCAGGACACCGGCCCCATGGTCTTCTACTACCGCGCTGACATCTTTGAGAAGCTGGGCATCGCTACTCCCAAAACCTGGGATGAGTACGCGGCCGCTGCAAAGACTGTTCATGCAGCTGACCCCGAGGCCTACTTGGGAACGTTCTCCTCCAACGACGCCGGATGGTTTACCGGCATGGCACAACAGGCCGGAGCCTCCTGGTGGGGTGTTGATGGTGACGCCTGGAACGTGAAGATCGCCGAAGAGCCTACAGAAAAGGTGGCCGGATACTGGGGCGGCCTCGTGGAAGAGGGCGTCATCGACAACAAGCCCATGTACACACCGGAGTGGAACACCGCGCTCAACACCGGCAAGCAGGTTGGCTGGCTCAGCGCAGCTTGGGGCCCGGGTGTTCTGGAGGGCAACGCCGGTGCTACGGCGGGCTTGTGGAAGGCCGCACCTATGCCGCAGTGGGATGCTTCCAAGCCGTCCACCGGCAACTGGGGTGGATCTTCTACTGCCGTCACCTCCCAGTCCAAGAACCTCGACGCCGCGGCCAAGTTCGCCACGTGGCTGAACACCGACCCGGAGGCAATCAAAGCCTTGGTCAAGGAAGCGGGCATCTACCCCGCTGACACCGCAGGCGCGGAATCATCACTAACTGAGGCTCCTGCGTTCTTCTCCAACCAGCCCGATTTCTACAAGGTTGTTGGCGAGGCTGCGCAGAACGTGGGCTCGTTCACTTACGGCCCTAACGTCAACGTGGCGTACAACGCCTACAACGACCAGTTCGCCAAAGCTGCACAGTCCAAGCAGAAGAGTGCCTTCCTGGACGCAGTCAGCACCATGCAGCAGGTCACCGTGGATGACCTGAAGAAGACCGGCTTCACGGTCAAGTAACCGCTCCAAGCAACGGTTGTCAGCAACCGCTCCAGCGCGGGAGGGCGTCCGCAAGCGAGACGCCAGGCGCCCTCCCACACGCTGATCCCACCTCGAACCACAACTCGTCGATCCACCACAAGGAAGTGCACCCGTGGCAATGACCGTAACCAGGCCCGGTCCGGCGGCCGATACTGCAGCCGGAACCCCGAGGAAGTCGCAGAACTTCAAATCCCGGGTGCTCATCCCTTACGCAATGCTCGCCCCGGGCATCATCCTGTTCCTCGTCTTCATGGCAGCGCCCATCATTTACACCCTGGTGCTGAGCTTCCAGAAGAAGAAGGTCAGCGGGCTGGGCCTGGGCAAAGGTTCACAAAGCACGGCGTTCGCCGGTTTGGACAACTACGTCAGCGCGCTATCAGACCCGGAGTTCCTGGGCAGCGTCCTGCGCGTCCTCACCTATGGGCTCATTCTCATCCCACTGATGCTTGGCTTTGCCCTGCTCTTTGCGCTCCTGCTGGATTCGCGGCGGACAAGGGCCGGCAGTTTCTCCCGAACGGCCATCTTCCTGCCGTACGCGGTACCTGCGGTGATCAGCTCGCTGTTGTGGGGCTTCCTGTACCTTCCCGGCGTCAGTCCGTTCCACTTCCTGGCCAGGCAGTTCGGCATGGAATTGCCGTCGCTCCTGGATCCCAACCTGGTCACGTTCGCCATCTGCAACATCGCCCTGTGGGGTGGTGTCGGCTTCAACATGATCGTCATATACACCTCGCTGAAGGCCGTGCCCAGCGAAATCTACGAGGCCGCAAAGCTGGATGGCTGCTCCGAGATCCAGACGGCCATCAGGATCAAGATCCCCATCATCGCCCCTTCACTGGTGATGACAGCGTTGTTCTCGATGATCGCCACGCTGCAGGTCTTCGCCGAACCCACAACGCTGCGCCCCCTGGCTAACAGCCTTTCCACTAGCTGGTCTCCGCTCATGCTGGTGTACCGGGATGCTTTCACCCGCAATGACGTCTTCTCTGCTGCTGCCACCAGCATCGTGATCGCCTTGGCAACCTTCATCATTTCGTTCCTGTTCCTGCGCATCGTGCAGAAGCGGGCCTTCGGACAGGAGAACTGACCGTGACTGCCCTCGCCACGCCACCCACAAACCGCCGCGCCAACCCCAAGCGAAGCAAGGCCACCAAACCGGACTTCATCAAGGAAAAGCCCAGCTATCTCTCCACCGGAATCCTGATCCTCGGCGCGCTCTATTGCCTGTTTCCCGTGATTTGGGTTGTGGCTGCCGCGAGCAAGGACGGCACTGAGCTGTTCTCCACCTTCACCTTGGCCCCCAGTACGCACCTTTGGGACAACATTGTGGAGCTCACCGAATACCGCGACGGCCTGTTTTGGCGCTGGATGCTCAACACGGCCCTATACGCGGGCGTCGGCGCGATAGTGTCCACCTGGGTTTCAGCTCTTTCCGGCTACGTGCTGGCGAAGTTCGATTTCCCGGGCAAGTCGGGTGTTTTCAAGGTCCTGCTGATGGGTGTGCTGGTTCCCGGCGTTATCCTCGCCATTCCGCAATATCTGATGCTGGCCCAGGCGGGCCTCACCAACACCTACTGGTCGGTGCTCTTGCCGCAGATCATCAGCCCGTACGGCATTTACCTGGCGCGGATCTACGCCGCGGCCTCCGTTCCCGGTGATGTCATTGAGGCCGCCCGAACCGAGGGCGCCAAGGAAATGTATATCTTCAACCGCATTGCTGCACCCATGATGCTCCCGGGCCTGGTGACCATTTTCCTGTTCCAGTTCGTGGCCATTTGGAACAACTTTATGCTGCCGTACATCATGCTCGGCGACGACCAATTGTTCCCGATCACTGTGGGACTTAACGGTCTGCTGAACCAAGGCGCTTCAGCGCCCGCCCTGTACACGCTGGTGCTCGCCGGCGCGCTGCTGTCCATCGTGCCGTTGGTGATCATGTTCCTTCTCCTGCAGCGCTATTGGAAGGTGGATCTTGCCGCTGGCGCCGTGAAGGCCTAGCGGTAGGTAGGCTTTGGGTCATGACGCAATCCGCCCCCAGGCCCCGGCCCAAAATCGACGATGTGGCCGCAGAAGCCGGCGTATCGCGAGGTACCGTTTCCCGGGTTCTTAACGGTGGCCATTGGGTCAGTCCGTCAGCCTTGGCAGCCGTCAACGCCGCGATCAAGAAGACGGGCTACCGAGTCAACCCTCATGCAAGGAATCTCGCCACCAATCGTGCCAATTCCGTGGCTTTCCTGCTCACTGAGACCCAGGAACGTCTCTTCGAGGACCCCAACTTCGCTGTCCTCATGCGCGGCGCAGCGGACGCCCTGGCTGTGCATGACATTCCGCTGGTCCTGATCATGGCCGGCACCGATGATGAACAACGGCGTGCCACCGATTTCCTTACCGCGGGCCATGTTGATGGTGTCCTTCTCATTTCCTCCCATGGAAGCCGGAAGGGCATCATCGCGGACATCATTGCCGCGGGTGTCCCGGCGATCGCTTGTGGCGCCCCCTTGGGCTTCGAAAAGAAGATGGGTTACGTCGCTGCCGACGATTACGAGGGCGCCCGCGACGTTTTGCGGTACTTGCGCGACGGCGGTCGGCGGCGGATTGCCACCATCGCCGGCCCTGCGGACACCTCCGGCGGTACGCGGCGACTCGAAGCGTACCGGGACGATCAAGGTGCGGATATCGATGAAGAGCTCATTGCCCAGGGTGACTACAGCCGCGACAGCGGCGCCAAAGCGATGCGCGAACTTCTCGGCCGCACCAAGAACATCGATGCTGTTTTCGCTGCGAACGACCTCATGGCGCTTGGTGCCTTGGACGCTTTGCGGGAGGCGGGCCTGACAACTCCAGGTGACGTCGCCGTCGTCGGCTTTGATGACATTAAGCTCTCGCAGGAGGCGACGCCGCCGCTCACCACGGTCAGGCAGCCGTTTGATCGGATCAGCGAGGAAATGGTGCGGCTGCTGCTGGACGTCATCAGCGGCAAGCGTCCGGCTGCTGTCACCATCCCCACCGAGCTGGTCATTCGCGAATCGGCCTGACTGGTACCGCATAGGCTTGGATCATGCTGAACCTGGTCCTTGGGCTCCTCTTCTCGGGGCTCTTCCTCGCCTCTTTCCAGTCGGATCGGCGGCGGCTTCGCAACGGCGTGTTCCTGCTGGTGGCGGCGTGGTTCCTCCTGCAGGCTGTGCTGGAATTCCTCATTGACCTGAACCCGTGGTTCGAGTGGCTGAACCTTGTGGTCCTGGTGGTCCCGGTGGTGAGCATCTTTGTGTTCGCGGGCTTCCTGATCGCGAATGGTGCCACGATGGTCCGTAGGGAAGGCCCGGGGATCACCAGCTTCCTGCCCATCGCGGTGGGGCTTGCGGTCTTCCTCGCGCCGGTGGTTGCGTTTCTTTTCGTACTGAGCAGGCAGCCGGTATTGGCCGGCGTCGCCGCCCTCGCCTTCTTCCTCTGCGCCTACCTGGGCTGCGCCTTCGTGGTGTTCCTGGGGTACGCGTTGGTGTATTCGCGGATGCGTTTCAGCCCCAACCCGGCGGCCGTGATTGTCCTCGGTTCCGGCTTGATCAATGGCAAGGTCCCGCCGTTGCTCGCCGCCCGCTTGAACAAGGCTTTGGAAATTTACGACGGCGGCACCCCGGCCAGGCCGGTCTTGGTGCCTTCCGGAGGCCAAGGCCCGGACGAACCCCGGCCCGAGTCCGCCGCCATGAAGGAGTACTTGGTGGCAAAGGGTGCGGTGGCCACGGATGTGTTGGAAGAGAACCAGGCCACCACCACCCGCGAAAACCTGCGGTACTCCGTTGCCCTGCTGGCAGATAAGGGCATTCAGGGGCCGGTGCTGGTATGCACCAACAATTACCACGTGCTCCGCGCCGCGCTCCTGTCCCGGCGCCAGAAGATCAACGCCGAGGTTGTGGGTGCTCCCACGGCCAGATACTTTGTGCCCAGCGCCTTCCTCCGGGAGTTCGTGGCCGTGATGAGGGACAACCGCCGGACCAACATCATTCTTTGCCTGCCGATGTTCGGGATTGCCCTGCTCATCACGGTCGCACTGATGAACTCGACTGTGGTGTAACTCTTCCTAGGGCTTGGGGAGCCCAGTGGTGAAGGTGTGAGCCCACTGGGTGACAGAACCTTCGGTAAAGACGTACCCGGGCCGCCGTTCCGCTGTGACGGTCACAGTGCCGGAAGGCTTCCTGTAACTTCCGGCTGCCACTTCCTTGCCGTCAATCAGGTACGCCACACCCGGGACAGAGGGGATGGTGTAGCCGTCCTGCCCGTGACCCGGGCGGTCCGTGAAGGTGACAGGGGCCGGCGTCGTCATTTCGTAACTCAGCCCGAAGCCTAACGGCAAGAGGACACCGCTGGCGTCGGCCTTGGGAACGTTGACCGGCAGCTTGCCGCTCGGGTTGACCCCACCAGAGATGGCGCGGACAGCACCGTGGAAGTTGACCTCCTTGACTCCATAACTGTTAAGCACGGCGTCGGCGCCAGGGAAGACGTTGATGTCATAGGGATTGCGGGTTGCCACAACGATCACCGGTGTGCCGGTGGCCGCGAGTTCTGCAACCATCTGTTTCTGTGCAGCATTGCCGGTGGCGTTGTAGGAAGCGAAGACCACGGCATCGACGTTGCCGGCGGCAGCCACCGCACGTGCACGGTAGGCCGCGGAGGGCGAGGCCCCATCCTCGTAGTCTTCAGTGACTGTGAATCCCTGGTCCTTCAGCATTGGACCCGCGAGCTCGGGCCACGCTGAACCGGCACCCACCATGAGCACTGAGCTGCCCGAAGCGAGCGGCAACACCCCGTTATCATTACGCACCAAGGTGACTGCGTGGTCGGAGATCAGCGTGGCCGTGGCCAGGTTCTCTGCGCTTCCCACGACGGTGTCCACAGCGGCGGGGTCAGCCAGGGGTTGCTCGAAGACCCCACGTTTGACCTTCCATTCAAGGATCCGTCGGACGGACTCATCCAGGCGGGTCTCGGTGATTTCACCGGACTCGACGGCGGCGCGAACCCCGGCGAACGACGCGTCCACATCCGGGGAGTTGAGGAGGATGTCAGAACCGGCCTGGATGGCCTTGACGGCGATTTCTTCCTGGGGCCACTCGGCGGCCATTGCGGCCATATCCAGGGCATCTGTTGTCACCAAACCCTTGAAGCCCATCTCATCGCGAAGCAAACCGGTGAGTACCTTGTGGGACAGGGTGCCAGGCATTTCCGCGTCGATGGCCTCAACAATGATGTGGGCCGTCATGACCATGTCCACGCCACCGTCAATTGCGGCCTTGAAGGGCTTCAGGTGCTCATTGAGTGTTGCGCGATCGTAAGTGACGGTAGGCAGTCCGTAGTGGGAATCCACTGAGGTGTCGCCGTGGCCGGGGAAGTGCTTGGCGGCCGCGCCTACGTTGTGTGCTTGAATGCCGTCGATCTGGGCAACACCGAGGGCACTGACCAGCGCCGGGTCCTCGCCCATGGAGCGGATTCCGATGACCGGGTTGTCCGGGTTGGAGTTCAGGTCCAGGACCGGTGCGAAGTCAACGTTGATACCCATGGCACGCATTTCGGAGCCAAGGATTTCTCCTTGTGCCTTGGCAAGATTCGCATCCGCGGTGGCGCCGAGGGCCATGTTGCCCGGCAGCACAGTAGCGGGCGGTCCGATGCGGGCAACCAGGCCACCTTCCTGATCGATGGTGACGGCTAGTGGAATGCCGGTCCCGTCCTCCCGCAAGGCCGTTTGCTGCAAGCCATTGGAGAGACCCGCAACCTGCTGGGGGTTGTTGGTGTTTCCGGACCACGCGAAGTAGAGGACGCCGCCCAAGTTGTACTTAGCCACTACCTCGGCCGGCGTGTTGACGCCGTACCTCTCTTGGTTCTTCGTCGCCATGGAGGTGTCGTCCGCCGACGATCCGTAAACGTGGGTCCAGGTCATCTGGCCGATCTTTTCGTCCAGCGTCATGCCGGAAATCATCGCCTCGATGTCCGGCGAGGCGGAGGCCGTCGTCGTACTTCCAGTGGTGGTGGGCGGGGCTGCGACTGCCGTGCCCACGCCGGTCAACACCCCCGCTCCCGTCATCAACAGCGCAGTGGCGGCCGCCGTCATGAGTGAAGTTCGTTTTCTTTGCATGTGTTTCCCAATCCCATCGTCCTTGTTGTGGTTGAGGTTTGCCGGTGCCATTAGCGCTTGCCGTTGTAGAGGAGGTACCCGCGGGTGTCGCGCACGAACTGGTCCAGTTCGGACCGCCAGCTGTCCATGATGGTCCTGGCGTCAGCACCGGCGTCGAGCTGTTGGGCAAAGCGGGCCGAGCCGCTCAGCAAGCCCATCCAGCGTCCGCCGTCGCCTCGCCACCCAAAGCCGGGGTACAGGCGCTTGGCTTCGACCAACATATGGGTGCCCACTTCCAGGGCTTCGACGCGGGTGGGATCGGTGATGTGAACCTGCACGCCCCCACAGATGACGCCTTGGTTTTTGGAAAGTGTTGGCTGGAAATACGCCTCACGGAACGTGACGCCCGCAAGACCCTTGCTGTTCAGTGCCTCGGCCCAGCGGTAGTCCACGTAGGGCGCGCCGATGAGTTCGAAGGGCCTGGTTGTGCCGCGCCCCTCTGACATGTTGGTGGCCTCGAACAGTGCAGTGCCGGGGTACAGGGTGGCGGTTTCGGGTGTGGGCATGTTGGGGCTTGGCAGGATCCACGCTGCCCGGTTGTCCGGTCCGGTCATGTCGCGCCGCCATCCCTGGACCTCCACCACCTGAAGGTCTTGGATGGGTGTGAGGCCCGCGGCGGGAAGATGAACCGCGTTGAAGTATTTGGCGAGCTCGCCCACGGTCATCCCATGCTGGAGCGCAATGCCCAGCTGGCCAACGCCGGACTCGAACCCCTTCTGCAGCACCGGTCCGCGGGCCTGGCCGCCGATGGGGTTGGGGCGGTCCAGGACAACTAACGCGGCTCCGGTTTGGGACGCCGCCTGCATGGCACCCCACATGGTCCAGATGTAGGTGTAAAAGCGGGCGCCGACGTCTTGAATGTCGAAGCATATGGTGTCCACGCCGGAGGCTTTGAAGAAGCCCACATAAGTGGCAACGTTGGCGCCGTAGGAGTCGTAGACCGTGATGCCGGTCCGCGGGTCCACGGATGTTCCTTCGCTGGCGCCGTCCTGCGCGGTCCCCCGGAAGCCATGCTCGGGCCCGAAAACTGCCCTGACGTCCACGCCTTTGGCCGCCATGTCATCCACGATCGAGCGGAAGTTTGCCAAGACGCCGGTGGGATTGGTGATGATGCCTACCTTGCGCCCCGCGAAGATGCTCCAGTTATCGGCGGCGGCTACATCGGCACCGTTGACAAGTACTCCCGGTTTTCCCGGCCGGTTCTGTGCGTTGGGGTTGTTGGCGGCCGCACCAGGAGCAAAAGGTGCGACGACGGCGGCAGCTGCCGCCAGCCCCGATGCATGAAGCAGTTTTCTACGATCCAGTGCCATGAAAGAGCCTTTCGAGGGGAGCGAGTAGCATGACAAGTTTTGTGATTTTCCTTACACCGACCGTATTCGCTTGCCCGCACCGCGTCAATGACTTACCTTCCGAGTGATGCTTGTGTAACTTAATGACAAGGCACTGGTGGCCTTGGATTGGGCTCAAAGGACTAGAGAGGAAACCATGGTGGAAGCGCCGGGGAACGCGCAGTTGTCCCGCACCGTTTTGGTGCGAATACGTTCTGTCCTGCCGGCGTTGCGCCCCTCGGAACGGGCCGTGGCCGAGCTGGTCCTCTCGGACCCATCGCGGGCGGCCACCATGTCCATCGGGGATCTGGCCGAGGAATGCGGGACGTCCACTACGTCCGTGGTGCGTTTCTACAAAAAGGTGGGCTACGGCGGCTACTCCGATCTTCGCTTGGACCTTGCCCGTGAAACTGCTCGCGAGAGTGTGGCCCACGGCGTGCCTGCGGAGGTCTATGAGGACATCAACACCGCAGACTCTTTGCAGGACATCGTCTCCAAAATTGCGTTCAACGAAACAATGTCCATCGCCGATACCGCGCAAGTGTTGGACGTGGACCAGCTGGCCAAGGCGGTGAATGCAGTGTCCGGTTCCCGGAAGGTAGACATCTTCGGCGTGGGGGCAGGCGGTTTGGTGGGCCAGGACATGCAGCAGAAATTGCACCGGATAGGACTCACCTCCTTCAGCTGGGGGGATCCGCATGCCGCCTTGGCATCCGTGGCCCTTCTGGATGCCGACGGCGTTGCTGTCGCCATCTCCCACTCGGGAGCCACGCTGGACACCATCGATTTCTTGAAGGCAGGCAAGGCGGCGGGAGCCGTCACCATCGCCATCACCAACCATGCTGATTCGCCACTGGGCAGGGCGGCCGACGTTGTGCTGAGCACGGCTGCCCGCGAGACTCCTTTCCGCCCGGGGGCCATGGGTAGCCGGATTGCGCAGATGATGATCGTTGATTGCCTCTTCGTGGGGGTCGCCCAGCACTCCTATGACGCATCAATTGCTGCACTCCAGAAGACGCACGCAGCTGTGCGGGGCAGGAAGCTGCCGCGAGCGAACCCGTCGGCCTAGCGGCCCGATATGACAACCAGGGAAAGGGCGCCCGCGATAGGGTCGGTCCATGTTCACCCTGGTTGCCCCTGATACGTCCTTTTACCACTCGTTCCTCGAGTCCCACCAAGAGTGGGCCGGGGCCCATCAGGACGGTGCCGCCGTCTTCATGGCTGACGACGTCACCACCCCCGAAGGATTCGAGGAATGGGTTGCCAGGCTGCTGGACGCTGAAAACACCCCGGAGAAGGACGGCATGGTTCCATGCACCTATCGCTGGATCACGGAGGGCTCGCGGTATGTGGGTGCCATCGCATTCCGTCATCACCTGACCCCGGCCCTCCTGAACTCCGGTGGGCACATTGGCTACGGAGTCCGGCCGTCCGATCGTGGACGGGGAGCGGCTTCCTGGGCTCTGCGTGAGATGTGCAGCCTTGTGGCTGCGCGGGGGGAGTTGGATCGCGTTCTCCTAACGTGCGATGACAACAACGCGGCCTCAGCCAAGACGATCGAGCGTTGCGGTGGGCTGCTCGAGGATGTGCGGATGGACGATGACGAGACCGCTTTCCGTCGCTACTGGATTGACCTTCTCGCGGCGGACGACAGGGCAGCCGCCCTCCGGGCAGCCCCGACAGATTAGTTTTGTCACCCTAGGGTTGACACTTCGGCCTGGTGCGGCGCACCATGGGATGCATGAGCAGTCAACCCCGGGGTGACACGCCCGTTGCGCGGGATTCACCATGGCACAAGATCCTTACTCACCGACCCCCTGGTGATGGCTCCAGGGAGGCGGCGGCCAAACGATTCACAGAACGCGGCATTACCCCGGAACAAGTCAGCGCGGTCATCGCTGATGGCGGGGATGCCCTCTATTCGGCTGCAGCCGAGGGCAAACCGGGCTGGGCAGAGCCGTTCGGCGGGCCTCTCGCCGTCGCTCTCCTCGCAGCCGAAGTCAGCATTTTCGCAGCGCATTTGAACTCCAGGGCGTCCGGAGTCAGATCGGCAGCAGTCGCCGAACTCCTGGACGAATACAGCGCGGTAACCGTAGCCGGTGAGCTCGGTGTGGCGCGCCAGAAGGTCTACGAAATCGCCAGAGCGGGTCTTCGCCCGCCATACATCGAGCAGGTCCCGTGGAGGGCGTCATGAATCCCATCGAAGAAAAGGTCCAACTACCGGACCCGAAAACGCAGTACCTTGTCCATCCCCTGGACCTCCCCGAAGCCCGCAATGAATATCTGACGGGCTGGTGGCTGGGAATTGTTGCCACTCCGCAGGTCTACACGGCACTTCTGGCCTTCTTTTGGGCGGTCAGCAACAACTACGTCACGCCCATCCTGGTCCCGCTGGTCCTGGTGGTGATCGCGGGGTGGATTAGTTCCAAGCTGACCCGTGGCGCTTGGGACTACATTCCCCGGAAACGCCATGACAAGGACCGGCGGATGACGGTGATGACCACCGCTGCCTCGCTCATCACTTCACTTGCACTTTTCGCAGGTCTGCTGACCTTCATGGTGTGGGCCGCATCCCAGGACTTCGTGCCGGGCTTCAGCGCCTACCCGTTGGGAATGGGTGTGGCAATCGTGGTGATCATGGCCGGAGGGCTGGCGGTCAAACTGATACGGCGCCGGTCACTTGACGTGGCTTCGGATGCCATCAGCTTGGTGGTTGTGGCGGGCGCTGTAGGGCTCGGGTTCGGTATTCTCCCCGCCGGGCGCGAAATCGCACCATTGGACTTGCTGCCCGGCGCGGCGATCCTTCTGGGCGTCTGGCTAAGCTGGCTGCTCTTCACGCAGGTGGAGGCCCGCCGCAACCACGGCTGACCGCTGCATAGCCTGTTCATGTTCCCGTCACCAAGCCTTGCTACGCTGCCGCTCAACCCGCAGGCCGGGCAGGCTTACAGACCAGGAGGACCGCATGACGGAGGCAACCCCACCATCCACATCACTGGACGATTGGTGGATCAGGGACAACCTGCGGGAAACCATCGATCACTTGGTGGAACTGGGCTACACCATCAGCGGAGGCCAAGGTGAAGACCCGGACCTCATCGATCCCGGTGGATCAGCGGTAGAGACGTGGAACGAGGACTATCCCTACCCGCAGCGAATGACCCGCGATGAGTACGAGATCGAGAAGTACCGCCTGCAGATCGAGCTGTTGAAGTTCCAATACTGGGGTCAGGACCTCGGGCTCAAGCACGTGATTGTTTTCGAGGGACGCGACGCTGCCGGTAAAGGCGGCACCATCAAACGCTTCACCGAGCACTTGGATCCACGGTCCGCCCGCACCGTGGCGCTCGCCAAGCCCTCCGACCGCGAGCAAGGCCAGTGGTACTTCCAGCGCTACATCCAACACCTTCCCACCGCAGGCGAGATCGTCATGTTCGACCGCTCCTGGTACAACCGCGCCAACGTGGAACGCGTCATGGGCTTCTGCACCGACGACGAATACGACACCTTCATGGGCCAGGCCCCGGTGTTCGAAAAGATGCTGGTGGACGCAGGCATCCACGTCACCAAGTTCTGGTTCTCCGTGACCCGGCAGGAGCAGCGAACCCGCTTCGCCATCCGCCAGATCGACCCCGTCCGCCGTTGGAAGCTCTCTCCCATGGACCTGGCATCGCTGGATCGCTGGGACGAGTACACGGACGCCAAGGAGCGTACATTCCTGTACACGGACTCCGATCACGCGCCATGGATCACCATCAAATCCAACGACAAGAAACGCGCCCGCATCAACGCCATGCGCTACTTCCTCAATCAGTTCGACTACGCGGACAAGGACACCTCGGTTGTCTACGACGCCGATCCGCTCATCCTTCGCCGCGGTCGCGACGCCGTGGGCGACTAACCCGCAGCGATTAACCCTCAAGCCCGACGTCGGCACTCACCGCGAGTGCCGACGTCGGGCTTTCCGTGTCGTTTCTGAAAGTTGGTTACATTTTCCTGACTGCCGGACATTAACTGGTTATGAGGGTGCAAACGGAGCAGGGGGATCGCGTGGAGTCTGCCGGGCAGAAGCATTTTCTGGAGACGCATGCGGCGTGCCACGACAAGGTGTACCGGTACTTCCGGCGTCGAACGGAGGGGGCGCCCGCAGCCGAGGACCTTACCGCCGACGTCTTCCGCATCGTGTGGGAAAAATCCCGTCAGGGCCAGGAATTGTCTGAGTTGGTGGTGTTCGGCATCGCCCGGAATGTCCTCCGCAACCATCACCGTTCGGCCGTTCGCTCCATCAATCTCACACAACAACTGGAACGTCAGAGAGCGCGCGGGCTGGGCTCCGACGACGGAATGGTGGCCGACGCACTGGATCGGCTCAAGCCGGAGGAACGCGAGGTTCTCCTCCTGACGTACTGGGACGGGTTCACCTCCGCCGAGGTGTCAGGTCTGCTGGACATTTCCGCCACGGCCGTCAGAATGCGGCTGCACAGAGCACGGAAGCAACTCAGCAATCTGATTCGGGAGGATCAAGCCACAGAGGATGTGCAGCGATGAGTAGCAAGGAAAAATCCACCGTGGATCGCCTGACCGCAGCTGATCCAGCTTCCGCGGTTACCGAAGAAGAGTTGGCCCGGAGCCGTGAGAAGAGCCTGGCTGCCATGGACACTGACGCCGAGCACATCACCGTGGGTGGGTCGGTTGCAGATTTCCATCAACAGCATCCCGGACGCCGGGTACGGTTGGCAGCAGGATTCGGATTGGCGGCGGCTGCAGCCATTGTTGCCGGGGTAGTGGTGACGTCCGCAATGACGGCCCCGCCCACGGAACAAACGGCGCCAGCCGCTACCCAGCTGGATCCCGCGCCGGAAACAGGCTCCTCCAGTGCGCTGCCGCTCCCCGAAATTACGGGCTCCCCGACCCCTACGGTGGAAGCCGACATCGTCACGGGGGGCTCAGGTAAGTTGGCCGTTTCCACGACCGAAATTGACGGTGTGATTTCCGAGGGTATTTACATGCGCCCCGATGTTCTCCGGATACTGAAACTTGAGGCGGACAATAAAGGTTGCATCGGCAACGGCTTCCTCTTTCCGGCTGGCACGAAGGTCACGGACACCGGGTTGGTGTTGCCCGACGGAACAGTCTTCAGCACGGGCGACGTCATCTCCTTTGGGGGGCTGGAGGTGAATTCCAAGGACGTGGGAGAGTGCGCCGACGGCCGCCCGCTCGTCTATATGGAAGAGGTACGTGCTTACCCCGGAAAGGTTCCCAACGTAGGCGGATAGCACCAAACCGCGACGTCGGCACTCACCGTAAGTGCCGACGTCGTGCGTTCTATTCGGTAGCCTCATCCTCTACTACCGGGTCCTTCAGCAGCAGTGCCGTGCCCTGGAAGGCGGGCAACTCGAGGAAGAAGCTGCACAGATCATCCACCTGGGCCACTTCTTCTTCACCGGAGAACAAATCATGGACTGTAGCTCCCGGAACAAGGTGCGGGGACTGGATGCTGCCGGCGATGTCCTGGTCAGAGAAGTTCAGCACCGTCACCTGCAATGCCCCGTCCGCGAGCTGATTGACCAACACCAGCAAGCCGCGGTTGGAAACGTCGGGCACATCAAGGAGCGTGCTGGTGGCGATCCCCGACTCTTCCCGCACCGTAAGGATCTGCTGGAGGCGCCGCGCATAGGAGTTCGGGTCCTTCAGCTGCTCAGGGAGGGAACCGTACAGGCTCCGGGCACGCGCCATACCGGCAAGGGAGGTCTTGGCGTCCGGGCTGGTCCCCATGAGGTCGTGCGCGCCACGGTTGATCCACCGGGTGTCACCCTGCGAGGTGAGTTCCTTGACGGTTTCGCGGTCCAGCGCTGTGATTCCCGTGAGGTCCCAACCGGAGAGCGCGAACACACCCGGCTGCAACGCGTTGTACATGGACAAGAGCACGTGGGCATCCAGGACCTGCGCTTCCTGCTCCTTGGTGATGGCATCCGGGTCCTTGATCCCGAGGGCGGCCATGATGAAGCTGACGGTGGTGCAGGCGATGCCGTTGGTGGTGAAGACCGCGTTGTAGGGCCCGTTCTCACCCGTGAGCCGTTCACGCATGGTGGTCTGGACCTTCTCGGCCACCTCGGCACCGGTGAGCTCCTCGCCGGCAAGTTCAAAGACTTCATCCCTGTGCCCGGCAGCGAAGTGGAGCAACTCATAGGTCAGTTCATCGTGGTTCTGGAGGGCGTGAACCAGCGATGCCTGGTCCACGCCGATCTCCATGGACAGCCGCAAGGTGAGGCGCAGGAACTCGGTATCTCCGATGACCAGGGCGTAGTGGTAGGCGGGCCTGGTGATGAAGTCGTAAGACAGGTCCGGGCCGGACTCGGACTGCGACTTGATGTCATCGATAGTGAGGTTGAGCTCTTGGAAGGAGAACCCGCCCACCTTGCGGATCATGGAACCAATCAACTGGTTGGCTGCCTCGGACAACGGGTGACCCTCGGACCAGCCCGGTTCTTCCTCGGCGCTCTTCTCCACACCCAGGAAACCGTTGGCATCCAGCCGGAGCGCTCCGGTCCCGAGGTCCAGCAAGGAGTGCAGGGCGTCGCCAACCACCAGGCGCATGCCGGCGAAGGTGGGGTCCAGCCAGTTAATGGAAGGCTGACCGGCCTTGAAGTAGTGGAGATAAACCCAGCGGCGTTTCTTGCCCGTGGTGTCGATGATGGGCTTGGTGGCGCTCCAGTTGGTTTCCTTGACGCCGGGCTCGTAGAAGATAACCCGCTGCAGTCGCCCGATGATGTAGCCGGCCTTTTGCAGCGCTTCCTCAGCCGCGGGGCTGATGTTCACCGAATCTTCGCCCTCGGGGACGTCCGGCAGCAAGTGCCAGTCCTCCTCCGGGATGTCCACCATGTGATAGATGCCGGGGTAATCCCGGAAGTTCATTTCGGCGAGGCGGAAGTCCGCTCCCTTGCCGGTGTGCCCCGGGACGATGTCGTCAATGACGGTGCCGCCGTGCTGGTTGGCTACCTCGCACATCTGCCGGAACTCTTCCTCCGTGCCGAAGGCGGGATCGATCGCCATGCTGATCCGGTCGAAGTGGCCGTCCACGCTGGGTGTTTGCGACCATCCGCGGATGCCGCCGGCCAGCTTCACCGGTCCTGTGTGCAGGCCCCTGATGCCGATCTGGCTGAACGCGTCCCAAAGCGCTGGGTCACCCAGCGCAGAAAGGAAGGACTGGCCGTCCTTGGTTATGAAAGACAGGGGATAGGCAGTGAACCACACAGGTGCACGCTCAACAGCTGCGCGTGGGTTGGGCCTGGCATACGAGTTCTGCCACATGCTGGCCTGCCCGGACAACTGCCGGGCCATGGTGTTGGCGTCACCCAGCATGGACTGGTTCCGGAGCCAATCCACGTACGTGGAGTTCAAGCCGTCGAATTCCAAGGAGGGCCGGGCGGCAAAGAACTGCCGACGCCGGGCAATGGGGCGCAGCGCTTTGGGACGGGCAGGGTAGAACTGCTCGTCAAACGTGATTTCCGCCGGTTCGCTTGCGGTTTCATCGGGCGTTTCCTGTGGCGTCTCCTCCGCATTTTCTTCCGGAGTTTCGCTGATTTCTGACACGCTCTCGCTGACTGCAGGCTCCCGCACAGTTGTCTCCTTTACGTGGTCGCCGCGTCAACGCCGACCTTCCGAGGGGGTCGTTCAAGAGGTCACGTACCCGGGCTTGCCCGGACTATTCATGCTAGTCGCGGGAGCCTGCCGTTTGTCTAACCAAGGAACAAGTAAGTCTCGTTATTATGTGCCGAGTTGACCTTGGGCGCGCGGGCCTATCGGTTACCCCCGCAAGCCAGTAGCGTGACTCGTGGAGATCGGAGCACCCATGAAAATCGTCGTGATCGGCGGCAGCGGCCATATCGGGTCCTTCCTGGTGCCCAGGCTTGTGCGTGCCGGGTACGAGGTCATCAACATCAGCCGCGGAAGCCGACCACCCTATGCCGACGTCCCCGAATGGCAGCAGGTCCGCCAGGTTACAGCGGACCGCGAGCACGAGGAACTTGAGGGCGTCTTTGGTGACCGGATAGCGGGACTGGGTGCCGACGTCGTGGTTGACCTCATTTGCTTCACGCTGGAGTCAGCCACTGCGCTGGTGAACCGGCTGCGCGGCGGGACTGCGCATCTGCTGCACTGCGGGTCGATCTGGCGCCACGGTGTCAGCTTGAAATTGCCCATCACCGAAGGATCGGATTCGGCTGGCGAACCCTCGGCCGCAGAACCAACTGACGATTACGGAATCCGGAAACGCGACATCGCCCGAATGCTCAAAGAGGAGACCGCTTCAGGGGGTCTGGCCACAACATCCATCCACCCCGGCCACATCGTGGGACCCGGGTGGTTCCCGATCGGGCCACTGGGCAACCTGGATCCAGGCGTGTGGCCCGTGATTGCTTCCGGGCAGACACTCAAGGTCCCCGGAAGCGGTACCGAGCTGATGCATCACGTGCACGCCGACGACGTGGCGCAGGCCTTTGAGAAAGCCATCCTCAACCGCGACGCTGCAGCCGGGGAAGACTTCACCATTGTTGCTCCCACAGCCCTGACGGTTCGTGGCTACGTGCGCATCGCCGCGTCCTGGTTCGGGCAGGATCCGCACATGGAGACCGTGAGCTGGGAAGAATTCCGACGAATCACCACTCCCGAATTTGCCGATTCCAGCTGGGCCCACCTTTCCCGCAACCACTGCATGAGTATCCACAAAGCCGCCTCCCTCATCGGGTACGCGCCCGGATACGAGCCCGAGCAGGCCATTCGCGAGTCCCTGCAATGGCTCACCAGCAACGGACAACTCCACGTGCCGAAGTTGCTCACGTAAGCCTGTACAAGCTGCATTCGAAGCCCGAAGCTTAAGGGGCCACAAGGGGGAGCTATATGTACAAGGCAGCGGCCAAGGATGTGACCGATTCCCGGCTGGATCACGCCTTCTTCATCCTTGGTGGCGCCGCTGCGGTGTGGTTGGCGTTCCTGCTGGTGGGGGAGAGCTTCCATTTGGGGTGGGGCCAGGTGTGGTTCTACTTCTTCTTTTGGGCGTTCCTCGCGTATCTCCTCCTCCCTCGCCTGCACCGCATCCTCACCACCATCTACGTTCCCGGCTACTTCATCGGCCGCGCCCGGACCAGCGACGGATTACTGGGAGATCCCGTAAACGTCGCGTTGCTGGGCGACGAGCCGCAACTCCATGCCGTCATGCGCGCGGCCGGCTGGACTCAAGCGGACCAAGTGACGCTCAAAAGCAGCCGCCGCATCATCAGCTCCACCATCTTCCGCCGGAGTTACTCCGAAGCCCCGGTCAGCCCGCTCTACCTCTTCGACCGGCAGCAGGACTTCGCCTATCAGCAGGAAGTGGACAACAACCCAGGCAAACGCCACCACGTCCGTTTCTGGCGATGCCCCGAAGGCTGGCTGCTGCCCGGCGGGCACAAAGTGGACTGGCTGGCCGCCGGCACCTACGACCGCAGCGTCGGGTTCTCACTCTTCACCCTGCAAATTACGCACAAGATCGAGCAGAACACCGACGTTGAGCGGGACCACATCATTACCAGCGTTACCGCCGCTGATCCACGCGTCACGGTGCAGGTGATTGAGGACTTCTCCACCGGCTACCACTCCAGGAACGGAGGCGGGGATTCGATTTCCACCGACGGCGACCTCCCCATCGTGGACGCGCGACGCGTGCAGGTCCCGGCCCACCAGCCATCCCGCCCCACGGACAGCCGCGACAGACGGCCGGCGCCCACCATGGTGGGCGCCGCGTTGGTGGTGGCCAGGTCCATCGCGGCCTTTATCCTGGCGCTGACACTGGTGACCTCTTCCGATGTGTTCTCGGACATCACCACCGACGGCGACCCCCTTGACCCGCAAACCACGACGACGGTTGTCACCTTTGTTGCCGTGGTGGTGCTGATCTTCGGGCTGGGGGAAGTTTTCCTTGCCTGGCGGATTTTCCTGGGCAGCAACGGGGCAAGGGTGATCGCGATGGGCCTCAGTTCTGTCTCCGTGGTGGTCCAAGCCGTTGACTACTTCACCGGAAGCACCAACATCACCCTCGAAGCCGGACTTTTCGGTGTGGCCACTGACATCCTGGTGCTCCTGGCGTTGTCCAGCCAACGGGCCCGGGTATATGCCAAGAGGCAGCGCGTCCCGGCCGTCCCGGCGTCGGTGGTCACCCGTCGCGTGCCTTCCTGACCCTTCTTGGTGGCTTCTCGCCGGCGACTCGCCGTCGCTACGGGCGTGTCGCGGGGGTTTCGGATTCAAAGTGGGTAGTGGCGGTACGCGGCGCCGCCTAAAGATGGCGCCGCTTAAACAAAAGAGCTCCGGAGTGCGTTATTGGGGGATACGCACTCCGGAGCGGTCTTTGAGCAGGGGCTTTCGCCGTCCTGCAGTAATTACTCTACGTGCCGCGCGACGCCTTTGCCACCACCTCGAATAAGTACTTTCGCTTTAGTTTTTATGAGCAGCTTCGTGCCTCCTCTTTTGGGGCACAATCAGCACCGGACGCCGCTGGTGATGGCTCAGCCAAGCAGCCACCGAGCCATTCAAAGCCTCGGAAATACGGTGTCCCAAGCCAGGCTCAGGAGAGCCAACAATGATCATTGAGGCATCTATGTCAGAGGCCAGGCGTCCCAGCGCCCGGGCAGGATCGCCGGCAAGCAAGCGCAACGTCCAATCTGCCGTGCCGCCGTCCATGGCTTCCGCGATGGCCTTACCCAGATCATCCCGGATAACCGCCACGTCCTCGTCATCCTTTTCGGGGTGAAGGGACATCCGGTGAGTCTCACGCGAAGGATCCCACTCCACGAGGTAGCTGGCCTCATCCACATAAGCGCAAACCAGCGGCACGCCCAGTTGCTCGGCCAAGGTCCTGGCAGTTTGTAGTACTTCCACATGCTGGTCCGGCAGTACGCCCACAACTAAGGGAATCCGTCCGCTGAATCCTTCCGCAGCCATACCCCTATTGTTGCTCTGCGGCGTGTGCTTGAACAGCGTGTTTGGCGGATCCGGCTGCGATAAAGACGTCAGCCCTGAGCCCTTGTAGAGACATCCGCCCCGGCCTACGGTTAATCCGAAGAAAGGCGGTCCGTGATGGAAATCTTCATGTGGTGGCTCGATCTGCACCTGGACAGTAAAGAGTGGCTGCGCGAAAACCTGCGGGCCGATGAACTTCCGCTCCAGGTGCTGCAGCACATTGCAGAAGCCGGAGGGCCCCATCCGGACAAGGTCAGTGGTGTCCTGACCACTGCGGATTGGGACTTCATCGAGACACAGTCGGAGTTTGTGGACTAACTGGCCCTGGTGAACCCGCTACTCCTGGTGAACCCGCTATGCGCAGCTGGCTGCCGGGCGAGCAGCCGTGACAATGACCTGAGCGGCAGTGTCCGGGGCAAGTGGGTGACTTTCCTGAGCGTCAGCGGTGGCACCTGAGGCCCGGTGCTTGGCCTTCATTCGCAGAAGTGCAACAGCTGAGATCAGGAACCACGCCACGTTGGTCACCACTGAGGGCCAAGCTCCGTGAAGTGTGCCGTTGATGATGAAGGCGCAGGAACCAAAGAGATTTACGGTTTGGAAAGTGCTGCCCGCCTGCAGCCATCCCATGGAGACCGCCATGTAGCCGCCGAGCATTGCCACAGCGCCGGCCCAACCGGCAATTTCGAACAGCAGTTCCATGGGAGTCCTTTCAGATTTGGGCATCCGGAGAGAGCCGGCAGGCGGCGTAAGGTCCGGGATGGGGGCTTGATTCGGGGGTCGATGCTGCGTGACTGAATCGTGCTTGTGAGTCAATATTGAGGGACTTACCCCTTTAGTTCAATTGCATTATTCTGAATCCCATGTTTAGGAGTGCTTAACATGGAAATGGACCCCCGCAGGCTGCTGGTACTTCTCGCAGTTGCCCGCACCGGAGGCGTTCTTGCTGCCGCCGATGAACTGCGGATCACACCGTCCGCAGTGTCGCAGCAGCTCAGCAAACTCGAACACGAGGCGGGTCAGGCCTTACTCCTGCGGACCCCCAAAGGTTCAGTGCTCACCCCCGCGGGACTGGCCATGGCGGAGGCAGGGGAAGAGATAGAACGGGCCCTCAACGTTGCCCGCGCCCGCATGCAAAGCGAAGTCAACATTGCGGGAGTGGTGCGCGTGGGCGGCTTCACCAGCTTCATGCGCACAGTGGTGATCCCGCGACTTCCGGAATGGCGCAACCAGTACCCCCAGCTACAGATCCAGATTGTTGAAGACAGCTTCCCCGCGCTGATGCGGCTGCTACGTCAACGGCAGCTCGACGCCGTAGTGATTGAACAGGATTCGACGGCGGCAGAGCAGCGTCCGATGGCCGCCGGGATGGTCGAAGATCCCCTGCTGGACGAGCCCTGGAAGCTCGTGGTGCCGGCAGGAAGCCTGCTTGGCACGGACAACATAGACCTCAGTCGCCTGCCCTTGCCGTGGCTGGGAGTGGAACCGTCGGCAGCAAACACAGCAGTGCTCGGACGCCTCCGCCACTCAACGGGCAGCCGGATTGACACTGTTCACCAGTACCACGACACACTCACCGCGCTGGCACTTGTAGCGGCCGGTGAGGGGGTGGCCATTGTGCCTACCCTGGCTCTGACGGGCGTGGTCCACGATCACGTGGACATCCTGGATGTTCCAGGTTTAGGGACCCGGCACATCGCACTGCGCCGTTTCGACCGGCGAAAGGCAGCGAGCCTGCCGGTGGACACAGTGGCCCGCCTGCTCCGGGAATCGGCGGCTGCGTTCGATACCCGATCGGGCAGCTGACCGGTCCCGCCTTCGCTGACGGGACCGGCAGGATCAACTAGTTCAGCGCCGGGGTGTCAGTAGGGACCACGCCCGAGCCGTACAGATCAGAGGCAAGATCCCGGAGGGCACGCAGGGCCACCCGCTGGGTGAACGGACCATAGGACACGCGGGCCACACCAAGCGCCTGGAGCTCAGTTGCCGGAAGGGCGCCAGGTGCACCGATGACGGAGAGCTTCCCGTGCCCGAGGCCCTCAACCAGCGGCTCGATGACCTCACGGGTCATGGCTCCGGGCACGAAAACCAGCGATGCGCCAGCGTCGAGGAACGCCCGTCCCCTGACGATAGCGTCCTCGATGCTGTCCTTAATGGGCCGGTCGCCGCCACGGGCAATGGCATCGGTGCGGGCGTTCAGCTGGAACGCAATGCCTTCGTCCTCGGCGGCCGAAATGATCGCCTGAACACGGGCCACGGCCTCGTCGAAGGGCCGCAAACGGTCTTCTACATTCGCGCCAACCACGCCGATCGCGATAGCCCTGCGAATGGTCTCGGCAGGGTTCTCGTAGCCATCGTCCAGGTCAGCAGTGACCGGGTGATCCACGGCGTCGACAATTCGCTTGACCCCTTCCAGCGCGACGTCCAACGGCATGGTTCCATCGGCGTAACCAAAGGCCGCAGCAATGGAATGCCCGGCGGTTGCGATTGCCTTGGTTTCAGGCAGGTCTGCCACAGTGCGGGCACTGATGGCATCCCACACATTGACCACGCTCAGGATTTCCGGTGCCTCATGCAGGGCCTTGAGCTGTAGTGCACGTGCAGCGGTATTTGCTTCAGTCATTGTTGTTCTCCGTCATCGTTGTCCGTCATTCACGGGTGGAACTACCACCCACAGCCTAGGCATAACGTCACACAGGTTCCGGGTAAGGCCTGACGCCATGTCCTCGTATGTCCGTGTACTACGGCCTTTGCTGAATCGTGGGTAGCGGCTCCACCGATTCCGCACCCACCACCTGGTCGCGGCCCTGGGCTTTGGCGCTGTATAACGCCGCGTCTGCCACACTGATCATGAAATTCAGGTCTGCGGCTTTGGCGCCTGTGGATGTCACCCCATAGCTGACCGTGGGGTAGGGCAAACCAGCTGGATCTGCCATGGCGGACAGGCGCTGGCTGATTTCCGAGGCGATGGCCTCTGCCCGTTGTTGCGTCGCGCCCGGCAAGAGAAGAATGAACTCCTCCCCGCCGTATCGCCCCACAAGATCCGTTGACCTTACTGACGCGGTGCAGGCCTCGGCAAAGGCACGCAAAGCAGCATCTCCTGCGGCATGTCCGTGTTCATCATTGACGGCCTTGAAATAGTCCAGGTCCGCCAGGATCAGTGCAGCGTTCTGGTGGGCAGCCGGGCCTGCCAGTTCCTTTTCGGCCAGGCCCAGGAAGGCGCCCCTGTTAAGCAGCCCGGTCAGATGGTCCCGTTCGGCACGTTCCCGGAGCCTCTTGATCAGGTGGCTGTTGCCGAGCGAGTTGATGGTGAAAGATAGCGAGACCAGCAGAATCAGGTGCATCAGCGCCGCCGGTGCATAGCCGAAAAGTGTCCGGAAGGAACTCCCGTCCGGCCCTTCCAGTACAAACGTGACGCCCCGGCCCAAGTAGTACAGGGACGTAAGTCCGGCAATGAGGGCCAGAAACTTCGTCATCCGGGACTGGGCGGACTTCGCCAACCACAACTCTCCTGCGGCCATGCCAAGGCCTGCTGCCGTCATTCCCAGATACATCAAGCCTCCGGACCACAGGCTGGATTCGACACCGTCCATCGCTGATGCAAGGAAGGTGATCAGAGGTGCCGGCGATATCTGCCACGCGCTGACTTTTCGCTCGCGAAGAGATCGAGCGCCGGCCCAAATGCTGAACGCACCGGCCACGATCAGCGCTTTGCCCGGCGGATTGGCCCAGGCCAGAAAGGAGGTTCCGTTCAGCAGGAAAGCGAAATTTCCGGCGAAGAAGAGAAGGAGGGCAACCCGCCACCACGTGGTGGAGGTGGACCGGATTCGCCGTGAGGAGGCGGCGGACAGCACTATCAGGGTCAACGTGACTATCCCCAGGACCATCCTTACGGAGAACGGGTCCAGGACTATCGCTCCTTCATGCAAAGAGGCTGTAATCATGGCTCGGTCCTGCTACCGGCCAACCACCGCGAACATCCTGTTTGTTGACCTCATGGCTCTTTGACCTCGCAAAACATCTGATCCCCCAGTACGTTGTGGCGGCCGATTGGCCGCAAAACCACAGTCAAGCACGTTTTCCCGCTGCAGCATCCAACGGTCACCACAAGCGGCGAAAAAGTTTTCTGATTTTCGCGTCACGATCAGGGGTTTGGGTGCACTGTAACCGTAAGGGTCCCTCTTGCCCGAAGTTCGGACTATCCACATACGCCCAAAAAACCGTTGCTACCCGCACGCCCTGATGGTTCGATGGGGTTCATGGCTACCGCAGAGAGTTACGTCATCGCGATCGGAACCAAGAAAGGCCTGTGGCTCGCAAGCAGCCCGGACCGCAAAGTATGGTCCCTCTCCGGCCCGCACTTCCTGATGAGTGAAATACCCAGCATCGGGATAGATACACGGGACGGCAAAACACGAATCATGGTGGGTGTGCGGTCCGAGCATTGGGGTCCCACCGTTGCCCACTCGGACAACCTCGGCGCTACATGGACCGAGCCCGAGCACGGCGCCATCAAGTTCCCGGAGGGCACCGACGCCGCGTTGGAGCGCATCTGGCAGATATACCCCGACGCCGCATCACGCCCGGGAGTTGTCTGGGCCGGGTGCGAGCCGATTTCCGTTTGGAAATCAACCGACGGCGGCGAGCACTTCGAGCTGAACCGCGGACTCTGGGACCACCCCCACCGTAGTGAGTGGGGTGCCGGCTACGGCGGGGCGGCGGCGCACTCCATAGTGGTTGATCCTTCCGGGGAGAAGGTTCACATCGCCATGAGTACGGGCGGCGTTTACAGATCGCTCGACGGCGGCGCCTCCTGGGAGCCGCGCAACAAGGGAATCTCGGCCTACTTCATGCCCGATCCCAACCCGGAGTTCGGCCAGTGCGTTCACAAGATCGCGGCGGATGCCGCCGTCGAGGACCGTTTGTACGCGCAGAACCATCACGGCGTGTACCGCACGGACGATGGAGGCGAGAACTGGGACTCAATCGCGGACGGACTTCCGGCGGACTTCGGGTTCGTGATGCTGACTCATCCTCGGCGCGAGGGCACGGCGTGGGTGGTCCCGTTGAAAGCTGATGGCGAACGCATCCCGCCGGACAGCAAGCTCAGCGTCCATCGCACAGACGACGCCGGCCGGACGTGGAAAGAGCTGCATACCGGTCTCCCGGACCACGAATACAACGCCGTGTTGAGGGACGCAGCGTCCGTGGACACCGCCGAACCCACCGGCGTGTACTTCGGAACCCGCGGAGGCGCCGTGTATGCCAGCGCGGACGAGGGTGAGACGTTTACCGAAGTGGCATCGCACTTGCCGGACGTGCTGTGCGTGCGAGCCGCCGTCGTGGTGGGAAACCCGGCAGGGGCAGAAATCCCGCTGGCAGCCGCGGAAGCCACGTTGGTGGCGGAAACTGAACAATTCGTGGAGGCAGCAGCGCAGACGCGGGATCCTGGTACCGAAAACCAAGCCCCGGTGCCTGGTTAGGCCCATCATGGCTGACTATACGGTCGTGTTGCCTGGTGTCCTGCAGCCACTCGTCGGCGGACAGTCCTATCTGACTGCGTCCGCCGACGGGGCTGTGACCGTTGGACAGTTGCTGGACTCGGTGACCGGAGATTATCCGGTGCTGGCCAGGCGTTTGCGTGATGAAACCGGGGCTCTCCGCCGTTTCGTGAATATTTACGTTAACGGTGACGAGATCCGGCGTGTGAAAGGTCTTGATACTGAAGTTGCGGCCGGCCAGGAGGTTTTGATCATCCAATCCGTGGCTGGCGGCTGAGAGGGGTTTGGGGTCGAGCCGGATCAGGCGACACGCCAAACACTGCATTCGTCGGTGTTGATGGCTTTCCGCATTCCTGAGGCGTGGTCCATGATCCACACCACGCCGATGCCCGGCGCAGTTTCCTGGACGCGTCCGCGGCGGATAACCACGTCATCATAGGCGGGTCCCACGGACAGGCGGGCTTCGATCTCGTCTCCCCGATGGAGCTGGCTGATCGCGCGTATACGTGTTGTGTGTGTTGTGACTTCCTTCAACATGGTGGCCTCCTGGGCTGGAGCTTGTGCCTGCACTTGCCGGCTCTTCCAGTGTGGCGCGGCAATGTTGCCACGGTATTTCGGCCCGGTTAGGGTCCCGTTAGCATTCCGGGATGGTTGGGTTTCCAGGTGAACAGCCCCGCCTGCCGGGCTCGGTGACTACCCGGTTGTAGCCTGATCTCGGTTGCTGAGACTCACAGGAACCACAGGCTCCGGCTCAGGGAGATCGAATGGGTGCGCTACGGCGATCAATCGCGTTATCTACAGGCTTGGTGGTGTTTGCTACCGGCCTGTTTTTCGTACAGACCCCCGCGCCGGCGGTGCCGTTGCCCGGGCCGGACAATCCGAACGTCCAGTTCGTGGAGGGTACGCCGCACTCGGAGCATGAGTTCGAGAATCCCCCCGAGCGTGCCACGCCGTTCAATACCGGCCCTGACTCGGGCGCAGGTCCAGACTCCGGCGCGGCGGCTGCCGGGCCCAGCGGCGACATCCGGGTACGGCTGGTCACGGCCAAATTGGCGGACAACGGCAACACGGTCTCCATGACCAGTGCCGAGCAAGCTGTCACTGCGTCCAGCAATTACTGGAAAGCCATGACGGCCAACAAACTGTCCATGACGGTGAATACCAAGGTTGCCGGTCACCAGTCCAAGGCGAAGTCCACCGATAGCTACAGCACCATCATGTCCACCATCACCAGCGAGCTGGGTTGGTCGGCCAGCCCGTACACGGCACTGGTGATTTTCATTCCCACGTCCACTTTGTCCGGAAACGCCCTGGGCGCCGGATACAGCAGCGGAAGCTACAGCGGCCGGGTCCTCCTGCCGCAAATCAGCGGGTTCACGAACAACGTGATGAGCCATGAGTTCGGGCATGTCATCGGCCTGATGCATGCGGACGCGTTGCAGTGCGGCAGTGGTGCGTCCGACGTCGGCGTTGACGGTTACGGTCGGTTCACGGATCCTTCGTGCTACATCCGGGAGTACGGTGACACGACGGACATCATGGGTGCCGCCCAATTCGAATCGCCCGTGGTGAGCAGCTCGCTCTGGGACTACGCGGGGCTGGGTCGTGGCGACGAAATCCGGGACGTGGGGATTGCCACCGGCGCTAAGACCTACACGCTCAAACCATGGGGTGGAACGGATGCCCAGCGTGCCATCAAGTTCACGGATCCCATCAGCAAAGAGGTCTACTACCTTGAGCTGCGGCAGGCCGCCGGATATGACAGCTACCTGGACGACTCCGGCAAGCCAGCAGGAAACAGGGGCGTCAAGATCGTCCAACGCGGCGGAGCCACGGTCGCTTCGTCCCTGATCCTCATGCCGTCCACCAAGCCATTCCCGGAACCTTGGTACGCCACCAACCACGCATGGCAGGCCGGCAGCACTTTCACCACCTATACCGGCACTCAGGTGACCATCAATTCGGTGTCCACCACAACGGCGTCGGTCACTATTTTTGCCGACCCCAAGCTCACGGCGAAGATTCGGTTCTCGGCCGGCGACTTCGACGGCGATAAGCTCGCCGACGTCCTCTCCCGTGAGGCGGACGGCTCCCTGATGCTGCACACAGGACTGCCCGGTAACAGGCTCAACAATCCCCGTGAGATTGGCTCGGGATGGAACATCTTTGATGCCATCACCGGTATCTCGGACTTTGACGGCGACGGCCGCGGGGACATTTTGGCACGCACCAGCGACGGTGCCTTGTGGCTGTATCCGGGCGATGGTCGCGGCGGTTTCCTGGCCAAGCGGCAGATCGGATCAGGTTGGCAGGGCTTCTCAAACCTCATTGGCGTGGGGGATTTCGACGGCGATGCCCGCCCCGATCTCATGGCCACCAAGCCCGATGGCAGTCTGTGGCTCTACCCAAGCGACGGCCAAGGTGGATTCCGGGCATGGTCGCAGATCGGCTCCGGCTGGAACGGCTTCACCAGCATCACTTCCGACGGCTCCTTTAGCGGTGCCGGTGCCGGACTGCTGGCGCGGACAAGCGACGGCACTCTCTACCTGTACCCCGGAAACGGCTGGGGTGGCTTCGTGCCCCGCATCAACCTCGGGGGTGGTTGGAATTCGGTGGGCGACATCGTGAGTGGGCAGGACTTCACGGGTGATGCGAAGTCGGACGTGCTGACCGCGACCTCGTCAGGAACCATGCGCCTCTACCCGGGCAGCGGTTCGGGATTTGCCGATCGGCTGGCCATTGGGGCCGGGTGGAACCAGTTCAGCCAGGTGTGGGAGGCAGGAGATTTCGACGGCGATGGTGTCGCGGACATCCTTGCCCGCGGCACCAATGGTGTGTTGTGGCTCTACCCCGGCAACGGTTCCGGCGGATTCCTGCCAAGGGTCCAAGTGGGTTCTGGGTGGGCCGCGTTCACCTCCGTTCTCAGTGCGGGAGATTTCGACGGCGATGGCCACCCGGACCTTGTGGCTCGGACCTCTGACGGTGTGTTGTGGCTGTATCCAACGGATGGGCGCGGCCAGTTCCTGGCCCGCAAACAGATTGGCACAGGGTGGCAAGGCTTCACGCAGATGCTGGCACCGGGCGACTTTTCGGGCGACGGCAAAGCCGATCTCGTGGCGCGGGCCGCCGACGGAAATCTTTGGCTCTACCCGGGCAACGGAGCCGGTGGTTTCCAGTCATGGCGGCAGATCGGAACCGGCTGGAACATTTTCGATTCAGTCATGCAGGGCGGTGACTTCAACGGCGATGGCCGGGAAGACATCATGGCCCGCGGAAGCGATGGCTCGCTGTGGCTCTACCCGGGCAACGGCAACGGGGGCTTCCTGACACGGGCTTCCCTGGGGGCAGGCTGGAACATGTTCTCTACCTTCGCCGCTTTGGGGAATGGCTTTACGGGATTGGGGAATCCTTCCGTTGTTGGCATCGCCGGTGATGGAACCTTGTTCCTTTACGTCGGCACCGGCACCGGGGCCTTCCAGAAGGTGGTGGTGGACCCGCGGTAGGGGATTAGCGCCTCGCTCCTGCCCAGTTGCGCTCCTCCCGTTGTGCGCTCCTGCCCAGTTGCGCTCCCGCCCAGTGCCAGACCCGGCCCGCGAGCAGCAAAATGCCCGGCACGTCACAGGACGTGCCGGGCATTTCCGTTGCTCCAGGCCGAGTAACCGGGCAGGAGCGTCGGGGTTAGACGTGCTGGTGTCGCTTGTGGACGCCGAGTTCCGCAGTGGGCGTCTTGGCTGATTCGCGGGCTGTCATGGCCGAGACAGCTGCGATGACGCAGATGACCGCGGTAAAGATGGAGATCTGGACCCAACCGCCGGGTTTGGTGCCACCCAGGGCGGTGACGATTGCGGGAGCGAAGCCTGCCATCAGGAAGCCGAGCTGCGTACCGATGGCCAAGCCGGAGAAGCGGACCTTGGTGCTGAACATTTCACCGTAGAAGGATGGCCAAACGGCGTTGGCTGCGGCGTATCCGAAGGAGAAGTAGACAACCGAGACCAGGAACATCAGCGGCACGTTGCCGCCCTCCAGGGTCAGCAGGAACACCGGCGTCATGATGGCGCTGGACAAAGCTCCGTAGATAAATACGGGTTTGCGGCCGATCTTGTCCGAGAGCATGCCGAACAGTGGCTGGGTTCCCAGCGCAACAACGTTCGCGGCGACCACCAGCCAGAGCGTGATGGTGCTGTTGACGCCGGCAACGTCCTGGGCGTATTTGATGGCGAGCGTGCCAAAGACAGTGCTGACGGCGGCGATGAAGGCGCAGCAGACGACTCGCAGAACATCGCGCCAGTGCAGCCTGAGGAGGTCGGCAACGGGGAGCTTGGAGATCTGGTTGTTCTTCTTGGCTTCGGCGAAGGCGGGCGGTTCGTGCAGGGTGCGGCGGATGAAGAAGGCCACCAGTACTACCACCGCGCTGAGCCAGAACGGGATGCGCCAACCGATGCCGTACTTGATGTCATCCGGCAGGGCCACCACGGGGATGAAGACGAGGGCTGCAAGGATCTGGCCACCCTGTGTACCGGTGAGGGTCCAGGAGGTGAAGAAGGAGCGGCGGTTGTCCGGGGCGTGCTCAAGGGTCATGGAGGAAGCGCCGGCCTGCTCGCCTGCAGCGGAGAGGCCCTGGCAGAGCCGGGCGAGGACCAGCAGGGCCGGAGCCCACCAGCCAATGGTCTTGAAGTCGGGGAGGCAGCCGATAACAAATGTGGCTGCCCCCATGAGGACCAGCGTGAACATCAGGACCTTCTGCCTGCCAATGCGGTCACCGAAGTGGCCCAGGATCACCGCACCCACGGGGCGGGCAACGTAGGCGAAGCCGAAAGTTGCGAAGGACATGATGGCCGCGTTCGCGTCGGCGGAGGGAAAGAAGACGTGGGGGAAGATCAGGGCCGCGGCAGAGCCGAAGATGAAGAAGTCGTAATACTCGACGGCGCTGCCCAGGAAGCTGGCAAGCGCGGCTTTCTTGGGGGTTCCGGAAGTGGTTTCAGTGCCTGGCGTCGCTGACGGCATTGTTTGGCTCATGGGGTGTTCCTTCTGTGACGACGATGTCGCGGATCTGGCTTCTGTGGGGAGACCCAAGCATGGTGCGGCCGGTCGATCCCTGCATTAGTAACCACATGGTGAGAGCTACTTGTGCAATACAGCAATAGTGGCTGTGAGTGGGGTCACTTGTCAAGAGATGTCACCACCATCTAGAAATAGCTCTCACTATGTGAGAGCATCAAAACATGAGTGTGAAAGAGGACACAAAGACCGACATGGTCGGCAAGGCCTTGAGCCTGTTGGTTCTATTGGGAAATGAACCGCGCGGGGCGAGTGCGGCGGATCTGGCAAGGAGTGCGAATCTCCCGTTCAGCACCACGTACAGACTGCTGGGTTCACTGACCCGCGATGGATTTGTTGACTACGAGCCCGATGGGCGTCGGTACCACTTGGGACTACGCGTCTTCCAGCTCGGCCAGCGCGTTTCCAATCACCACGGCTTCGCGGCAACGGCGCTGCCCGTCCTTCAGCGTGTCACTGAAATTACGCATGAGGCCACCATCTTGTCCGTGCGCGACGGCAATCATCACCTCACTGTAAACAAGGTGGACGGACCCAAGACCTTTCGGGTCACCAGCGACCCCGGTCACCTGGGCGCCTTGCACACTACCTCCGTGGGTAAGGCGATCGTGGCGTTTGAGGATGAGATCGAGCGGAAGAGGCTGCTGGAGGAGCTCCCCCTGGATCCGCTCACCGAGCACACCATTACCGACCGCGACAAGTTCCGCGAGGAGATCGAGCAGGTGCGACGCCAGGGTTACGCGGTGATGGATGAAGAAAACGAGATTGGCATGCGCGCCGTCGCTGTTCCGGTTCTCAACTCACAGGGCCATGCGTTCGCCTCCCTCGCCACGGCCGTCCCGGTGTTCCGCATGAGCATGGAGGAATTGATTGCCCACGTCCCTACCCTGCAGGAGGCCGCGGCTGAACTCGCGGCCCGCCTGCCCCAGCGGTGACCCTCACCCAACCAGGTCGCAATAGTGCGCGTTTAGACGGCTCTAAGCGCGCTTAACTGCTACTTGGTTGGGTGCGCACTGTGGAAATGTTCGCGATAAGAACAAGCGTGCGGAATATGAACAATTGTAGTAATCTAAATAACACCCCGGCTGGAAGCGCCCCAGAAAGCGCCAAAAGCTCGGCGGTGCTGAAGTCAAAGGAGCTTTAGGATGAGCAACCGAGCCGAGTCCGTTCTGGTGGGCCTCGTAGGCGAAGGCGTCATGCCCTCACTCACGCCGCCCATGCACGAACGCGAAGCCGATGTGCAGGGCCTTCGCTTGCTGTACCGCCCCATCGACTTGCTGGAACTGCAGTTGCCGGCCACCGCCGTCGGGGATCTCCTGACGGCAGCGCAGCGCATGGGCTTCAACGGGCTGAACATCACGCACCCGTGCAAGCAGTTGGTGCTGGGGCACCTTGATGAAATTTCCGACGACGCCGCGCGCCTGGGCGCCGTTAATACAGTCCTGATCCAGGACGGTCGGTTCATCGGCCACAACACGGACTTCTCCGGCTTCGGCTCGGCGCTCGCCGACGGCCTCCCCGAGGCGCGACTGGATCGCGTGGTTCAGTTGGGTGCAGGCGGTGCCGGTTCCGCCGTCGCCTACGCACTCCTCAAAGCCGGCGTCGGCACCCTGGACCTGGTGGACATGGATCCCGCCCGTGCCGAGGAACGCGTTGCCGAGCTCGGCGGGCTGTTCCCCGAAGCCACAGTGACACCGCGGAGCATCAACGAGCTGCCCGAGATCATGCCCCTCGCTGACGGCTTGGTGCACTGCACTCCCATCGGCATGGCGGCCCACCCCGGGCTCCCCTTGGACATGGGCCTGGTGGAGCCGCGGCATTGGGTGGCGGACATCGTGTACCGCCCCATCGAAACGCAGCTGGTCCGCGAGGCGCGGGCCAAGGGATGCGACGTCCTCGACGGCGGTCGGATGGCGGTCGGTCAGGCAGCCGACGCCTTCCAGCTCATCACTGGACGCGAGGCGGACCGCGATCGCATGCGGGCGCACTTCCTGGAGCTGATCGCCGCCGAAGAAGAGGATCTCTTGGCGAAGGCGGGCCACTGATGCGCACCGGAATCGCCACGGTCTGCCTGTCCGGCACGCTGAAAGAGAAGATGCAGGCCTGCGCTATTGCGGGCTTCGATGGCATCGAAATCTTTGAGCAGGACCTCGTCACGTCCCCCCACAGCCCGGAAGAAGTCCGGACAATGGCCGCCGACCTCGGCTTGGGCCTGGATCTCTACCAGCCGTTCCGGGATTTCGACGGCGTCACCCCGGACCTGCTGAAGGCCAACCTTAAGCGCGCTGAGGCCAAGTTCAAGCTCATGGCTCGCTTGGGCATGGACACCATCCTGGTCTGCTCCAACGTGGCCACGGCAACCATCGACGACGACGATCTCCGCGCCTCCCAGCTGGCCGAGCTCGCCGAACTGGCCGGGGCGCACGGCGTCAAGGTTGCCTACGAAGCCCTGGCGTGGGGCAAATACGTCAACGACTACGAGCACGCCTACCGCCTGGTTGAGATGGTGGACCACCCCAACCTCGGCACCTGCCTTGACTCCTTCCACATTCTTTCCCGTGACTGGGACACCGCGCCGATCGAGCAGATCAACGCGGAGAAAATCTTCTTCGTCCAGGTTGCCGACGCCCCCAAGCTCTCCATGGACGTGCTGTCCTGGAGCCGTCACTACAGGGTCTTCCCGGGTGAGGGCCAGTTCGAGCTCGCCAAGTTCATGGGACACGTGGTCCGTGCCGGATACACGGGCCCGGTCTCGCTGGAAGTTTTCAATGATGTCTTCCGCCAGTCGGACACCGAGCGCACCGCCGTGGATGCCATGCGCTCCCTCATCTGGCTGGAGGAACAGAGCGCCAAGTGGCTCGCAAGCACCTCCACCGAATCCGCAGCCGGCAACGGCAGTGCGGGCCGCCGTCGTTATCCCATGGAACTGGCCACGCTGCCCAAGGTGAACGAACCCGCCGGCTTCAACTTTGCCGAGGTCAAGGCTGACGACACCGCTCAGCTTGAGAAGCTCCTGGGCCAGCTCGGCTTCGGGTTCGAAGGCCGCCACCGCACCAAGGATGTCCAGCTCTGGACCATGGGCCAGGCGCGCGTCATCATCAACGAGCAAGCGGCCTCGCACACCGAACCGGCTATCGCCGCGTTGGGGTTCGACGTCGACTCTCCAGTGATTGCCTCCGCTCGCGCCCAGCAGCTCAAGGCGCCCGTGGTGGCCCGCAAGGTCCAGGCCGACGAGGAAGTCTTCCAAGGCATTTCTGCCCCTGACTCCACCGAGATCTTCCTGTGCCAGGGCAGCCCGGACGGGACGGCGGCGTGGACGCACGAGTTCGGCGAGGGTCTGGAACACGCCTCCAGCGCACAGAACGCCGTCATTGACCACGTCAACCTCGCCCAGCCGTGGCAGCACTTCGACGAAGCCGTCCTCTTCTACACCAGCGCCCTCGCCTTGGAACCGCAACCCTTCGCGGAGGTCCCCAGCCCCAGCGGACTGGTGCGCTCGCAGGTGATGCAGACCAGCAACGGCGCCGTCAGGCTGGTGCTCAACCTGGCTCCGGCCCAGCAGGCACAAGAAAAAGCCCGCAAAACGTACCAGGAACACATCGCGTTCGCCGTGGAAGACCTCGTGGCTACGGCCCGGTCCGCCCGCGATCGTGGCCTCGAGTTCCTCCAGATTCCGGCCAACTATTACGAGGACCTGGACGCCCGGTTCGATCTTGAACCCGGATTCCTGGCCACCCTCAAGGAGCTCAACCTCCTCTATGACCGGGACGCCAACGGCGAGTTCCTCCACTTCTACACGGCCACCGTGGGCAGTGTGTTCTTCGAAATGGTGGAGCGCCGCGGCAACTACGACGGCTACGG
This sequence comes from Paenarthrobacter sp. MSM-2-10-13, assembly GCF_011605365.1. NCBI lineage: Bacteria > Bacillati > Actinomycetota > Actinomycetes > Micrococcales > Micrococcaceae > Paenarthrobacter > Paenarthrobacter sp. MSM-2-10-13. The sequence goes on along the minus strand of NZ_JAAOXO010000005.1, from coordinate 74,061 downwards.
GGCGCCCAACGCCCCGGTGCGCCACGCCGTCCAATACGACTCGCTCCACCGGGTGTAAACCCACAGCCCCTGAGCAACAGAACCAGAATCCATCAACCGAAAGGAGCCGGCCGTGCCGCAAGAACAGACAGCACCAGCGCTCGAATCCGAGGAGCTCGTGCCCGCCGCTGAGCCACACGCTGCCCACGATTCCAAGAAAGTGGAAACCCAGGCCGATCTCAGTGCTGAGATCAAGGGCATCGGGGACCGCTACGCCGAGGCCCTGAAGAATGGCAAAAGCCCGGAAACCATGCCGCGCCTGGACTACGCCCCTTACCGCAGCAGTATCCTCCGCCACCCCACCAAGAGCCTGCACCACGCGGATCCGGAGACAATCGAGCTCTATTCGCCCGCCTTCGGTCACCAGGATGTGCACGCGCTGGAATCGGACCTGACCATCCAGCACAACGGCGAACCGCAGGGTGAGCGCATCATCGTCGCTGGCCGCGTGCTCGATGGCGATGGGCGTCCTGTAGCGGGACAGCTCGTGGAGATCTGGCAGGCCAACGCCTCCGGCCGCTACATCCACAAGCGCGACCAGCACCCCGCACCGCTGGACCCGAACTTCACCGGCGTCGGGCGTTGCATCACCGGCGACGACGGCTCGTACAGCTTCACCACCATCAAACCCGGCGCGTACCCGTGGAAGAACCACCTGAACGCCTGGCGTCCGGCCCACATCCACTTCTCCATGTTCGGCTCGGAGTTCACCCAGCGGATCGTCACCCAGATGTACTTCCCGGGCGACCAGCTCTTCCCGCTGGACCCCATCTACCAGTCGATCGTGGACCAGGACGCCCGCGACCGCCTAGTGGCACAGTACGACCACGAGCTGACCAGTCCGGAATGGGCCCTCGGCTACAAATGGGACATCATCCTGACCGGTTCCAAGCGGACCTGGACCGAAAACGAAGCATACGGCGACGCCGGGGACGAGGAGTAAAGCGCATGAGCAAGCTGGCACCCACACCGGGTCAGACCGTAGGCCCTTTCTACGGCTACGCCCTCCCCTTCAACAAAGACAACGAACTTCTGGCGCCGGGCAGCCCCGGCAGCATCCGCCTCCAAGGCACGGTCTACGACGGGGCGGGCAATGCCATTCCGGACGCCATCCTGGAAATCTGGCAGCCGGACTCCGAGGGCAAGATCGTCCAGCGCACCGGCTCCCTGGTCCGCGATGGCTACACGTTCACCGGCTGGGGCCGCGGCTCCGTGGGCAACTCGGGCGTGTACACGTTCACCACGGTCAACCCCGGCCCCACGGCTCCCGGCGCTGCAGCCTTCATCTCCGTGGCCGTCTTTGCCCGCGGCCTTATGAACCGCCTCTTCACCCGCGTGTACCTGCCGGAAAACGAGGAAGCCCTGGCCAACGATCCCCTGCTGAGCTCCCTGGACCCGGAGCGCCGCAAGACGCTGATCGCCCACCGCGACGCCGACGGTGGCCTCACTTGGGACATCCGCCTGCAGGGCGGCGACGAGACCGTGTTCCTGGACTTCCAGCAGGATGGATCGCTGGATCTGGCTTCCGAGGATCAGGCAACCCGATGACCGACGGCGACTTCGGCCTCCTGAGCCCCGTTTCGGCGTCGCCCGCTGTGACGGCGCTGACGGGCGACCGTGCCGTGATCACCGCAATTCTCGACGTCGAAGCTGCGTGGGCAGCTGTGCTCGAGGACGCCGGGCTTGCTCCGGCAGGGTCAGCCGCTGTGGTGGCCGAAGCCGCCTCGATCGAGCATTATGACGCCGCCTCGGTAGCCGAACGCGCGCAGGGTGGCGGAAACCCAGTGATTCCCTTGCTCGGAGACTTGCGCGCCCGCGTCCGGGAGTTGGACTCGGGCGGGATCGGCGCAGGCAAGGCCGTCCACACCTCGCTGACCAGCCAGGACGTCCTGGACTCAACCCTCATGCTGCTGGCCAGCCGCACCATTTCAGCGTTGCTGGCTGACGTCAAGGGCACGACGACGGCGCTCGCCGCCTTGGCGGAACAGCATGCGGACACGCTGTGCGTGGGCAGGAGCCTGACGCAACACGCGCTTCCGTATACGTTCGGGCTCAAGGCTGCGCAGTGGTTCCAGGGCGTAGCGGCTGCCGCTGCCCGCTTTGAATCCCTGGAATTGCCGGTTCAGTTCGGCGGGGCCGGTGGGACGTTGGCCTCCGGCACGAAGCTCACCGCTGGCTCGGCCTCTACGCCGTTCACCCTTGCGGATTCCTTGGCTGCCGAACTGGGCCTCGCACCTGTTCCGGCCCCTTGGCACACCAACCGGCTGGCCATCACAGCCCTGGGCGACGGCCTCGCTGCCGTCATCGATTCCTTCGGCAAGATCGCTGCCGACCTGCTCTTCCTGAGCCGGCCGGAAGTCGCCGAACTTGGCGAACCCCTGGCTGCCGGGCGGGGTGTTTCCTCGGCCATGCCGCAGAAGCAGAACCCCGTGCTGTCAGTCCTGATCCGCAGCGCAGCGTTGCAGGCTCCTGGTCTTGCCGCGCAACTGCACCTCGCGGCGGCTACCTTCAACGACGAGCGGCCCGATGGCGCCTGGCACAGTGAATGGCCGGCTCTGCGCCAGCTGCTCGCGTTGGCCTTGGGCGCAGCCGGACACCTTCGCGAACTCACCGAAGGCCTCCGGGTCTTCCCGGACGCCATGCGCCGGAACCTCGAGCTCTCGGGACCACTGCTGCTCAGCGAAGGTGTGTCGGCCGCCGTCGCGCCTCTCCTGGGCGAGGACGGAAAACAGAAGCTGCAGGCCGTCGTCGACGAGACCCTGAAGGCGCCCGCCGCCGAGCAGTCCCGGATGTACACCAAGCTGCTGCGCGAAACCGTGCCTGCGGACAAGCTCTCGGACGCCGAACTCGAAGCTCTCCTGGACCCCGTCAGCTATCTCGGCGAAGCATCGGAGATCAACCGCCGGATCCTTGCCGCCTACCCGGATTACGCAGGAACCTCGAAAGGAGCCACTCGTGGCTAAGCCAACCATCAAGGCCGTGCTGCTGTCCCCGCAGCGCGAATTGGGAGCCAAGCCTCTCCTGGTAGTGGGTCCGTCGCTGGGCACCTCCACGATCCTCTGGACGGAAACGGCTGCCCTCCTGGGTGACGAGTACGACGTCATCGGCTGGGACCTCCCCGGCCACGGTATCTCGCCGACCACCACGGAAGGTTTCGATGTTGCGGAACTGGCTGACGCCGTCGTCGATCTTGTTGATTCGGTTGCCCCCGGCGTGAGGTTCCACTACGCCGGTGTTTCGCTGGGCGGGGCCACCGGCCTGCAGTTCGGCATCAAGCACGGCGACCGCCTCCGCAGCCTGTCCGTCCAGTGCAGCGGCGCCAAGCTCGGTACCCCCGAAAGCTGGCTGGAGCGTGCGGAGACCGTCCGCAGGCTGGGCACCCCGGTGATGATCCAAGGCTCCGCTGAACGCTGGTTCGGGCCGGGCTTCATGGACCGCCAGCCGGACATCAGCAGCCGCCTCCTGCACGCCCTCCGCGACGCCGATCGCTTTGGATACTCGTTCTGCTGCGAAGCCCTCGCCGCATTCGATGTCCGCGAGCAACTGGGCAGCATCACCGTTCCCACGCAGGTGATTGCCGGCGTCGAGGATTCCGTGGCTCCGCCGTCGATGGCCGAATCTGTTGCGGACGGGATCAGGGCTGGCGGCGGTTTCGCCGTGGTGGAAACGCTCGACGGCGTCGCACACCTGGCGCCCGCAGAAGCGCCGGCCGCTGTGGCCGGCTTGATGCGCACTTTCATGAAGGAGAACGGACGATGAGTACTGTTTCCGGCGATGCTGAACGCAACGGCGCCGTGCAGCCAGATGCCACCGCACAGGACATTTACGACGCCGGCATGGTGGTTCGCCGCGAAGTGCTGGGCGATGCGCACGTGGACCGGGCCAACGCAGGCAAGGACTCCTTCACGGAGGACTACCAGGACATGATCACCAGGATCGCCTGGGGTGGCATCTGGACCCGGCCGGGCCTGAGCCGGCAGATGCGGTCCGCCGTTACCCTCACGGCACTGGTAGCGCACGGTCACTGGGATGAGCTGGCCATGCATATCCGGGCAGCCCTCAACAATGGCCTGAGCAGGGACGAAATCAAGGAAATCCTGCTGCAGACCGCCATTTATTGCAGTGTGCCGTCGGCCAATTCCGCGTTCAAGACGGCCCAGAAGGTCTTCGCCGAGATCGACGCGGCCTCCACCCCCAACTAGTCCCCACCCCGAAGGAAATCCCATGAACCAGGCTTTCGTGTACGACGCCGTGCGCACGCCCTTCGGCAAGTTCGGCTCCGGTCTTGCCGCTGTCCGTCCCGACGACCTTGCCGCCCATGTGGTCCGCGAGTCCGTTAAGCGTGCCCCGGGGCTTGATGTTGAGCGAATCGACGAAGTGGTGTTCGGCAACGCCAACGGTGCCGGCGAGGAAAACCGCAACGTGGCCCGCATGGCCACCCTGTTGGCTGGCCTGCCCGTCTCCATTCCGGGCACCACGGTCAACCGCCTCTGCGGCTCGTCCCTGGACGCCGCCATCATCGCCTCGCGCCAGATCAACGCAGGCGACGCCGAGCTGATGCTGGTGGGCGGCGCCGAATCCATGAGCCGCGCCCCGTGGGTGCTGCCGAAGACCTCCAAGCCCTACCCGGCCGGCGACATGACGCTCGCTTCAACCACGCTCGGTTGGCGCCTGGTGAACCCGGCCATGAGCAAGGACTGGACCATCTCGCTGGGCGAGGCCACCGAACGGCTCCGCGAGAAGTACGGGATCACCCGGGAGCGGCAGGATGCTTTTGCGGCTGATTCGCACAACCTGGCCGACGCCGCGTGGAACGAAGGCTTCTACGATTCTTTGGTGTCGCAGGTTCCGGGCACTGATCTTGTGCGGGACGAAGGCATCCGTGCCGGTTCTTCGGCGGAGAAGCTTGCCGGGTTGAAGACGGTGTTCCGGGCTGAGTCTGACGGGCCCGACGGCGGCACGGTCACCGCCGGGAATGCCTCGCCTTTGTCTGATGGTGCTTCGGCGGCGTGGATCGGATCCGAAGCTGCGTCTTCCATTCTTGGCTTGGACCCGTTGGCGCGCATCGCCGGGCGTGGTGCCCACGGCAACGATCCCCAGTTCTTCGGTTTCGCCCCGGTGGAAGCCGCGAACAAGGCCCTCGCGAAGGCGGGCATCGGCTGGGACCAGGTGGGCGCCGTCGAACTTAATGAGGCGTTTGCCGCGCAATCGCTGGCGTGCGTGGATGCGTGGGGGATTGATCCCGCGATTGTGAACCGTCACGGTGGCGCCATCGCGATGGGCCACCCGCTCGGTGCCTCCGGTACCCGCATCCTGGGTACGCTCGCCCGCTCTTTGCAGGCTTCCGGGCAGCGCTGGGGAGTTGCGGCGATCTGCATCGGCGTGGGCCAGGGCCTTGCTGTGGTGCTCGAAAACGTCACTGCCGGCGCGTCAGCATAGAAGGGTAAGAGTCATGTTGAATTTCATTGACACCGTTGGCGAGGCTGTCGCCGGCATCAAGGACGGTTCCACCGTGATGATCGGCGGGTTCGGCAACGCCGGGCAGCCGTTCGAACTGATCGACGCACTCATGGATTGCGGCGCCAAGGACCTGACCGTGGTGAACAACAACGCCGGCCAGGGCGACCAGGGCCTGGCGTTGCTGATCAAAGAAGGCCGGGTCCGCAAGATGATCTGCTCGTTCCCGCGGCAGTCCGATTCCTGGCACTTCGACGCCAAGTTCCACGCCGGCGAGATTGAGCTGGAGCTGGTTCCGCAGGGCAACCTGGCCGAGCGCATCCGTGCTGCCGGTGCCGGTATTGGTGGGTTCTTCACGCCCACCGGTTACGGCACCACGTTGGCTGAGGGCAAGGAAACCCGGTTGCTGGATGGAAAGTGGCAGGTGTTTGAGACGCCGATCCATGCCGACGTCGCCCTCATCAAGGCACTCAAGTCCGATGGCAAGGGCAACCTCGTTTACCGCAAGACGGCCCGGAACTTCGGCCCCATCATGGCTGCCGCTGCCAAGCACACCATCGTGCAGGTCTCGGACATCGTTCCCACCGGTTCCCTGGATCCGGAGAACGTGGTGACCCCGGGTATTTACGTCAACAGTGTGGTCCGCGTCGATTCTGCCGGCAGTGGAGTCGGCACCAGCGCAGAGAAGGTGGCTTGAGCATGAGCACCCAAACAAGCATCCAGACCTCGGAGACGACGCTGGGCCGCGACGAGCTCGCCCAGCTGGTGGCCCGCGACATCGCCCCGGGTTCGTTCGTGAACCTGGGCATCGGTCAGCCCACGCTCGTGTCCAACTACCTCACCGAAGGGCAGAACATCACCCTCCATACGGAGAACGGGATGCTCGGCATGGGCCCGGCAGCTGAGGGCGACGAGATCGACGGCGATCTGATTAACGCCGGCAAGATCCCCGTCACCGAACTGCCCGGGGCCTCGTACTTCCACCATGCCGACTCGTTCGCGATCATGCGCGGCGGGCATCTGGACATCTGCGTCCTGGGCGCCTTCCAGGTCTCCGCCACCGGCGACCTCGCCAACTGGCACACGGGAGCTCCCGACGCGATCCCGGCCGTCGGTGGTGCGATGGACCTCGCAACCGGTGCCAAGGACGTCTTCGTGATGATGACCTTGCTGACCCGCGAAGGCGTGTCCAAGCTCGTGGAACAGTGCACCTACCCGATCACCGGCGTCGGCTGCGTCACCCGCGTGTACACGGACAAAGCCGTGTTCCTCACAGGCCCCGACGGCGTCACCGTCCGCGAAACCTTCGGCTGCACCTTCGAGGAAATCCAGGAACTCGTGCCGCTGCCCCTGAAGGCCAAGGCAGAGTAGGCCCCGCAACGTCTGCCCAGCCCGTTGTGAGGCCCGCTCTGCGCGCTATTTCGCGAACTTAACGCGCAGAGCGGGCCCCGCAACGCGCTCTAGGATTGGTAACCATGAGCGATTCCGCAATTACCCCCCAGGCAAGCGATCAATATGTGCAGTCGCTGGCCCGGGGACTTGCCGTGATCCGGGCGTTCGACGCGAACAACCCCGTGATGACACTCAGCGAAGTCGCGGCCCGCACCGATCTGACCCGTGCCACGGCCCGGAGGTTCCTGCACACCTTGGTTGAGCTGGGCTATGTCCGCACCGATGGCAAGACGTTCGCGCTCACGGCCAAGGTGCTGCAGCTCGGATACGCGTATCTGTCAGCGCTGTCTATTCCGCAGCTTGCCCAGCCGCACTTGGAACAACTGAGCCTAAAGCTGGGGGAGTCCACCTCTGCCGCGGTGCTGGACGGACCGGATATTTTCTACGTGGCCCGCGTTGCCACCCGCCGGATCATGAACGTCGGGATCACTGTGGGCACCCGCTTCCCGGCGTATGCCACGTCCATGGGCCGCGTCCTGCTCGCCGGATTACCGCAGGCCAAACTTGAGGCCTACCTCTCGACGGCGGAACTCATCCCGCTCACCCCACGAACCGTCGCCAGCGTGCCCGACTTGAGGGCCGCCGTCGAGCATGTCCGTGCGCAAGGCTGGTGCCTGCTGGACCAAGAGCTGGAAATCGGCCTCATGTCCATCGCAGCACCGGTGTGGAACCACAACAATGGCGACAACGTGGCTGCCATCAACGTGTCCTTGCAGGCGCAGGCCGTTGCCTCCCAGCCGGACCCGGAGAAGTATCTGGAGGGCGTGCGCCAAGAAGTGGTGGCCACCGCGCAGGCAATCTCCCAAGACGTCTCCGCGAAGCACTAGCCGGTTCGAGCACTGACTACTTCCGGATCGCAGCCAATCGGGTCTCAAGGATCCGGCGGACCATCGAGTCCGGCACGGGGTTGTCCGCCGAGAACCGCAGCGTCCCCGGCGACCATGAGTAGCCCCCAAGCTCTTCGGACATTTCCGGCAGGATCTGCCCACTGAACGGGTACAGGGCAAGGTGCTTCTTGGTTTCGAGCACGCTCACAAAGCCCTTGCCATCAACCAGCAAAGCGGGCATCCCGTAGCTGACGCCTTCTTCGGCGTCGGGGGCCAACTCGCGGGCGATCGCCACAATTCGCTCCAGAGTCGAGCGGTTACCCTCGCTGACGCCCGCAAGATATTCGGTGACGGTTCCCATGGCCCAATCCTGCGCCATCGACGGGAGTTTTTGTACAGCTAATGACCTCTAGAAGCGGTTTTAGGGGCGGTATCTGTACAAAAACTCCAGAGGTTTAGCGTTCCGGGATCACCGCGATGCCCTGAATTTCGATCAGTGCTTCCTTCTGCCACAGGCGCGTAACACCGATGCCTGCCATGGCGGGGTACTGCGATCCCGCCATTTCGCGCCAGATGCGTCCGATTTCGCGGCCGTTGGCCATGTAGTCGTCAACGTCCGTGAGGTAGATGGTCACGTTGACCAGGTCTTCGGGCTGTCCGCCGGCCTCGCGCAGGGTGGTGATCACGTTGGAGAACGCCTGCGTGAACTGTTCCACGATGCCGCCGGGAACGATCTTCATGTTCTTGTCCAAAGCCGTCTGCCCGCCCAGGAAGACGGTGTTGCCAGCCAGGATGCCGTGCGCAAAACCCGATGGTTTGGGCAGCGATTCCGGGTTGATCGTTGTGTGGCTCATGCTGTTCCTCCTCGTTGTGGCAACTGCAAAAACTTTTGGAAAGCCTCTGTGCAGATCATTTCTGCCGTGCTACGTTGAGCATATGTGACGATCGTAAAAAAGTCGACACATCATAAAATCTCGAAGGGAACCCGCAATGAAACTCGCCACCCTGCGCACGGCCAACGGAGGAACGACGGCGGCACTCGCCACGGGCGCCGACTCTTACCTCACCCTGCCCGCCGATGACGTCGGCGCGCTCCTGGCTCGGCCGGACTGGCGGAACGTTGTTGAAGAGGCTGCAGCGTCGAAGGAGCAGACCATAGTTGCGGCCGCCGACGCTGACCTCGCCCCGCTCCTTCCCCGGGCCGGCAAAGTCATCTGCTGCGGCTTGAACTATGGGGACCACATCCAGGAAATGGGCCGCGAACTGCCCGAATACCCCACACTGTTCGCCAAGTATGCGGACACCTTGGTGGGGGCTGAAGACGCCGTGGAAGTCCACGGCAGCGGCCGTGTGGACTGGGAAGCCGAGCTCGCCGTCGTCGTCGGTTCTGAACTGTTCCGTGCGGACGAGGACCAAGCCCGCGAGGCGATCGCCGGGTACACGGTGGCCAACGACGTCTCCATGCGCGACTGGCAGAACCGGACCCTGCAGTGGTTCCAGGGCAAGGCCTGGGACGGCACAACCCCCGTGGGCCCGGTCATGGTCACGGCAGATGAAGCCGGGGAACACTTCGACGTCCGCGGCTACGTCAATGGCGAGCTTGTGCAGCAGGGAAACACCAGCACCCTGGTATTCGGCCCGGCACAGCTGCTGTCCTACATCTCGCAATTCACCGCTCTGCGTCCCGGCGACCTCGTCCTTACCGGAACACCCGGGGGAGTGGGCATGGGAATGACCCCGCCTCGCTTCCTTAGGGACGGCGACGTCCTCACTACGGAAATCGACGGGATCGGCCGGTTGGAGAACCAGTTCCGAATCCACGCACCCGTCGCAGTCCCCGCCTGACAACAATCGTCCAGAACCACCAGATAAAAGGAGAAAACCCATGAGCCAGACCACTACCGAGTACCAACTCGAAGGCGATAACTCCATCTACGCGCAGGCTGACGGCAAGGTTGTCCCGGTTGTCACCCGCGCCGGAGCTGAGGACACCAACACTGCGCAGTCCGGCGACTGCATCCGCGTGTCCGGCGTCAGCATCCAGCACACCCCGGCAACCAAGATCTGGTTCGGCCAAGTGTCCAACACCCCCGGGTACCGCTCACTTCCGCACCACCACGGCGAGGCTGAGACCGGCGGCTATGTGTTACGTGGCCACGGCCGCATCTACTTCGGCGAGAACTACTCGGAGTTCATCGACATGAAGGCCGGCGACTGGGTTTTCGTGCCGCCGTTCATGCCCCACGTTGAAGCCAACATGTCCATCACGGAAGAACTCGTCTGGCTCACAGCGCGCACGCCGGAGAACCTCGTGGTGAACCTCGAAGACGTGGCTGACGAAACCCTCGCTGACTACCGCCGGGCCTAAGCCATGATCACTGGAACCCTGACGTCCGAGACCTTCCTTAAGGCAGTTGAACTAACGCCCACAACGGCCGAGGTGTTCGACGAAGCCTATGAAGCAACCACCCAGTACGTGCCGTGGCCAAAAGCCTATGGTGGAGACATGGTGGCACAGGCGGCGGCCGCGATGATGCGGTCCGTTGATGCTGACAGGACTCTGCACTCGATGCACAGCTACTTCATGCGTCCCGTGGATATCGGTTCCAGTGTCCGGTACGAAGTGGAGCGCCTGCGGAATGGCCGAGGGTATTCCACCCGCACGGTCCGGGGTTTCCAGAACGGCAAGGCCGTGTACGCGGCCATGGGTTCGTTCCAGGTCCCTGAGAGCGGCCCGGACTTCCAGCCCGAGGCTCCTGCCGCCGTCGAGCCTGAATCGCTGCGGACTGCAGCCGAAGCGCTGACCAGCGTGGACGGTCGAGCCGCGGAGTACTGGTCGACGGGCCGTAGCTTCGATATGCGCCATATTCCAGGGCCGGTATATATCGATCTCGAAGGCGGTTCCGTGCCGCAGCAGGCCATTTGGGTCAAGGCTTTTGACGCCCTGCCCGACGACGCCGACCTTCACCGCACAGCGCTGGCTTACGTCTGCGATTACACAATTTTGGAGCCGCTGCTCCGGGTGAACGGACTCAACTGGTCCAGCCCGGGACTCGCGACCGCCAGCTTGGACCACTCCATGTGGTTCCACCGCGATGGTCGCGCCGACGACTGGGTGCTCTACGCCCAGGACGCCATTTCCGGTCAAAGCAACAGGGGCCTCGCCATGGGCCGCTTCTTCGATCGTCACGGAAGGCTGCTTGCCACGGTCGCCCAAGAGGGCATGATTCGGGCTGGCACCTAAACAGCATTAGATCTCCGCCAACCATCCGCTTCAACGACGCACCACTGAAAGGACCGGCCATGAGCATGATGCCATCGGCCCACGTGGACACGTTCACCCGCGACCACCTGCCGCCCGCCGATACTTGGCCTGCGCTTGAATTCACCCTTCCCGAACTCCACTACCCGGAGCGGCTCAACGCTGCGGCGGTACTGATCGACGACGCTGTTGAGCAGTACGGCCCAGACCGTCCCGCCCTGTGGACCCCTGACGGCTCGGTATGGACCTACGGTCAGCTCCAGCAGCGTTCCAACCAGGTGGCACAGGTCCTCACCGAAGACCTCGGTGTCGTTCCGGGCAACCGCGTGTTGTTGCGCGGACCCAACAACCCTTGGATCGTGGCTGCCTGGCTGGGTGTCCTGAAAGCCGGCGCAGTAGTAGTCACCACCATGCCCATGCTGCGCTCCAGCGAGGTCTCCACCCTCATCCAACTCACCAAACCGGTGGTCGCGATCTCGGACCACCGCTTCGTGGACGAGCTCGCGGTAGCGGCCGGGGATGACGTCACCGTCCTGACGTACGGGGCCGGTAACGGATTCGACGACGACGGCGACCTCGGCTCCCGTTGTGGGCACAAGAGCGGGAAGTTCGCGGCTGTGGACACTGCCGCCGACGACGTTGCCTTGTTGGGGCCGACGTCGGGCACCACGGGTGTGCCGAAGGTGACTATGCATTTCCACAGGGACATCCTGGCCAACGCGGATACTTTCGCCCGTTACATCCTGGAACCAACAGCAGATGACGTGTTCGCGGGTTCCCCGCCCTTGGCGTTCACGTTCGGACTTGGCGGTTTGGTGGTCTTCCCGCTCAGGTTCGGCGCGTCGTCGCTCCTCACGGAGAAGGCCGGGCCGGTGGAGCTTGCTGAAGCCGCAGCCGCGGCAGGAGCCAGCATCCTCTTCACCGCACCCACGGCTTACCGGGCCATCCTGAAAGAGAAGCGCGGAGACCTCCTCAGGGGCCTGCGTATGGCCGTCTCCGCCGGAGAGCATCTCTCCAAGGAAACCTGGGAAGCGGTGCATGAGGCCACGGGTTTGCGGCTGATCAACGGGATTGGCGCCACGGAAATGCTGCACGTCTTCATTTCCGCGGCAGGGGACGATATCCGCCCTGGGACCACTGGCCGCGCGGTGCCGGGCTTCAGGGCCACCATCCTGGACGACGACGGCAACGAACTCGGCCCGGGAAACATCGGCCGCCTGGCAGTGATCGGCCCCACCGGATGCCGCTACCTCGACGACGCACGGCAGGCCAACTACGTGGTCCGTGGCTGGAACGTCACCGGTGACACGTTCGCCATGGATGCCGACGGGTACTTCACCTACCAGGCACGCTCAGACAACATGATCGTCTCCTCCGGCTACAACATCGGTGCGCCCGAGGTTGAGACGGCCATCGACCAGCACCCGGATGTTGTGGAAAACGCGGTCATCGGGGTTCCGGATGAAGAGCGCGGCAGCATCGTCTGCGCATTCGTCGTCCTGCGCGAAGGCGTCACTGGCGACGCCGGGAAGCGCAAGGAAATCCAGGACTTCGTGAAGCAAACCATCGCCCCGTACAAGTACCCGCGGGATGTCCGCTTCGTCAACGAACTTCCACGCAACCCCAGCGGCAAACTCCAGCACTTCAAGCTCCGCGACAGGGTCCTCGCGCAGGACAAAACAGCGAGCCAGACCGAACAACTTACCCCCGCCGGCCAGAGCCAGGCTTGAGAAGGAGCAACACCATGAAAATCGCAATCGTTGGAGGCGGGCCTGGCGGTCTGTACTTCGCAGCACTGATGAAGCAGCTGGACCCGTCGCATGACATCACCCTCTGGGAACGTAACGCTGCCAGCGACACCTTTGGCTTCGGCGTCGTGTTTTCCGATGAGACCCTGGGCGGCATCGGCAACGCTGATCCCGTAGTGGCCGAGTACATGAGCCGTCGCTTCGCACGCTGGTCCGATATCGACATCCACTTCCGCGAGCAAATGATCACGGTGGGCGGCCAGGGCTTCGCTGCCATGAGCCGCAAGGAACTGCTGGAGCTGCTCCAGCGCCGCTGCATCGAACTGAACGTAGACGTGCGTTTCAGTACCCTGGCTCCTGCCGTGGAGGAGCTTGAAGCCAACTACGATCTTGTTCTCGCAGCGGACGGCATCAACTCCCAGATCCGGGCCAAGTACGCCGACTCCTTCAAGCCCAACCTGGACCCGCGTACCAACAAGTTCATGTGGCTTGGTACGGACCAGGTTTTCGAGGCCTTCAAGTTCTTCGTGAAGGAAACCGAGTGGGGCGTCATGCAGATCCACGGTTACCCCTACTCGGACGAGGGCTCCACCTTCATCGTGGAAATGCACCAAGACGTGTGGCACGCCGCGGGCTTCGACGAAACCGCCAACGAGGTCTTCCCTCCCGGTGTCTCCGATGAGAAGGCCATCGCCAAGATCCGCGAGATCTTCGCCGAGGAACTGAACGGCTACGAGGTCCTCACCAACAACTCCAAGTGGATCAACTTCACCACGGTCCGCAACGAGAGCTGGCGCCACAACAACGTAGTGCTGCTGGGCGACGCTGCCCACACCGCCCACTTCTCCATCGGTTCGGGCACCAAGCTGGCCATGGAGGACTCGCTGGCATTGGCTGCTTGCCTCCACGAGCACCCGGATGTGGAGTCCGCCTTGGTTGCTTATGAGACCGAGCGTCGGCCCGTGGTTGCCTCCACCCAGCGTGCAGCCCAGGCATCCCTTGAATGGTTTGAGCGCATCGGCCAGTACAAGGACCAGGACCCTACACAGTTCGCGTTCAACCTGCTGACCCGCAGCCGCCGCATCACGCAGGAAAACCTGCGGCTCCGCGATCCCGAGTTCGCCGACGCCGTGGACCGCGACTTCGCTGCCTCGCAGGGGCTGACAGAGGTCGCTCCGGCCATGTTCCAGCCGTTCCGGATCGGCCAACTGGAGTTGAAGAACCGCATTGTGGTCTCCCCGATGGACATGTACTCAGCTACGGACGGTGTTCCGGGCGACTTCCACAAGGTCCACCTTGGCTCCAAGGCCCTCGGCGGTGCAGGCCTGGTCATGACAGAGATGGTCTGCGTCTCCGAAGCCGGCCGCATCACCCCCGGCTGCAGCGGCCTCTACACGGATGAACAGCGTGAGAGCTGGAAGGAAATCGTGGACTTTGTTCACGCCCGTTCCACCGCCAAGATCGGCGCCCAGCTGGGCCACTCTGGCCGCAAGGGCTCCACCAAGCTCATGTGGGAAGGCATTGACCAGCCGCTCGAATCCGGTAACTGGACCGCCGTGGGTCCCTCTGCCTTGCCGTACAGCCCGGAGAACCAAACTCCCGTGGAGCTGGATCGCGCTGGAATGGATGCCATCAAGGCCGAGTTTGTCGCCTCCACGGTCCGTGCGGACGAGGCCGGTTTCGATCTCCTGGAAATCCATGCTGCCCATGGTTACCTGCTGTCCTCCTTCCTTTCGCCGGTGTCCAACAAGCGGACCGACGAATACGGTGGCAGCTTGGAGAACCGGCTGCGGTTCCCGCTGGAAGTGTTCGACGCCGTTCGTGCAGCTTGGCCTGCCAGCAAGCCGGTGACGGTGCGCATCTCCGCCACCGACTGGATCGAAGGTGGCAACACTTCGGATGATTCCGTGACCATCGCCAAGGCGTTCGTTGAGCACGGCGCCGCCGGCTTGGACGTTTCCACCGGGCAGGTCGCCAAGGAAGAGAAGCCCGCCTTCGGCCGTAGCTACCAGACGCCGTTCGCGGACCGCATCCGTCAGGAAGTTGCCGCACCTGCAGGCGTGGCGGTGATCGCCGTCGGCGCCATCTCCACCTACGATGACGTGAACTCCATCCTCCTGGCCGGCCGTGCGGATTTGATCGCCTTGGGACGCACGCACCTTTACGACCCCCAATGGACGCTGCACGCAGCGGCCGAGCAGGAATATCAGGGGCCCGGCGCCGACTGGATCCCACAATTCCGTGCTGGTCGCCGCAAGCCTCCGAGCTCACGCACTGACGCCGTTCGTCCCCGACTGTCCCTGCTTAAGGAAGCCGACATGGAAGAAGTCAACACACACCTCCGCTGGACTCCCGAGTCCGCCGCAGCATCGGTTTTGGTGAAGTAGCCATGGCCACCGCACCAGTCAACGACTGGAACGTGCCCAAGAAGACCACCGGTTTGGTGTTGTTCTGCTGCTGGCTCGCGATCCTCGCCGAAGGTTACGACGTCGGCGTCCTGGGCGCCATCCTGCCGGCACTTGCCGAGTACAAAGAGTGGAACCTCAGCCCGCTGGCCTTGGGCGGACTGGGATCATATGCCCTGATTGGCATGCTTATTGGCGCCCTCTTCATCGGCACGCTCAGCGACCTCGTCGGCCGCAAGAAAATGCTCCTGGCTTCAATGGCAATCTTCACGCTCACCCAGGCAGGCGCTGCCTGGGCGCCGACGCCGGAGCTGTTCGGCTTGTTCCGCCTCATTGGCGGGCTGGGCATGGGCGGTGTCATTCCGGTGGCAGCGGCCCTGACCATTGAATACTCGGCGCCGAACAAGCGCTCCTACAACTACGGCCTCATGTACTCCGGCTACTCGCTGGGCATCGTTGCCGCCGCTTTGGCCGCGTTGTTCGTCCTGCCCATGGGTGGTTGGCGTGCTGTGATCGCGATCGGTGCCGCACCTGTGGTGCTGATTCCGATCATCTGGAAGTTCCTGCCTGAATCCCTGGAATTCCTGGAGTCGAAGGGCCGGAAGTCCGAGGCCAAGGCCTTGGCCGCCAAGCTGAACATCTCCAACTACAAGCCCGTTGTTGCTGTGGCTCCGGCAGTTCCTGCTGCCCAAGGCGGCCTGGTGGATCCGTGGTGGAAGACCATCACCACCATGTTCTCCCGGAAGTACCTGCGCTCCACCGTTTTCTTCTGGATCTCGCTGTTCTGTGGCTTGGTCCTGGTGTACGGCTTGAACACCTGGTTGCCGAGCATCATGAAGAAGGCCGGCTACGACCTCGGCTCGTCACTGACCTTCCTGCTGGTCTTCAGCCTCGCCTCCGCAATCGGGGGCCTGCTCCTTGGCCGCGCCGCAGACAAGTACGGCAAGAAGCTCATCCTGGTGGTGTTCTACATCCTGGGCGGCTTGGGCATCATGCTGCTGGTCTTCCCCAACACCATGGTGGTCAACCTGCTGTTCGTGGCCTTCGCAGGCGTTGGTTCCATTTCCACATCGCTGGTGCTGACCGGCTACATTGCCGACTACTACCCGGCCAAGGTCCGTGGCACGGCGACGGGCTGGGCCCTGAGCTTCGCCCGCCTGGGTGCCATTTCCGGACCGTTGATCGGTGGCTGGATCGCAGGCTCCAAGCTGCCCTTCGAGGCCAACTTCGCAATCTTCGCCGGCATCGCGGTTCTGGCCGCGGGTGCTGTGGCGATGATTCCGAAGCCGCAGCCTGAGGTGGCAGTCGCCGCCGTCGACGTTGATCCTAACGACGCCGCCGTTAGCGCCCGCTAGGAGAATCGTGGATAGGTTTCCGGAGGCGTCTGTCCAGCGAACGGTGGAATGGGTGGACACCGACGCCTCCGGGCACCAGCACAACTCGGCCATTCTGCGCTGGGTTGAGGCTGCGGAGGCCGAGCTCTTCCGTTCGCTGGAGTTGCCGGACTATTTCCCCAGCGCTCCGCGTGTTCAGCAAGTCATCAACTACAAGGCCAAGCTGTGGTTCGGCCAGCGCATCACCGCCACGGTGACGGTAAGCGCGCTGGGCCGGACCTCGCTGACCCTGGCTTTTGAGGTAGCGTCCGACGCCGGTGAGGTCGCCGCCTACGGGACGGTCACCACCGTGTACGTCCCCCATGGAACCGCAGCTGCACAGCCATGGCCGGAACACTTCGTCAAAGCTTTGAAAGGAGCCTGACCCCCTACGCCGAGACGGCGGTTGATGACAATGGTGAGCAATGGGATTGTCATTCACTGCCGTCTCGGCCAGTGGTGGTTGGGGACGCGGGGTGGGTGGCTAGCGCAAGCCCTTGATGATGTTCTTCGGCCGCTGCATCTCGCCGTGCTTTGCGCCGAGGATGATCACCCAAGCCGCGAACGCCGGAATGGCCCACTGCAGTGCTTTGAGCTGGGTCTGAGCGGACTTCAACTCATCGGATGCGCCGGCCCGAGGTTCTGTTGCACCCTTGGCGCCTTCGTCGGAGAGCTCATCCACCTTCTTGCCCACAACACCTGCGTACAACGTGACGGCGGCTCCAGCCAAAGTCACTACAGTCTTGTAGACAGTGTTTGCGGCGACATTGTCCTGCTTGGCAATCCGGCCCTTGTTCTCCCATGCGATGGCAAGGTCAGAGGCCAGGTGTCCGGCGAAGGCTGCTGTCTGGATGGGGGCCCACTTTCCCCAGCCCTTGCTGGAGAGCCGGGTGCGCTCGGTGGGGTCTTTCGCTTCTGCAGCGGCACCATTAAGTCCGATGGCGCCCATCAGTGAGCCGCCAAACCATGCCGCGGCGGTGAGGTCGTGAATGGAGCGGGCTACGAGATTTCCTGCCATGATGTGTTTCCTATCGTTGATACGGAAAGGACCTTTCGGGGCGGTGTGAGCCTCGAATCAGCGTGGCTCCATAGTAAGCATGCTTACTATGACACGGCTAGCCGGACAGTCTCCAGAAGAAGAACGAGCGCCTCAGGCATTCCACATGATCCGTTGATCGGGGCCGAATATGGGCATTGAAGCAATCTGAGCGGAAGCATTACCGCGCCTATGATGAACTGGACTGGCGCCGGAACTGCGGCGCGGAAATGAGGATCCTTCGATGTTCGCCGTCCCGGCACCCCCGGTGCGCCACCAGCAGCTGCTCGTCACCATTTTCGGCCTCTACGGACGAAATGCAGGCGACGCATTGCCGGTATCTGCGCTGATCTCCATGTTGGGATCACTGGGCTACGACGCTCCCGGCGTGAGGTCGTCAGTTTCCAGGCTCAAAGCCAAGGGTGTTCTTAAGAGCGTCCGCGAGGGCGGGATTGCCAAGTACAAAATTTCGGAGTCCGTCAGTGATGTGTTCCGGGAAGGTGACCGCAGGATCTTCGCCCCGGAGCAGCCCGCGCCGGTGGATACCTGGGTGCTGGCGGTCTTCTCCGTGCCCGAATCCATGCGGAACCGCCGGCACCAGCTGCGATCAGCCCTGCTGTCCTTGGGCTTTGGTTCAGTCGCCAACGGTGTGTGGATTGCTCCCGCGCATAAATTGGAGCAAGCCCGGGAGCGGCTCACGGCTGGCGGGTTGATCGAGTTCGTGGATCTCTTTCGGAGCGACTACGTTTTTGATGGCCCTATGCGGCCCAAGATTTCGGAGTGGTGGGACCTCAAGGAATTGGACCAGCAGTTCACGGAATTCCTTGAACTCTACGACGGTGCGGAGCAGCGCTGGACCGGACTCGTGGGCAGCGATCCGGACATCGCACTGGCTGAATCCACCGAGGACATGCGTCGCGATGCCTTCCGCTACTACATCCCGATGCTCACCATGTGGCGCAAGTTTCCGTACCGGGATCCAAACCTCCCCACTGACTACTTACCGCCCGATTGGCACGGTCCTGCCGTGCGCAGGACGTTCCAGGCAGTCCACCGCTTGGCCGCTCCGCTTGCCGCGGCCCATGCGCATGAGGTCATAGCCGAGGCACTCAATCCGGCTGCTGCATAAACCCGGCTGCTGCCTGAGGCCCGGCTGCTGCCTGAGCGCGGGCCGGGTGTTTACTCGCCGATTCGGGGTGCGTCGATGATGCCAAACACCTCACCTTGTGGCGCTTGGATGATGGCCATGCGTCCCAGCGGGCTTTCGGTGACAGGCATCAGCAGGCTGGAGCCGAGCTCTACGGCCCGATTCGCAGTGCCCTCAACGTAGTCGCTGGCGAACCAGGTCAGCCAGTGGTTGGGGGTGCCGGAGGGAAGGTCAACGTCATGCTGAATCCCGCCCACTTCCCGGCCATCCAGCGGCCTGCGAATGGTGGAGTACACCAAGCCGTCTTCGGTGACGTCCTGGTAGCTGACGTCGAAGACCTCGGAGTAGAAGGACCGCGCCGATGCGAAGTCCCGGGTGTGGAGCTCATTCCAGCACAGTGCGCCGTGCTCATTGACGCGTTCCGCGCCGATATGGGTGCCTGCCTGCCACACGCCGAAGGTTGCGCCCACGCTGTCAGTCGCCAGCGTCATCCGCCCGGATTCCATGACGTCGAAGGGAGGGGCAAGCAGCTCTCCGCCGGCCGCGCTGATCTTCTTGGCGGTGACATTGACGTCATCCGATGCCAGGAACGTTGTCCATACGGTGGGCGCATCCGGATCCTGCTTGGGCCCTACGCCCGCCACCGCCCGCCCGGCGACGTGTGCAAGCGAGTATTCCCCGGCGTCCTGACCGCCGGCAACAAAATCCCATCCGAAGAGGTCTGCATAAAAGGCCTTCGCCGCTTGGAGATCGTCAACGCCCAGGTCAACCCACATGGGCGTCGCTGCGGGCCAGTTCGAGATTTTGGTGGACATGGAACTCCTCGGGGTAGGACGCTTCGGGGGCAGCTGCCTCCCGAACGCCTGATGCGCCAGGCATTAGAGAGGCAGCCACCCATAAAGTGCGCCGTGGCCCCGATTCGTGACACGATTTCGACCCAAAATTCAAGGCACCCGCAAAATTCACGGCGCCCGCAAAGGTGGGGCGGCAAGCGTAAGCCGCTTGCCGCCGTCGTGCGTTCCGGGTTAGACCGTGCGCGTTGCCTTGGCGAGGTTCCCGCGCAGTTCCTCCGCGTTCTGGCGGATGACGTAGGCGGGGCGGTCACGTTCTACGCGCCAACTGTCCTCCAGTGGGCCGATGTTGACGGTGTCGAAGCCGAATTCGTCGTAGAGCTTGGTGACAAGCTCGGCGGCTTCGGGGAAGTCGCTGGAGGTGGCCAGGGCGCGACGGTTGGGCGTGCCGGCAGCGGTGCCGTCCGTGGTGATGTCCTTGGCGAAAATGTGGTTGAAGCCCTTGGCTACCTTGGAGGTGGGCAGGTGCTTCTGAAGCAGGCCGGAAGTGGTGGCTTCTCCGTTGTCCAGCTCAGCGATCCGGCCGTCGCGCTCCCAGTAGTAGTTGTTGGTGTCGATGACGATCTTGCCCTCAAGCGGCTCGGTGGGGATGTCCTTATAGTTCTTCAAAGGGACGGTCACGACGGCGAAATCTCCTGCTGCTGCTGCCTCACCTGCTGTTGCGGCCCGGGCGCGCGGCCCGAGTTCGGTCACCAGCTCACGGAGGGTTTCCGGCCCTCGGGAGTTGCTGATGACTACGTCATAGCCGAGTTCTACCGCTTTGCGGGCGACTTGGCTGCCAATGTGTCCTGCACCGATGATTCCGATTGTTGTCATGCCTGCGACAACAACAAGTTGCACACGCCTAATTCCCGCGTGACGCAATATTACTGAGAGGTTTATACTAAGTAGTCTTACTATGCTGTTTGGCATCGAAGACGAGGAGGTTCGGATGGCCGGGCATTTGGAACTGGCTGAAACGCCTGATGGGGAATTCCGGATTCTGATGGTGGACGGCGACGACGTGTTGATGGGTCTGTCCAAGCAATTTTCCACCATGGACGAGGCTGTTGAGGGAGTCGCAGCCATCCGTGAAGTTGCAGGAACGGGGCTGCTAAGACCAGCTTCGGCTGAGCGGTATGCGGTACTCATGCTTGAGGAACCAGTGATCGACTCCGCGCTGGCCGCCCAAGGTGCGCAAGCGCAGACACATGCAGGGGTGGTCAGCTGTGGCAACTGATGAAGCGACAAAAAAGAAACGCGGCGTTCTTTTCGATGTGGATGGAACCCTGATCGATTCCAGCTACTTCCATGCCATGGCGTGGTGGCAAGCCTTCCGACGTGAAGGCCTGGATGTCGAAATGTCCGCCATTCACCGAAGGGTTGGCATGGGAGGTGACCGGCTCGTCCAGAGTCTGGTCCCGGACTGTCCCGAGGACATGCAGGAAGATCTCAAGTCTGCGCACGGTGCGGTCTTTTCGACGTTTTGGCCGGCTCTGCGCACCTTCGATTCGGTCCGTGACCTTCTGGCTGCATGCTCGGACGCGGGACTGGCTGTGGGCTTGGCCTCGTCAGCGCAGGAACGCGACCTTGAAGTGAGCAGGCACCTTCTCGATGCCGGATCCTCCATTGATGCGTGGACCAGCTCAAACGACGCAAAGCAGAGCAAGCCCGCACCGGACATCCTCGAGGCCTGCCTGGAAAAGCTGGGGCTCGGTCCGGAGGATGTGGTGTTCGTAGGCGACGCCGTGTGGGATGTAAAGGCCGGAGCTGCGATCGGCGTTCCCGTCATCGCCCTGACCTGCGGCGGAATCAGCGAAGCCGAACTGCGCGACGCCGGTGCCGCGGAAGTCTATGACAATCCGCGGCACCTGTTGGAGCACTTGGAGACCAGCATCATCGGCCAGCTGATGGCGGGTTCGCGGGACACCTAAGCGCCTGTCCAGCCGCCTGCGGGCATGCCGCCCGGCACCCGGAGCGGTGTTACCGCGTGAGCTTTGCCGAATCCGGTTCCTGATCACCGATGTGGCCGGGCGCGTTGGCGGCGAGGACGCGCTGAACGAACGCGCTGTATTCCTCCATATAGTGGCGCAGAAGCCCGGCTGTCGCTTCGTCCTTAACTGAACCGTCGTCGTCGTACGCATCTGCGACGAAGCGGATGTAAGCCTCAGGTGCGTTCAACTGTGGCGCATCCAGGAAGCTCAAAACGCTGCGCATGGACGACTGCATCACGGCTGTTCCAATACCGCCCGGCGATGCGCCGATGATTCCGGTGGGCTTGCGAGCGAATGAATTGGTGCCCCACGGGCGTGAACCCCAATCGATGGCATTCTTCAAGGCGCCGGGAATAGAGCGGTTGTACTCGGGCGAGATAAACAAGATGCCGTCCGATGCGGCGATGGCATCCTTCAAGTCCCGGCCCGCCGCCGGGAAATCAGCATCGTAATCCGAGCTGTACAACGGAAGGTCTTTGATGGCGATCTCATGGAACTCGAGTTCCGGCGGCGCCACGCTGATGAGGGCCTTGGAGAGGACCCGGTTGATGGAATTGCTTGCCAGGCTTCCGACGAAGTAACCGATTTTGAAGGTGTCCATAGTGGCGTTCCTTTCCGACGGCACGGCCGGAACCGGCTCGTCGACGGTGTGGTGCTGGTTGCTCCCAGCTTCCACCGACCTTAGTGGACTTATGCACATAGCGCAGCCCCTACTCCCGCCGGGCCCCTTGCAGTCATAGACTCATGCCAACTGAGTTCTGGAGGGTTCCGGAAAAGGGGTGGCGGGTGAAGGCAGGCATAGCGCGCGAGACGCTTGACGGTGAGCGACGTGTTGCTGCAACGCCGGAAACGGTGAAGCAACTGATGGGGTTGGGCCTTGAGGTGGATGTGGAGTCCGGCGCGGGGCTGGCATCGGGCCACAGCGACCACGACTACCTGGCTGCGGGCGCGTCAGTGGTGCAATCACTGGTTCCCGGATCGCTGGATGTCTACTGCCACGTGCGTCCCCTGGAACCGTCGACGGCGGGAGCTCTCCCACGCGGCTCGGTCACCGTTGGTCTGGGGTCGCCGTCCTCGGAGCTGCCCACGGTGCGGGCGCTCGCCGCCGGGGGCATCACCTCCTTTGCGCTTGAACTGGTCCCACGTATATCGCGAGCCCAGTCCATGGACGCGCTCACCTCGCAGGCCCTGGTGGCCGGTTATCGCTGTGTCCTCGAGGCCGCCATGAGGCTCCCGCGGTTCTTTCCGCTGTACATGACGGCGGCTGGGACCATTCCGCCCGCCCGCGTGCTGGTGCTCGGGGCCGGGGTTGCCGGCCTTCAGGCCATCGGAACCGCCAAAAGACTAGGTGCTCGCGTGTCCGCCAATGACATCCGACCCGCCTCGGCGGACGAAGTGGCATCCATGGGAGGAACCTTCATCAAGCTGGACCTTGAAACCGCAGAGGCTTCGGGCGGCTACGCCAGGGAGCTCAGCGCGGACCGGGGTGCCCTCCAAAGAGCCCTCTTGGCGCCGCACGTGGCTCAGGCCGACGTCCTCATCACCACCGCTGCCGTGCCTGGAAGGCGCGCCCCACTCCTTGTGACCCGCGAAATGGTCCAAGGGATGCGCCCGGGGTCCGTGGTGGTGGACTTGGCTGCGGAATCCGGCGGAAACGTGGAGGGGAGCATCCCTGGGCAGGACATCCCCATCCCCACCGGCGATGGCCAGGGCACAGTGACACTCGTGGGAATCAAGGACGCGGCATCGGCAATGCCTGCGGATGCCTCACGACTGTTCGCCAAGAACGTCGCCAACCTCCTGGCACTCATGACTCGGGACGGCGTGGTGGTTCCGGACTTTGAGGATGAAGTCATTGCAGGCACGTGCCTCACCCACAAAGGCCAAGTCCTCCACGCACCAACTGCGGAGGCACTTGCGGCGCTCGCAGGGGAGGCTGCGCCCCTTGTCGGCGGGAGTGCCGGCGTTTCCGGAGCCAGCAGTTCACCATCCGGCGGTTCTCGCACTGGCAGCGAACCCGGCAGCGAACCCGGTAGTGAAGGAGTGCGCTAATGGATGGCATGAGCCTGCTAACGATTACTGTGCTGGCGGTATTCGTGGGTTTTGAGGTTGTTTCCAAGGTCTCCAGCACCTTGCATACGCCCCTCATGTCAGGCGCCAATGCCATCCACGGCATCATCCTGGTGGGTGCCATCATTGTGGCGGGACAGGCCGCAGACCCGTGGGTGTTGGCAGTTGCGCTGCTGGCCGTTGTCCTTGCCACGGCTAACCTCGTGGGTGGTTTTGTGGTGACCGACCGGATGCTGGAGATGTTCCGCGGACGGCAGCGACCGCCTTCGAACGCTGCCGTTCCTGAAGGCCGCGGAGGCGCGGAGCCGGCCGCCACCGTGGAGCCGGAGAAGAAGGAGCGCCGGCCATGACGCTTCTGAACCCCACGTGGACCTCGCTGCTGTACCTCGCCGCGGCGGCCTGCTTCATCCTCGCCCTTAAGGGCCTAAGTTCACCACGGACTGCCCGGCGCGGGAACCTGATCGGAGCATTTGGCGCTCTGCTGGCTGTGGTGACGGTGTTTGTCTCTGTGAAACTGGACAACATCCCTTGGATTCTGGGGGCCATCGTTGTGGGCTCGGGTGTGGCTGCGCCGGTGGCCCGCCGGGTGCACATGACCCAGATGCCGCAGCTCGTGGCACTCTTCAACGGTGTGGGTGGTGGTGCTGCGGCGCTGGTGGCGTTGCTGGAACTCTCCCATTCGGGCGATCCGTGGGTTCGCCTGGCCATTGTCTTCACGTTGCTGGTGGGTGCGGTGTCCTTTGCTGGCTCCGGTGTCACTTTCGCCAAACTTCAAGGGCTCATGACCACCCGGCCGGTGACATTTCCCGGGTTACCAGCCTTGATGGCCGTGGTGCTGCTTGCCGCAGTGGGTGCTGGAATTGTGGTGATCCTGAACGGCTGGTTGGTGGTGGCGCTGCTCCTGCTGCTGTTGGGTCTCGCTGCCGGAATTCTGTTGGTGCTCCCCGTGGGCGGCGCTGATGTGCCGATTGTCATTTCGCTCCTGAACGCCTTCACTGGCTTGGCCGTCGCGGCATCCGGACTGGTGCTGGGCAATGTCCTCCTTGTGGTGGCCGGAACGCTGGTGGGGGCCTCGGGCACCATCCTGACCCGGGCCATGGCTGCCGCGATGGGACGCAGTGTCGCAGGCATCATGTTCGGGGCCTTCAAAGGTGGATCCACCGCGGGCTCAACTGCTGTGAGCGAGCGGCCCGTGCGTTCCTCCAGTGCGGAAGATGTGGCAGTATTGCTCGGCTATGCACAGCGGGTGATCATCGTCCCGGGATACGGCCTTGCAGTGGCCCAAGGCCAGCACACTGCCGCGGAGCTGGCCTCGGCCTTGGAGTCACGCGGAATTGAGGTGGACTTCGCCATCCACCCGGTGGCCGGGCGCATGCCGGGCCACATGAACGTACTCCTTGCCGAGGCTAACGTGCCCTACGAGTCCTTGAAGGAGATGAGCGACATCAACTCGGAGTTCAAGACCACCGATGTCGCGTTGGTGGTTGGGGCCAACGATGTTGTGAACCCTGCCGCAAAAACCACCTCGGGGTCTCCGATCTACGGCATGCCCATTCTGGAGGTCGCCGACGCCCGGCAGGTGGTTTTCCTCAAACGTTCCATGCGCCCCGGATTTGCCGGTATTGAGAACGAGCTCCTGTATGAGCCCCAGACCACCCTGCTGTTTGGCGACGCGAAGGACTCCTTGACCAAGGTGCTGGGGGCGGTCAAAGCGCTGTAATTGACGCAGGTCACACAACTGGGCCTGGTATTCGCGTCATGTGAGCATCGGCGACGGCACACTTCCTGTACAGAAAGTTTGTCCAGGACGCTAGGAGCCACCCATTGCAGCACCGTAAGAAGGATTCGTTATTTGGAGCACCCTTCGTACAAGCAAGGGGAAAGAGTGTGACCAACTGGAGGTCGCTGGTTGGTCTGAAAGTTCAGATCTGGCGCGGCGACGAGATCGTGGACCAGGGCGTAGTGGAGGCCGTGACATCTGACGGCAGCGTTGTATGGCTCACCCAAACGGGAGCAGTGGAACGTCGGATGGTGGTGAAGGAACGCGGCGCAGGCATCCGGATCCAGCTCATCAACTGAGCTGGATCCGGAGAGCTGGCTGACGCTACACAGCGTCAGCCAGCAAACGGCCCCACTTCGCGTCGAGCAGTGGGGCTCCCGCCAACTTCAGGGCATGCCAGAGGGTGACCGCCACGGAATCGAGAACGGGTACTCCGGTGCGGCTTTCCACCTCCGCCGTGATGTTGGCGCCGTACAGGTTGGTGCATAGGTAGACCAAGGCATCCGGGTGCGAAGCTGCCAACTCGAGTGACCCAGGAAGCATCTCTTGGTCGGTGACCCGCGCGAAGGACTCGTTGTCGCTGAGGTCCAGGTGCCGGTGGTCGACCGTCTTGATCCCTTCACGGGCATAGGACGAGATCACGGACTCGTTCACGTCGGCGGTGTAGGGCGTGAACAGCCCGATCCGCTCGGTTCCAAACGACGCGAACGCGTCAAGATAAGCGAGCGTGGACGTGGTGGCAGGGATGCCCGTGGCCTCTGTGATCTCGCGGACCAAAGCATGGTCATGCGCAGCGCCAAGCCACGATCCCGAGGTACCGTTCCAGGCGATCACGTCCACATTAGCCGTGGCCAGCAGCTCGGCCGCAGCACGCATCACTGAGGAATCGAACTGCTTGTCCGAGGAATCGTCCAAGGCAATGCGGGTTACCGGGATGCGCGTTGAGTGGATGGTGACGTCCTGGCGATCGCCGAGGATCCGGTACGTCTGCGGCTCCAGGCAGGTGTTGGAGGACGGCACGATCATTCCGATCCGGGTGGCGCGATTGTTGGAAGGCATGGTGGCTCCTAGAGAGTAAGCGTAGAAACGGGCACGGCCAGCGAGTCGCGGTGTTCGGTGAAGCCGTTTCGGGCAACGAAACGTCCCACGGGCCCTGGATCATGGAAACCGTCGCCGTCGAGTACCACGCGACCAGCGGAGACGACGACGGCGGGCCAGCCGTTCAGCGTCTTCCCCTCGAAAGGCGAGAAATCAGTTCCCATGTGCAGCGCGCCGCCATCGACGGTTTGCTGTCTGACGGGATCGAAGACCACCAGATCGGCGTCGAAACCTTCCACGATTGCGCCCTTGCGCGGCACGGCGTTGATCCGTGCGGGGCCGGCAGAGAAGACCTCCACGAAGTCCTCCACGGATCCGCCGGCTTCGGAAACCAAAGCGGTGAAGCTCACCGGCATGCGGGTCTCAACGCCGGGCAGGCCGTGCGGCATGTAGCGGACATCGTCGGTGCGCTCGCGTTTTTGGGAGAGGTCGTAGCAGGAGTGGTCCGAGGAAACCGTGTGGATGGCTCCGGCTGCAAGGCGGTCTTTGAGAGCGGCCACTGTTTCGGCGCTGCGCATGGGCGGGCAGCACGCGTACCACTCGGGAAACGCCGAACCGTAGACAGTGTCATCGAGGGTCAGATAGTGCGGGCACGTCTCGGAGTACGCCTCCTGCCCGCGCTCGCGGGCCTCGGTCACCAGGTCCACGGCGCCGGGTGTTGACTGGTGCACGAAGTACACGGGAGCCCCGGTGTACTCGGCCATGGCAAGCGTCTCTTTGACGGATACTTCCTCGGCGAGTTCCGGCCGGGTCCGGTGCAGGTGCTCGATCCCGATCAGGCCATCGGAGGCGTGTTGTTCCGTGCAGTCGGTGATGATGGCGTCGTGCTCGGCGTGGATGTAGGTCAGGCCGTCCAGGCGAACCATTTCGCGCATGACCTTCAGGACCGTATCTCCATCGGCCATGGTGGAACCACGGTTGGTGGTGTACATCTTCACGGACCGAACACCCTCGGCGGCCAGTTGCTCCAGTTGCCACGGGACGGTCTCGTCCCACGTGACCACTGCCCCGTGCAGTGCGACGTCGCAGCGTGAATCGGCGGCGAGCCGTTTCTTGTTCAGGACGGCATCCAGGGGAGTTTCCTGGGCGTCGCGTGGAATACCGAAGTCAATGATGGTGGTGGTCCCACCCCACAGCGCAGCGGTGGAGGTGGTCCGGTAGTCATCCAGGGTGCGGAAGCGGCCGGTCACTTGGGCCACGTGGCAGTGGCCGTCCACGCCGCCGGGAATGACCAGTTGACCCACCGCTTCTACGGTGCGGACGGCGGCAGGAACGGGCTCGGTGGCGTCAATGAGCTCGATGATGCGGCCTCCGTCCACCACTACATGGGCGTCCTGTCGGCCAAAGCTGTTGACCACGGTGCCGTGGGCAATGACGAGATCGGGGAGTTGGGACATCGTCGTCCTCCTTTGTTCTTGAAAAGTTCTAGACAGTGGCAGGGCGGTGGGCCGACTGCGCTGTGGCCAAGGCGGCGTCGAGGTCTTGCGACAGGCCCCGCCTGGCCTTCACCGGCGGTGCTGCGAACGAACCGCTGCGATGGGCGCCGGAACGCAGGGCCACCACGGCCTCCGTCATACGAATGCCGGCCGAGATACCGTCAACCACCGGCACGGGGATGTGGCCTTCAAGTTCCCGGGCCAGTCCGGCGAGCGGTGCACCCGCGAGGATCACGACGTCGGCGCCGTCCTCGTCGACGGCCTGCCGGCTAAGTGCCAAGAGGGTTTCCTTGAAATCGGCTTGTACGGAGCCGATCGAGTTCAGGCTCTGGTTGATGGAGCGAATGGAGGCCAGGCGGCCACCGAAGCCGAATCGTTCAACACAGTCGAGGTACCAGGCTTGTATGCGGTCCGAAATGGCGATGATGGAGAACCTGTGGCCTTGCAGTGCTGCTGCGCACAGGGCGGCCTCGGTGATGCCGATGACCGGTACGTCCACCAGCTCTTTCAAGGCCGGCATGCCGGGGTCTCCGAAGGCAGCCACCACAACGCCGTCCACCGCGGTTCCGCCGGGTTCGTCCCCGGCGTGAGTGCCGCCGTCGTGCCCGTATTCGGCGATGAGTTCGGCAACCGCACCCGCAGCGATCAGTGCCTCGAAGCGCGTCTCGATATATTCGAAGCCGTGCCCGGCGGTCCGCACGATCAACTTGGTATCCGGACCCGCCGACCGCTGTGCTTCGGCTTCGATCAGGGCTGTGACGTCGTCACTGATATTGGGATTGATGACCAGGAGTTTCATGGTTTCTTCCGTTGCAGCTTGGGCTCCGTCGCGCTGGACTCCTGCGGGAACTGCTCGCGGTACTTGCCGATGTGCGACGCCGATTGCGCGGCGGCGCGGTCTGGATCGCCACTGGCGATGGCGGCGTAGAGGTCGCGGTGTTCCTGGATGAGTTCCGGGAGGTCGCTGACATGGCGGAAGAGCCAATGCATGCGTCCCTGCAGGGGTTCCAGTGCGGAGCGGAGGAAATCGTTGTTGGCGATGCGCGTGATGGCATCGTGGAATTCGCTGTTGGCGCGGTGGGCTTCCAGAATGGAGCCCTTGGCCAGGCAGCGGTCGGCCTCGTTCAGGAGGCCTTGGAGGTGTTCGAGATCTGTCACGGTGGCTCGTTTGGCGGCCAGGCGGCAGGCAAGCACCTCAAGGGATTGGCGGACATCGAAGAGATCTTCCACGTCCTTGGGGCTCAGCCCGCTGACCTCGGAGCCGCGGCCGGCGCGGTCGCGGATCAGGCCCTCCTGCCGGAGCATCCTCAGGGCTTCGCGGATGGGAAGGCGGGAGACATTGAATTCGGCGGCGAGATCGCGTTCCACCAGCCGGGTGCCGGGCGCATAGTGCCCCTCAAAAATCCTGGAACGGAGCGTGTCACGCACAGACTCCCGGAGGGGGCGGTCAGTGTTCTTCGTGTCTTCTGCGGCAAGCATGTCCAGCTCCAATTCGTGATGTGTGAGGCAGTGCGCCCGGCGACCCGACGGGCATCCGGCCATCCGGCGGTTCAGGACCGTCCGGCCGGACCGGTCGATGCGAGTCAGACCGGGAGTCGCTTGTTGTAATCCAGTGCCAGCACCGAGATGCCCATGATGACGGCGGATCCAACAAAGTACAGCAGTGCCCAGGTGTAGGAGCCGGTGGCCCCGACAATCAGGCCTACCACAATCGGGGTGACGAATCCGGCAATGTTGCCGCTGAAGTTCATGGCACCGCCCAGGACACCGGCGTTGGTCCGGCCACCAAGGATGGACGGGATGGACCAGAACAGGCCAACCCAGCGCAGGAAGAACAGGACCACCGAGAGAAGCACGACGGCGGTGATCGGGTCCGCGACAATGGTGACACCTACGAGGCCGCTCACCACGACGACGCTGGAGATGCCCAGCAGCGTACGCATGACGAGGTTCGCGGATGCGCCGGAGGCGCGCCACTTGTCGGCGATGATGCCGCCGAGGATTTCACCGACGAAGCCGGCACCGAAGATGACGAACGTGGACCAGCCGATGGTCTTGAGGTCGAAGCCCTTGGCTTGTGCCAGGTAAAGCGGACCCCAGGTCAGCAGACCGTAGAAGACGCCGTTGAAGCCAAGCCAGCCGAAGCACATGGCCCAGAAGGACCGGAACTTCAAGTAGGGGAGGAGCGCGCGCTTGCCTTGGGCGCCTTCCTTTGCGGCCTCGGCATCGTCCTCGGCGTGGGAAGCCTCGATGTAGGCGGCTTCTGCCTCATTGACGCCCTTGTGCTGGCGGGGGTTGTCGCGGATGTACCACCAGACTGCAAGGCCCATGAGGATGGTGGCTGCTCCGGCGATGATGAAGGACATCCGCCAGCTGCCGGTGGACGCGATCAGCCAGGTGATGAGGATGCCGCCCAGGCCCGCGCCAAGGGGAGCTCCGGCGTCGAGGATGGTGGCGCCGCGGCCACGTTCCTTCTTGTGCATCCAGATGGCATTGAGCTTGCCACCTGCCGGCATGACGCCGGCTTCAGTGACGCCGATACCCAGGCGGGCGATGAACATGCTGACGAATCCGCCAGCGAAACCGGAAGCGGCCGTGGCCGCGCCCCAGCCGATGCAGGAAGCGGTGACCATTTTGCGGGGGCCGAACTTATCGATCAGCCAACCGACGGGGATCTGCATCAGGGCATAGGTCCAGAAGAAGGCCGACAACAAGAGCCCGACGAGCTCGGGAGGCAGGTTGAATTCCTTCTGGATGATGGGGAGGGCTACGGAGATGGAACCACGGTCTATGTAATTGACCGCGACGAGGACCAGAAGCAGGATGAAGAGCTTCCAGCGGACGTTCGTGCGTCGCTGCACGCCGTTCTTGCCGGATGTGGGCTCGTTCTCCTGGGTTTCCTCGGTTGCCAGTTGGGTGTTTTGGGGAGACACAGCTTCTCCTTCATTAGGAGTCAACGGGATGGAATGTCTTGGGGGGATGAGCCGGGCGGGATACCGCTGCAGCCTGACCCGCGCCGGCGGCAGCTGTTGTGGGCCTGCCCATCGATGGGGCGGAACCACAGCCGGAAGCGGGATCATTTGGGATCCCGCTTTGGGATCCCAAAAACAAAACTAGATGTGATGTGCGGCACTGTCAAGGGTTTTGGTATACCTGCGCTCCCCGCCGAATGTGACCGAGCCCGTTGCGGCGCCCTGCCTAACCCCGCTGTCCCTCCGTTGAGGCCGAACTGTATGCCAGAATCTCTGCCAGCTCGGCGAGCCGGTGCGCACGCGCCGATTCTGCCGGAGTGAACGGCTCGCCAGCACGAGAGAAGACCAGTGGTCCATGCCAGGCCGTCGGGATCTTGAGGATGTCTGTTGAAGGCCCGACGCCGGTTGTCGCCTCGCTGCCCGGGCGTTCCGGATCGATGGGAACTACTTTCGCGGAAAGAAGCTCGGCGACAGCCAGGGGGAGTTCCTGCGGATTCCCGGCGACCCTTGTGGCGAGGCTCAGCGCCTTGGTTTGGCCATCGGCCATGGCCAGTGCGGTGGTGGGCCAAACCTGGGACTCACGCCCGCCGCCGTCGTGCAGTGCCTTCAGCAGTTCCTGTTCGGTGACGCTCCCCGGTGCCGAGAGCACGAACTCGTCCATCACCGCACCCTCCATACCGGCTCCGGCCGTCACATGGACATGCAGGCTGAGGATGTTGCTGTCCAACTTCGCGAGTGATTGGGTGATTTTCTGCAGTGATCCCGGCTGGTCGTGGAGCAGGGTACGCGCGCGCCACAGCGAGGGCGCCAGATGAAGCTGCCTGCGCTGGTGAAGGGCTGCGCCGTGCAGCCAACGCCGCAGAACCTTCGCGGCAGACGGCTCAGCCACCCAGATGACCAGCACGGTGGCCGTGACCGCCAGCAACAGGACCTTGGCCACGTAGGGCAGATGGGTTTCCACCACTGCGGCATGGACCAGGAGCTCGATGGGAAGCATGACCGCGATGTTGGCGAGGGTGAGGCGGGCCTTGGGCGGTTCGGGCAACTGGCCGCAGACATCACAGAGGAGGTCCGCGGTGACGGGAGTGCTCGGGTTGGGCTTCATGCTTTCATGCTGCCCTGCCCCTGTTTCGAACCGATTGCCTGTGCGTCACGTTCCGGGGACAGCCCAGTGAACGCAAAGAACCCGGCGTTCTCGCGAGGAGAACGCCGGGTTCTTCAAGCAACCGGGTTCAGTGAAGCAACCGGAAAGGGGCGATCGCGGAGAGCGGGGCCTAGCGGATGCGGTCCGAATCGAGGTCCGGGTCGAGGTCCGAACCCTGGCCTGCGTTGCGGGCGGCGGCCGCGTCCTTCAGGAGATCGCGGATTTCGGCCAGCAGCGCAGTATCTGCAGGCAGCGGCTCCTCCTCGGGCTCCTCGGTGGAGAGCCGGTCCTTGACCAGGGAGTTGATCTTGTTCATGGGTGCCACGAAGATGAAGTACACCACGGCCGCGGTGATCACGAACGTCACCAGGGCGGTCAGCACGGCGCCGAAATCAACGAACGTAGCGGGGTTGTTCTCCCAGATCTTGAAGCCCAGTCCTTCGGCGTTCATGCCGCCGGCGGCAGCGATCACGGGGTTGATGATGTGGTTGGTGAAGGCTCCGACAAGAGCGGTGAAGGCACTGCCGATGACGACGGCAATGGCCAGCTCAATCACGTTGCCGCGAAGTATGAAGTCCTTGAAACCCTTAAACATGGATGGTCCTCCGATTGGGTGCGGGTGTCTGCCTCAGCAGAGATCAAACTACCACTCCGGGGTTTCACGTGGGGGTCAAGCGGTGTCTTTGGCCGCCGGACCCCCACTGGATTCCAGCTTGGGCGTTCCGGATCAGGCGGACGTTGCTTCCAGATCGCGCTGGGAAACCCTTGCGCCCTTCCCTCTGTTCACCATGAGAGCCAGCAGGTCGAACACCACGGTTGCCGCGGCCACGCTGGTGATGTCGGCGTGGTCATAGGCGGGCGCTACTTCAACGACGTCGGCGCCTACGATGTTGATGCCGTTCAGGCCGCGGAGCAGTGCCAGAAGTTCGCGGGCATGCAGTCCGCCCATTTCAGGCGTGCCAGTGCCCGGTGCGTAGGACGGATCCAGGACGTCGATGTCGATGGAAACGTACACGGGAGTATCGCCCAACCGCTGCTTGACCTGGTCAATGGCCGCCGGGACGCCGATGACATCCAGGTCAGAACAGCGAATGATCTGGAAGCCGAACTCGTGGTCCTTAAGGAAGTCGTTGCGATCGTAAACCGGGCCACGGATGCCTACATGCATGGATTTGTCTTCAATCAGGAGCCCCTCTTCGAAGGCCCTGCGGAAGATGGTCCCGTGAGTGACCGGCTGGTCAAAGTAGGTGTCCCACGTGTCCAGGTGGGCATCGAAGTGAAGCAGTGCAACGGGGCCGTGCACTGTGTTGAGGGCCCGCAACATGGGGAGGGCAATGGTGTGGTCGCCGCCGATGGAGATCAATTTCTTGTCCTGGCTGATCAGCGGGCGGGCCTGCTCCTCGATCTCGCGCACTGCCCGGCTGATGTCGTAGGGCGTACACGCGATATCGCCGGCATCCACTACCTGGACTTCGTTGACCGGCTCGACGTCCAGCTCGGGGTGGTATCCGGGGCGCAACAGGCGGGAGGCCTCGCGGACTGCGGCCGGGCCAAACCGGGCGCCGGGACGGTAGGAGGTACCGCCGTCGAACGGGACGCCGACGATCGCGATGTCGTAGTCGGGAACGCGATCGATCTGCGGCAGCCTCGCGAAGGTACCCAATCCTGCGAAGCGGGGAACCTTGGTGGCATCGACGGGGCCAATGGGCTGGTGAGTGGTCATGACAGGGATCCTTCGGTTACTTTGTGGGACTCCGGGGTGCCCGGCTTCTTTTTACTGGTGAGTTCTGAGAGGGACTTGTTGGCCGTTTCCGGCGCGAGCAAGAACGTCGCTATCAGGCCAACCAGAGAGATGACGGCGCCGATGAGCAGGGAACCGGCGGCACCAAAGCTCACAATGGCGATGGGCATCAAGTACGTGCTGGCCGCCGAGCCGATGCGGCTGATTGCCGTGCCGAAGCCCACTGCCGTTGCGCGGACCTCCGTAGGGAAGAGCTCGTTGGGGTAGACAACTTCGAGGAAGCTGGAGGCGCCGGAAGCCAGCGCGAAGATCGCCAACGCGATGAACAGCGGTGCGGCCTGGACGTCGGGAATGAAGGCCGGGATGGCGAGTGCCACCACGATGACGCCGAAGCTCCAAAGGAGCAACTTGCGTCGACCTATTCTTTCCACGAGCCAGAGGCCGGGAATGCCACCCACCACGAACAACATGGAGATCAGGAACGATCCCCCGTAGAGGTTGGCGTCGCCGTGCATCCCGAAAGATGCCAGAAGGTCCGGGGCGAACGTGTAGACGGCGAAGAGCGGGATCACCTGGGCCGTCCAGAAGATGGAGACAAACAACGTGCGCTTCCAATACTGGCCCCTGAAGATATCCAGGAACCGGCCCTGCTTGGCGGGACCCTCGCTGTCAGAAGCGATATCGCTCAGCCCGTATTGCTGCCCGTAGACCTTCTTGATGACTGCGTCAGCCTCATCACGTCGGCCTCGGGAGAGCAGCCAGCGAGGCGACTCTGGGGTGCCTAGACGGCACAGCAGGGTAATGATGGCGAAGATCGCAGGGCTGGCGACCATCCAGCGCCAGGCGTCCGGACCCATGTCCCGAAGCAGATAACCGACGGCGTACGCGACGGCCGCGCCAACGGCCCAGACCACGAAGGTGGCGCCCAGCAGACGGCCGCGGTGCTTCTTCGGCAGGAACTCTGCCAGAAGGGAGGTGGCGATGGGGTAGTCGGCGCCAATGGCCATTCCAAGGAAGAAGCGGCACAGGACAACCTGCCACACTTCGGTCGCGAAGCCGTTCAAGAGGGAGAAGACGGCCAGCGCGATGAGGTCGGCTATGTACATCTTGTGCCGGCCGATCTTGTCGGTGAGCCACCCAAAGACGGCACCGCCGAAGAAAATGCCCACCAAGCTGGCCGCGCCGATCAAACCGATTTCAGCCGTGCTGAGCTGCAGCCCCGGCGTCATGGTGATCAGGGCGATGCCGATGATGGATAGGGCATACCCATCAATGAACGGTCCGCCGGAGGCGAAGAACGTCAGCTTCTTGTGAAACGTGGTCAGTGGGGCATCGTCAATGAGGTTGCTTGTTGCGCTCATTGCAACCCTCTCTCGTGAGTGCTCTTGGGGAGCGGGGGGAGTAAGTACTTCAATTCTTGGTGACCCGCGTCACTCCGGCTATCTGCACTTTGAATACAAATGATGAAGTCTCTTATACCTTTGTCTAAAGCGCCCCATCAACGTACAGAACAGGAGTCCACCCATGGCAATCACCGTCGCCGAACTCGTCGCCGAGCCGCAGCTTGGCCTCACGCTCCTGGCCGGATCTGGCGGCGCCGACAACCGCATCACGTGGGCCCACACCTCGGACCTGCCACGGCTCTGGGAATGGGTCACAGG
Source organism: Paenarthrobacter sp. MSM-2-10-13 (assembly GCF_011605365.1). NCBI lineage: Bacteria > Bacillati > Actinomycetota > Actinomycetes > Micrococcales > Micrococcaceae > Paenarthrobacter > Paenarthrobacter sp. MSM-2-10-13. The sequence continues at coordinate 38,589 of NZ_JAAOXO010000005.1, read as the reverse complement.
CGGCGAGCTCATGATGACCAATGGCCTCTCGATTCCAGCTGACGCTGACGGGCAAGTGGCGCTCGCCGAAGCCTTGATGGACTCCGGCGCCAGCGCCTTGGCCATCGGCGAGAAGATGCACGCGCCGCCCCTGACCGCGGAATTCCTGGCCGCTTGCGACAGGCTGCCGTTGCCCCTGCTCAACATCCCGTATCCCTTGCCGTTCATCGCGATCGCCCGCTCGGTTGCTGAGGCGTCGTTGGTGGAAGAATCCCGACGACTCCGGCAGACAGCGCGGGTCTACGATCTACTCCGGACTGTCGGGGCATCCGAGGATCATTGGCAGAGCCTTGTCCAGCGGCTTGCCACGGAGCTCGACGCAGAGCTGTTCGTGGTGGACCGCCGCTGCCTGCATCCGTGGCATCCCGAAGGTCAGCGGCTCCCGGACTTCCTGGCCGACGAATGGGCCCCGCTTCCCGGCCGGGTCTCTGTGGCCGGCAAGAACTTCCAGTGGCACCGGATCCGCGGCAGGCACGTGCTGACCATGGACATTCCCACCCATGCAAACGCGCTTCTGGTGGTGCTGCCCAACAGCGAACCGCACCCGGACGCCGTCGTACTTCTCCATGCCGCGACCGTGCTGGGACTGCAGCTTTCGCGCATCGTCCTGTCGTTGGAAGGCCGCCACCGGCTGGCCGGCGAGTTCCTGATGCAGGCCATGGAGGGACGCCTCGGAGTGGCCGAGATGGAGAGCCGGCTGACGGCTTTTGAGGTGCCGGCCCGGGATTTCGTGCTCGCCTCCATGTCGGCGGACGCTGCCAGGGAATTGGACGCTGTCAAGCAAGCGGACGACGGCGGTGGGCTGGCTGGCGTGCACATCGAACTGTGGCGGCACGGAGTTGCGTCAGCGTCCTTGAAGCGGAACAACAGGCTGCATGTGGTGGTCCCAGCTGATGTGGACGACGACGTCCTGGCGCACTGCGCCGGCGCGGAAACCGTCATCGGCATCAGTGCCCCGGCCGCCGTTGCGGGGCTGCAACGGGCTCTTCAGGAGTCCCTTTGGGCTCTCGGCTCGGCCAAGGCCAACAAGCTGGACGTCGCCCACTATGCGCAGGGACCATCGTGGTTGGGCATGACGGGTTTTGAGGAAGGAACGGCGCTGGTCCGGCGACTGCTGGGCCCAATTTTTGACTACGAGCAGAGCCAGGACGGCGATCTCATCGTCACCTTGCGGACCTATCTGAACTCGCAACGTTCCTGGCAAAAGTCGGCTGCCGCCCTGTTCGCGCACCGGCAAACAATCATCTACCGCATACGAAAAATCGGTGAGCTGACGGGGCTGGACATGGGTGAGACCTCCACGGTGGCGCAACTCTGGTTCGCGTTGCAGATTCACGAGACCATGCACCAGTAGCCGCACCTTGCTTGCGCTTTTTCGAAACTACCCGCTATGGTGTGAAGCGTGTCACTCAGGTGGCGCAACGCTTTTGATCTGCGGCGGGAGAGTCCTGCCGGTACATCCAGTCAGGCGCCGTAGGAGCAAATCCTCCCCAGGAATCTCTCAGGCCCATGTACCGCCGCGGTTAGGCAACTCTGGAAAGCAGTCCGGGCAACCGGGCTCACCGACGGTGCAAGCAGGAGACCATCCCTGCGGAATCTCTCAGGTCCAATACAGAGCGGGGAGGAACCCCACATCATCGTGGCGCTCAGTGGGCGCCTGAATCATGGAGTTCCTCTTGACTGTTAAATCAACCCCCACCGCCTTCGCGGACCGGCATATTGGCGCCAGGCGCCAGGCCGACGTTGACACCATGCTCAAGGCAATCGGCTACGACTCTGTCGACGGCCTGGTAGACGTCGCGGTCCCCGATTCCATCCGCCAGGACACTGCCCTGAAGTTGCAGGACGCCCTCACCGAGGTGCAGGTACTCGCCGAGCTCCGCAAGCTGGCGTCCAAGAACAAGACCGCTGTCCAGATGATCGGCCAGGGCTACTACGACACCGTCACGCCCCCGGTTATCCGCCGCAACATCCTCGAAGCTCCCGCTTGGTACACGGCCTACACCCCGTACCAGCCGGAAATTTCCCAGGGTCGCCTTGAAGCACTCCTGAATTTCCAGACCATGGTGCAGGACCTCACGGGGCTGCCTGTTGCCAACGCTTCGTTGCTGGATGAAGCCACCGCCGTTGCCGAGGCCGTGTTGCTGATGCGCCGGGCCAACAAGAACAAGGCTGCCAAGGACGGCAAGACTGTCCTGGACTCCGACCTCCTCCCGCAGACCATCGCGATCGTGAAGGGACGTGCCGAGGCGTTGGGCTTTGAGGTTGAGATCGCGGACCTGTCGGCCGGACTTCCCGACGGCGACATCAATGGCGTCGTCCTGCAGCAGCCGGGCGTTTCGGGCCGAGTCTTCAACCACTCCGGCGTCATTGCCGACGCGAAGGAACGCGGCGCCCTGGTAACGGTTGCCGCCGACCTTCTGGCGCTCACCCTCATCACGCCCCCGGGTGAACAAGGTGCGGACATCGCCGTCGGAACCGCGCAACGCTTCGGTGTGCCGCTGTTCTTCGGCGGCCCGCACGCTGCCTACATGGCCGTCCGTGAAGGCATGGAGCGCACGCTTCCCGGCCGCATCGTGGGTGTTTCCAAGGACAACGCCGGTGTCCCTGCCTACCGCCTGGCGCTGCAAACCCGCGAGCAGCACATCCGCCGCGAGAAGGCGACGTCCAACATCTGTACCGCGCAGGCTTTGCTCGCCATCGTTGCGTCGATGTACGCGGTGTACCACGGCCCCGAAGGCCTGAAGGCGATCGCTGAAACCGTCCACGGCCATGCCCGGGTTTTGGCTACCACTCTGCAGAAGGCCGGCCGTGAACTCGTCGCCGATTCCTTCTTCGACACCCTCACCGTCCGCGTTCCCGGCAAAGCTGACAAGGTCATCGCCGCCGCCGAAGCCCGCGGCATCAACCTGCGGCTCATCGACGCGGACACCGTTGGCGTTTCCGTTGATGAAACCACGACGCCGGAGGTCCTCTCCGCGGTGGCCGTCGCCTTTGGTGCCGGTCCAGTAAGGGACGCCGCAGGGTTCGAACTGCCCTCTGATGTGGTCCGAAGCAGCGACTTCCTGCAGCACCCGGTGTTCAACACGCACCGTTCCGAGACGCAGCTGTTGCGCTATATCCGCAAGCTGTCCGACCGGGACCTCGCTCTGGACCGCACCATGATCCCCTTGGGATCGTGCACCATGAAGCTGAACGCCACCGCGGAAATGGAAGCCATCTCCTGGCCGGAGTTCGCCTCAATCCACCCGTTCGCTCCGGACCACCAGACAGCGGGTTGGCGCGAACTGATCGAAGACCTCGAGGCCGACCTCACCGAGATCACGGGCTACGACCAAGTTTCTATCCAGCCGAACGCCGGTTCCCAGGGCGAGCTCGCGGGCCTGCTGGCGATCCGCGGCTACCACCTCTCCCGCGGAGACCAGCAGCGCAATGTCTGCCTCATCCCGGCCTCGGCTCACGGCACCAACGCTGCCTCCGCGGTGCTCGCCGGCATGAAGGTAGTTGTGGTGGCAACGGCTGCTGACGGCACCATTGATCACTCGGACCTGGCCGCCAAGATCGAGGCGAACAGGGACGTTCTGTCCTGCATCATGATCACGTACCCGTCCACGCACGGTGTGTACGACGCCGACGTCCGCGAGGTCTGCGACGCGGTCCACGCAGCGGGTGGCCAGGTGTACGTTGACGGCGCCAACTTGAACGCGCTGGTTGGCTTGGCGCAGCCGGGCAAGTTCGGTGGAGACGTGTCCCACCTGAACCTGCACAAGACCTTCTGCATCCCGCACGGTGGCGGCGGACCGGGCGTTGGCCCTGTTGCTGCGAAGGCACACCTGGCTCCGTTCATGCCAGGCGATGCGAACAAAGCGACGCACGAGGAAGGACACGGGGTGGCCATCTCGGCGTCCCGCTATGGTTCTGCCGGCGTTCTGCCGATTTCCTGGGCGTACGTGAAGCTCATGGGCGGCCAGGGTCTCACCGAAGCCACCAAGTCCGCGCTGCTCGCAGCCAATTACGTTGCCTCCCGCCTGGATGAGCACTTCCCGGTTTTGTACACGGGCGAGGGCGGACTGGTAGCCCACGAGTGCATCCTGGACCTCCGCGAGCTGACCGCCCGCACGGGTGTCACGGCCGAGGACGTGGCCAAGCGACTGATCGACTTCGGATTCCACGCTCCCACCCTGGCTTTCCCGGTGGCGGGCACGTTGATGGTGGAACCCACCGAATCCGAAGACCTGGCAGAAATCGACCGCTTCATCGAAGCCATGATCACCATCCGTGCCGAGATCGAGCAGGTGGCCAGCGGTGATTTCACTGTTGAGAAGTCGCCGCTGCGCAACGCGCCGCACACGGCTGCCGCCGTCGTGAGTTCCGACTGGGACCGTGAATACCCGCGTGAGCAGGCCGCCTTCCCGGTCCACCACCTCAAGCAGGAGAAGTACTTCCCTCCTGTTGGCCGCATCGACGGCGCCGCCGGTGACCGCAACCTCGTGTGCTCCTGCCCGCCCCTCGAAGATTTTGAAAACTAAGGACTCCCCACATGTCTGAGAACTACACCGCTCTCTACGAGCAACACAAAAAGGCTGGCGCGTCCTTCACCGACTTCGGTGGCTGGCAGATGCCCCTCAAATACGAATCCGAGCTCGCCGAGCACCACGCAGTCCGCAAGGCGGCAGGCCTGTTCGACCTCTCCCACATGGGAGAAGTATGGGTGTCCGGCCCGGACGCAGCCGCGTTCCTGGACTATGCGCTGGTGGGCAAGCTGTCCGCGATTGCGGTAGGCAAGGCGAAGTACTCGCTGATCTGCAACGCCGACGGCGGCATCATCGACGACCTCATTACGTACCGCCGCCCCTCCGAAGAAGGCGTGGACAAGTACCTGGTGGTCCCCAACGCGGGCAACGCGGAGGTGGTTGCTTCGGAGCTGCTGGCGCGCGCAGCCGGCTTCGACGTCGTGGTGGACAACGCCTCAGCCCAGACCTCACTGATCGCCGTACAGGGTCCCAACGCCGAGGCCATCCTGCTGACCCTCGTCCCGGCCGAACAGCACGCACTGGTTACTGAATTGAAGTACTACGCGGCCGTGGAGGTGGGCATTACTTTCGACGGCGGCACCCAGGACCTGCTGCTGGCCCGCACTGGCTACACCGGCGAGGACGGCTTCGAGATCTACGTCCCGAACGTCGATGCGCCTGGCCTCTGGGAAGCATTCCTCGAGGCAGGCGAAGGCCACGGACTTATCCCCGCCGGACTCGCAGCCCGTGACTCCCTGCGCCTGGAAGCAGGAATGCCCCTCTACGGCAACGAGCTCTCCCGCCACGTCAACGCCTACGCCGCAGGGCTGGGCCCGGTGGTTTCCCTGGCCAAGGAAAGCGACTTTGTGGGCCGCGACGCGCTCACGGCTATCAAGGCCGCGGGCGTCGGATCCACCCTCGGCCAGAAGCTCGTGGGCCTCAAGGGCGCCGGTCGTCGAGCTGCCCGCGGACACTACTCGGTCCTCAAGGACGGTTCCCTGATCGGCGAAGTCACCTCCGGCCAGCCAAGCCCAACGCTCGGCTACCCGATCGCGTTGGCGTATGTCGACGTCGAACATTCAAAACCCGGCACGATGGTGGACGTCGACCTCCGCGGCAAGGCAGAAGCCTTCGAGGTTGTGCAGCTGCCGTTCTACAAGCGCCAAAAATAGGAGTTTTTGTACACATAACGCCCTTATGAGGCCCCTTTGAGGGCATCAACTGTACAAAAACTCGAAGAGAGAGAAGGAAATGGAATGAGCAAGGTAGTTGCTGAATTGAAGTACTCGGCTGAGCACGAGTGGGTTGCCGTCGATGGGGACGGGCCGGTGGGGATCGGGATTTCCGCGGTTGCCGCTGATGCCTTGGGCGACATTGTGTATGTGGACCTGCCCGAGGTTGGTTCCACTGTGACCGCGGGGGAGACCTGCGGCGAGGTGGAATCCACCAAGTCCGTGTCCGATCTGTACTCGCCCGTGACGGGGGAGGTGACCGAGATCAACGACGCCGTTGTCAGCGATCCGGCGCTCATCAACAACGATCCCTACGGTGCAGGCTGGCTGTTCAAGGTGGCCGCAACGGAAGAAGGGCCGCTCATGTCGGCCGAAGAATACGCTGCAACGAACGGTGGAGAACTGTGAACCCGGTATCTGTAACTGACTACCAGCAGGTGGTGTCGGCGTCGTTGGACGCACAGCTCGCCGAGCTGGACCCCGAGATCGCTGCGAAGATCGACGACGAACTGGGTCGCCAGCGCGACGGCCTGGAAATGATCGCGTCCGAGAACCACACAGCCGTCGCTGTGATGCAGGCTCAGGGCTCGGTGTTGACCAATAAGTACGCCGAAGGTTACCCGGGCAAGCGTTACTACGGTGGCTGCGAGCACGTAGACGTGATCGAGCAGCTGGCCATCGACCGGATCAAGTCCTTGTTCGGGGCCGGGTACGCGAACGTGCAGCCGCACTCCGGAGCGCAGGCCAACGCCTCGGTGATGCACGCGCTGATCAAGCCCGGCGACACCATCATGGGGTTGAACCTCGCCCACGGCGGGCACCTGACGCACGGCATGCGCATCAACTTCTCCGGCAAGCTCTACAACGTGGTCCCGTACGGCGTTCGCGAGGATACGCACACCGTGGACATGGCCGAGGTTGAGCGCCTGGCGCAGGAACACAAACCGGCACTGATCGTTGCCGGCTGGTCCGCATACGCGCGGCAGCTGGACTTCGCTGAATTCCGCCGGATCGCTGATTCTGTGGGCGCTTACCTGATGGTGGATATGGCCCACTTCGCCGGGCTGGTGGCCGCCGGGCTGCACCCGTCCCCGGTCCCGCACGCGCACGTCACCACGTCCACCACGCACAAGACCCTCGCCGGTCCGCGCGGCGGCATCATCCTCTCCAACGACGCCGACATCGCCAAGAAGATCAACTCGGCCGTGTTCCCGGGCCAGCAGGGCGGACCACTTGAGCACGTCATCGCGGGCAAGGCTGTCGCGTTCAAGATTGCCGCTTCGGAGGAGTTCCGTGAGCGCCAGGAACGCGTCCTGGCCGGTTCCCGCATCCTTGCCGAGCGCCTGATCCAGGAAGATGTGGCAGCCAAGGGCATCTCCGTGGTGTCCGGTGGAACAGATGTGCACCTGGTCCTCGTGGACCTGCGCAACTGCGAACTCAACGGCCAACAAGCCGAAGACCGGCTCGCCGCGATCGATATCACCGTCAACCGCAACGCCGTCCCGTTCGACCCCCGCCCGCCCATGGTCACCTCAGGCCTACGGATCGGCACCCCGGCGTTGGCTACGCGCGGATTCGGCGAAGCAGCCTTCCGGGAGGTCGCGGACATCATCGCCGAAGTGTTGATCGCCGACGCCGATGCCGACCTTTCCGGGCTGCGTCACCGCGTTGAGGTTCTTGCGAAGGCGCACCCGCTGTACCCGGGTGTAGCTAACCTCTCGCAGTAGCCCGGCGTGTTCGCCCCTCGGGTTCGCCTGTTGGGTTCGCTCGGGTTGCCCGGTCCATAGGGGCCGACGTTCCACTCACCAGTGTTGGGGCCGGGCGCGCTTGTCCGTTTGCTTGGGAGATTATTCCTGGCCGATTCGGGGGTTCCCTGCGCAGTATGCCGTGCGAACGGCATGTTGGGCAGCGAACCCCCGGAATGGCGAGGCGCGGTGCCGAGGGGCGGCGTCGGAGGGGGCAGTCGGGCTCGTGGTTGGTGTTTGGGGTTTGAGGGTCCGCTCCGTTTGTTGGGGGCGGGGCGGGTTCTATTCGTTGTACGTCGTTAGGAAATGACCATGGCCGTTGGGGTCTTTGATCTGTTTACTGTGGGTATTGGCCCGTCGAGTTCTCATACTGTGGGACCGATGCGGGCTGGGGCAGTGTTTGCCCGGGAGCTCCGTGAGTCCGGGGTGCTCGAATCCGTTGCAGGCTTGCGGGTTGATCTCTACGGCTCCTTGGCCGCCACGGGCAAGGGACACGGGACGTTCACAGCTGTCTTGCTTGGACTTGAGGGCTTCGACCCCGAAAAGATCCTGCCCGCTGAGGTAGAGGAGCGGCTGGCATCCATTGCTGACACGGGCAAGCTCAATCTGGCCGGCGGGATCCTCCTCGACTACACCCTGGAGGATATGGTTCTTCATCCGTTGACGGTGTTGCCGCGGCATACGAATGGGATGAAGTTTCAGGTCTCTGATGCTGAGGGGAACGTTCTCAGGGAGGCGACGTTCTTTTCGGTGGGTGGTGGGTTCATTGTCCGGGAGGGTGAGGAAGACGCGGCCATGGAGGATCTTGAGGAGTCGAAGAAGGAGTTGCCGTTGCCGTTTAGGACGGCGGCGGAGTTGATGGGCCGGTGTTCGTCCAAGGGGTTGGGCATTAGCGACATCATGTTCATCAATGAGCGTGCCAGCAGGTCTGAGGAGGAGATCCGTGAGGGTCTTCTGCATATCTGGGCCGTGATGGAGGCCTGTGTTGAAACGTCGTTGAAGCGTGAGGGTGTGTTGCCTGGGGGTTTGAAGGTTCGTCGTCGTTCTCCTGATTGGTTGGAGCGGCTCCTGAAGGAGGACAAGGACCGGAATGATCCGAAGTATTGGCAGGAGTGGGTGAACCTGATCGCGTTGGCGGTCAATGAGGAGAACGCTTCCGGTGGCCGGGTGGTAACGGCGCCGACCAATGGTGCGGCGGGCATTATTCCGGCGGTGTTGTATTACGCGTTGAACTATGCCCCGGGCATGGACAAAGCTACCCAGCAGGACCGGGATGATGTGGTGGTGAAGTTCCTGCTCGCTGCTGGTGCGGTGGGTGTGTTGTATAAGGAGCAGGCGTCCATTTCGGGTGCTGAGGTGGGGTGTCAGGGTGAGGTGGGGTCGGCGTCGTCGATGGCTGCTGCCGGGTTGGCGGAGGTGATGGGCGGTACGCCGGGTCAGGTGGAGAACGCGGCGGAGATCGCCATGGAGCATAATTTGGGGCTGACGTGTGATCCGATCGGGGGGTTGGTGCAGATTCCGTGTATTGAGCGGAACGCGATCGCGGCGGCGAAGGCCATCAACGCGGCGAAGATGGCGTTGTGGGGGGATGGGACGCATCGGGTGTCGTTGGACGAGGTGATCGTGACCATGCGGGAGACGGGCAAGGACATGTCCCATAAGTACAAGGAAACCGCGATGGGCGGCCTGGCCGTCAACGTCGTCGAATGCTAAGTGGCACACCACCATGCATTGCGAGGCCCGTTCTGCGCCCTAAAACGCACGCTGAACGTGCAGAGCAGGCCTCACAACTGGAAAATCAACACAAAGGAACGTCATGACACTCGCACCTGAAGGCCGTAAGTTGCTGCGCGTTGAGCAGCGTAACTCGGCGGTCCCGGTTGAACGTAAGCCTGAGTGGATCAAGGCCAAGGTCCAGATGGGTCCGGAGTTTGTCCAGCTCAAGAACCTGGTGAAGAAGGAAGGCCTGCACACGGTGTGTGAAGAGGCCGGGTGCCCGAACATTTTTGAGTGCTGGGAAGACAAGGAAGCGACGTTCCTGATCGGCGGGTCCGAGTGCACCCGGCGCTGTGATTTCTGCCAGATCGATACCGGCAAACCCTCCCCGGTGGACATGTTCGAACCCACCAAGGTGGCCCGCAGTGTCCAAGCGATGCAGTTGCGCTACGCCACGGTGACCGGGGTAGCCCGTGATGACCTGGCCGATGAAGGTGTGTGGTTGTACGCCGAGACGGTTCGGAAGATCCATGAGCTGAACCCGGGTACGGGGGTGGAGTTGCTGATCCCTGATTTCTCCGGCAAGCCCGAGCACATCGCGGCGATCTGTGATTCCAAGCCCGAGGTGTTCGCCCATAACGTGGAGACCGTGCCGAGGATTTTCAAGCGCATCCGTCCGGCGTTCCGGTACGAGAGGTCCCTGGATGTGATCACGCAGGGCCGGGATTTGGGCATGGTGACCAAGTCCAACCTGATCCTGGGCATGGGTGAGACCCGCGAGGAAATCTCCGAAGCCCTGAGGGACTTGCACGCGGCCGGCTGTGACCTGATCACGATCACCCAGTACCTGCGCCCGTCCGAGCGTCACTTGCCGGTGGACCGGTGGGTCAAGCCGCAGGAGTTCGTGGACCTCCAGCACGAGGCCGAAGAAATCGGGTTCCTCGGCGTCATGTCCGGGCCGTTGGTGCGGTCCTCGTACCGTGCCGGGCGCCTCTGGGCAACCGCGATGCGGAAGAAGGGCCGGGACATCCCCGACGAGCTCGCCCACATCGCCGAGGGCATCCAGGACTCCGGCACCACCCGCCAGGAAGCCTCCACCATCCTCGCCGCCCACGGCTAAACACCCGCACAAGCATTTCGCTGGCCACCACGTTGCGGGCCATCACAACAGCAGTAGTACGACGGCGGTCGGTTGCCTCTCAGGGGCGACCGGCCGCCGTCGGGCGTGAGTCCTAGACACTAGTAAAACTGTCCGTCAAGGAGCCGACACAATCGAACACCAGCGCAGTTTTTGCTCAAGACGAGCACAATATTCGCGCACTCGCGCCACGGTTCGGGCGTTGGCGGCGGCGACGGCTGTGTCCATATTTTGGACACAGCCCGGGGAAGGTGAGTACTCGACGCGCCGCCGAAGCTGGGTATACCTGCGGGGGGCCAAGTAGTGAGGCGGAAAAACTAAGTACCGGCATCGCACAGGTGGGTATCTTTCGACTCCCCGTTCGAATGAAAAGAGAGGTACCCGGAAACCTAGCCACGGCACTTGCGCTGACTGAACTATTGGGGACATCGCTTCATCCGACAAGAACGATCGGATGCTTGGGGGTTGCGACGCGGCTCCCCGGGACGTAGATCAACCAAGGAGTCTTATCATGCGCAAGCTTTCCAAGAAGAGCCGGGTCACCGCAGCCGTCGCAGGTGTGGCATTGGTAGCAGTGGGTGGCGGAGCCGCCTACGCCTACTGGACCACCACCGGTTCAGGCAACGGCACGGCAACCAACTCGGCCGGCGGCGGAACGGTCACCCTTCACGCTAACTTCGCAGGAGGACTCGCGCCGGGCAACCAGGTTGATGTTGCCTACACGGCCGACAATTCGACCACTTCCAGCACCGTGGTGGGCGCCCTCACCGCCAGCGTGACCACAAACGTGGCTGGCTGTCTTCCGGAGTGGTTCCAGGTCACGGCCGTCACCAGCAACAGCCCGGTCGCGGCCAACACCACAGGAACGTCCGTGGGCGACGGCGTGCTGACGTTCAACGACAGCGCCACGGTGAACCAGGACGCCTGCAAGGGTGCAGTCGTCAAAATCACCGTCACCAGCCTGTAGCTCAGGACCGCCGGGGACCACTTTGCCAGTGGTCCCCGGCCTACGCATTTCTTCCCGCAGCACCGAACACGTCCGAAAAGAGCTTCCATGGACCACCGGCCAACGCGAACAACGCCGTTCCACCGAACACGAGTGCCACTCCGCGCGCTGATACTTGCGCTCGTAGTTGCTTTCGTCCCGGTGGCGGCCCTCGCGGCAAGCAGCGGGCAGGGGACCTCGCAAGGGAACCAGGCGAAGGACAGCAAGGGAATAACCGTGACGCTGTCACCCTCCAGCCGCACCGTGGACCAAGGGCAGTCCGTCACGTTCACGGTGGCTGCGACGTCCACCGGGGGCTTCGCCGGCCCGGTGACCTTCGCGGTCGCGGGACTGCCGGCAGGAGCGACTGCCAGCCAGTGGCCGTCGTCGGTTAACCTCACGTCCGGTAGCACCGCACAGGTGACGCTGACCGTTGCCACGGCAACCACGACGCCGGCCACGAAGACCGACTTCACCGTCAAGGCCGGCAGCGGGACAACCATGTCCAACACGGCACCGGGACAGCTGCAGGTTTTGGAGGTCAAACGGAACTTCGGCGTTTCCGGTTCCGTCGTCGGGCTCTTGGCCCCGGGGGTTTCCCGCGGAGTGGACCTGCAGATCAACAACACCAACAACAAGAGCATCGCGGTGACGAACTTGAGCGTGCAGATCAGCCAAGTGGTCAGGACGCCCGCCGCTGTGGCCGCTAACCTGCCGTGCACGGCCGCGGATTACCACATCGCCCAATACACAGGGTCATACCCACTCACCGTTGAGCCGGGCACCAGTTCACTTTCACGCTTGAACGTGCCGCCAGGGAAGTGGCCGCAGCTCAAAATGCTGGACACCGCCCAGCTTCAGGATGGTTGCAAAGGCGCGACCCTCAAGCTCACGTACTCCGGCACGGGACAGGCGAACTGACATGACTGCGACAGCCCGAACTCCGCGCACTCCAAACACAGGACGCCTGGCACGAACAGCCGCTGCCACCGTGGCCCTCTGCATCCTGGGCGGCGCAGGGACCGCGTACGCCTACTGGGCTACCAGCGGAACTGGCAGTGGATCAGCAACGAATGGCACCATGCAGACCGTCACGGTGGACGCGCTCATTCCGGGCGATACCCTGCAAACCAGCCTTGCACCCGGTGGGACCGCCGACGTCATCTTGCGAGCCACAAACCCCAATTCCCACGCGGTGACCATTTATGGCATCGCGGGCAATGGTGCCGTCACCGCCGACGCAGCCCACCCCGGTTGTGCCACCACAGGCGTCACCTTCACGCCGCCTCCCATTCCTTTGTCACCGCCGATAACTATTCAGGCAAACAGCTCCATCCCGCTCACGCTTCAAGGAGCGGCAAGCATGAGCGCTGCTTCGCCGTCTGCTTGCCAGGGCGCCCAGTTCACTGTTCCCGTCACCATGGAGGTGCGGAAGTGAGTCGGCTTGGTAAGGCCACGGGCCCGGCGACGTCCTCGCCGACTAGTGCCTTTGGTCGCTGGAACAGGATCGTCGTGATTGTCCTCGGGATACTTCTGGTCTCCTGGGGAGGGCCCGCTGCCGTTGCTTTCTGGGGTTCGGTCAGTGCCGGCTCCGGAGTGGCAAAAGCTGATGCCCTTAGCCAAGGCGCGAGGCCAACTACTACCGTTTCCGGCACCAGCGTGACGGTCGCCTGGACCGCTAGTACGACGGCGGCAGGACGGTCCGTAACCGGCTACAGCATCTCCCGCTACAGTACGGCGACCGGCGGGACGAAGGTTCCGGCAACGGGCAGCTGCAGCGCAACCGTTGCAGCATTGAGCTGCGTTGAAGTTGGCGTCCCGGCCGGAACATGGTTCTACACGGTGACTCCCCTGCTGTCCCTCTGGCAAGGAGCCGAAAGCCTGCGAAGCAACGCAACCACTCCGGTTACGGACACCACTGCGCCGGACGCGCCAAGTGTGAACGCACCCGCCGCCCTTAACGGGACAACTGCTGCGGAAGTTCTGGTCAAGGGCGCAGCCGAACCGAACTCGACGATCACCCTGACCATCTCCGGCGCAGGAGCGCAGCCCAAAATCCAACAAATAGGCACCGACAGCTCTGGCAAGTGGACGGCTGCAGTGGTTGATCTCCGTGGCTTCGGTGACGGAACCATCACCTATTCTGCGAGGGCAACGGACGCAGCAGGAAACGTCAGCCTCGCAGGGTCTGCGACCTCATCCAAGGACGCAACAGCGCCCAAGGTTACGGGCGTCAGACTGAACAACGGTGGGAGCAGGGATGGGAAGATCGACCCGGGCGATACCGTGACGCTGACGTACTCCGAGGTTCTTAAAGTCAGTACAGTCAACACCGCATGGACTGATTCGCCGGGTGGATCACCTACCCAAAATGTGACGGTCAGTATCAACTCAGGCAACGTGCTCACGGTCAGCGCCGGCAGCTCGCCGACACTTACGGTGGGCAGCGTGGATCTGGGAGCCATCTACGGGCCGTCACCAGGAGTCCTGACGTACTCCGGGTCAACCCTGGTTTGGGATGCCACGGCAAAAACACTCACCATCACCTTGGGTGCAACTGTTTCGGGCACCCCAAGCAACGCAAATCGAAGCGCGCTAGCGGCGACGTACACGCCCGCATCTGGAATCACGGACTTGGCCGGCAACCTACTGGCGACAACCCCGATGGCTGGAGCAGCGTCAAACTTCTAGTCCCAGGGTCCCGGCCATGTTTCAAAGATAGTGCCCCTCGTACACGTGATGAGGGGCACTATCTGCGCCCAATACCCGGGTAGCCCTAAATGCCGGGCGTAACCTTGAAGCGGACGCCAGCGCCGCCGTCGTACGTTTGGTCCTGCGACGAAAGGCGAGCCGCCCCTTGAAGGCTGTAGCGGAAATGTTCACGATGGGTCCTGGAAACAAGGACCACCATCCCGCACTCCGCTGCGCTGTAGGTGTGTTTGTTCCGTTGATTACGTTGACGCTGCTGGGACGGCTGGATCTGGCCGTGTTTGCTTCGTTCGGGGCGTTCACCGGTATTTATGGCAGGAACGAACCTCACAGCGTGCGCTTCCGCAGCCAGTTGCGCGCCGGCGGCTTCATGCTTCTCATTATTCTTCTGGCCACGATGGTTGCCCGCCTGGCGCAAGCAGGGGGCATGGATGGTGCAGCATACTCCTGGCTACTCACGGCAGTGACCACACTGGTTGCCGGCGCCTGCTCCGTGGTGGTTGCAGCGTGGCGGCTCCGGCCCGGTGGCTCCTTGTTTCACATCTTCGCCTTCGCTGCCATTGCCTCGATCACGGCTCAGCCTCCCCTCTGGGAAGCCATGCTGGTGGCGGTGGCGACTACCGTGTTTTGCCTGCTGATCGGTATGTCATCGCGGATCCTCAAGAGCCACCGGACTCCGTGGAAGCGGCCCCCGTCCATTCGTCACACTGCGGCCGAAAAGCGTGCCATCTGGCTTGAGGGTGCCGGCTACCTGGTGGCCGCAGGGCTGGCGGGAACCATCGCTACGTTGGTGGGGGAACGGCTGGGGTTCGGGCATACGTACTGGGCCATGGTGGCAGCTGTTGTTCCGTTGGTGGGTCACTCCACACGGCACAGGGTGAGCCGTGGCATTCAAAGGATCGCAGGAACGGTGATTGGGCTGGTCTTGCTCGCTGGCATTCTGTGGCTGAATCCTGCGCCGTGGGTCATGGTTTTGGTCATTGCCGCGTGCCAGTTCGGGGCGGAGATGTTCATTGCACGCCAGTATCTGGTGGCCCAGGTCTTCGTGACGCCGTTGGCGTTGATTGCTACTCTGCTGGCCGCGCCGGTGGATCCTGCTTTGCTGCTGCGGGACCGCATCATCGAGACCGTCATTGGCGCCGCCGTCGGTGTTGCCGTGGTAGTGGCGCCGGCTGTTTGGCGGCGTTTACGGGCGGCAAATTCGGGCGCTTAGCCTCGGGAAAAACGGATGCGGTCAGCGCCGCCCGGGCAAATCACTTAGTATCAATTGCTTAGACAATCTAGATACATGTCTACCAAAGGACCGGTGATGAGCGACAAAAGTGAACGTCAGGGCTATTGGTACGGGCTGGAAAGCCGCAAGCGGATGGGTGCTGTTGACGTGTTGAATGCACTGAGGGACTATCGCACGGCCGAGGCTGACATGCGTCGTCGAACCCAGGCGGCCATGGGCATGGGTGAGACGGACCTCATGGCATTGAGGTATCTGCTGGAGGCCGAGCGCGCTGGAAGGGACGTGGGCCCCAAGGAGCTGACGGTGCGTTTGGGGATGACGTCTGCCTCCATGACGTCCCTGGTGGACCGCTTGGTCCGTTCCGGCTACGTCACCCGTGAGCCGCATCCAACTGATCGGCGCGCCCTTATTCTCAAGCCCACACCCGGGTCCGATCAGGAAGTTCGTAGCACCCTGGGTGACATGCATGCCCGGATGATGGAGGTCGCCGAGACCCTGGATCCCGAGGAATCGGCAGTAGTGGTGGACTTCCTGCGGCGAATGCGCGGAGCCATAGACAGCGTGGCCAAATAATCCGGACTGGACATTAAGTAGTAAGTACACATATAACTAGATAGCCAAGCTACTTACTAGGGAATGTGTGGGAGAGAACGATGACAGTCGCGCTGCGTGAACCAAGTTCTAAACCAGTGGCTGAAAACACCGTGGATACCGTCACGGAACAGACAATTCCCAGTGGACCCGTGCACTGCGGTTCGCATATGGCAATCTCCGCCGGACCATCCTACGACTCCATGCAGTGGGTCGCAGTGGAGCCGATCTGGCCCGAATGGGCCTGCGGGTGCGGCTTCCGCATGGACATCGACGCCTTGGACCCCGTGAGTGGTGTCTGGATCGCGGCTCTCCGCCGCCAGAGCCTGCAGCATGAACTGGCAATTGCGCAGAACACGCTGGAGCTGGCGTTCAAAAAAGCGGTCGACGCCGGTGTCGACCCTCGCGCTCTGGCCGAGGTGACCGGAGTCCCGGTCACCGAAGTCGACCTCCTCCTCAAGTGACGCTCCTTGAACGGGCGGCCGTCCGCGCTGATCGCGGGGCCGTCTGTACCGAACGCGCCGCTAAGAGGGAAACATCAACCACGGCAGTCGCAACAGCAACGTCCGCGAGCATCGTCGCCGGGACTCCCGCCGCAATCGCCGTAGCCTCAAGTGACAGCCAACCGGACGTGGTCCTTGGAGGCCGCTACCGGCTCGGCACCCAACTGGGCGGAGGCTCGGAGGCTTACGTCAATGAGGCCTGGGACCTGGCTACCGGCAAAGCGGTTGCGGTCAAGATTTTCAGGTCCACGGATTCAGCGGATAACGCCCCTTTCCGGCGAGAGCTGGAAATCCACGGACGCCTGCGGCACAAAAACATTGTCAGGCTCCTGGACTCGGGAGACTCCCGCGACGCAGGAATCCACCATCAGGAAAGCCGCAGTTACGTGGTGCTGGAGCTGGTGGGCGGCAAGGATTTGCGCGGGATCATGCACCATAACCCGGCTTCCCCTGAACAAACGGCTGCCTGGATGACGGACATTGCCCGTGCCTTGGCCCACGTTCATCGCAGGGGAATCGTCCACAATGACATCAAACCCGGCAATATCCTGGTGGACTTCGCTTCCGACCCGCAAGGGCCGGGAATTGCGAAACTGACCGACTTCGGAATCGCGCTCAACGGACGCCACGCGGCGCCCAACTCTTCTTCGGGCACACCTCACTACCTCAGCCCCGAGGAGGTGTGCGGCGAAGCATCCACCACCGCCAGCGACATCTACTCACTGGGTTTGGTTGCGCTCGAATGCCTGACCGGGACCAAAGCGTTCCCAGGCACACCCTTGGAGTCCATGGTGGCAAGGACTCTTGGGGAACCCCGAATTCCCGGCACGGTGCGGCGGCGCTGGTCCATGGTGCTTCACGCCATGACTGATCCCCGCCCTGCCGGCAGGCCGTCTGCCAGCCAAACCGTCGGCATGCTCCGACGCCTCAGCTGGTAGCCAAACAATCAGGCAGATAGCGGCACACGTCCCCGTGCCGAACTGGGGCCTCCTTCAGGAAAGAGAGAATGAAAAATGGGAATCATTGGTTGGATCGTCTTGGGTTTGATTGCCGGCGCCATCGCAAAGGCCATCATGCCCGGTAAGCAGGGCGGCGGCTGGATCACCACCATCCTCCTTGGCGTCGTTGGCGCCGTGCTGGGTGGTTGGATCGGCAGCGCACTCTTCAAGGTGGGCATCAACGAGTTCTGGTCGCTTTCCACGTGGCTGCTGGCAATCGGTGGCGCACTGCTGGTCCTCATCATCTGGGGACTGTTCACGCGCAAGAAGGCGTAACTGCCCAAGCCCAAGAGGCCCCGCCGCTGCACGTTCTGCAGTGGGGGGCCTCTTTGCTGTCCATGAGGCCGGCACTTCGACGAGTCAGCGCCCCAGGATCCTGGCCTTCTGAACCTTGAACTCCTTGTTTGTGAGCACGCCGGCGGTTCTGAAAAGGCCCATCGCGGGATCCCTTCGCTGGAGGTAGTGGCTAACCGGCGGAGTAGCCGAGGGCCAGGTCGATCAAGAGGCGGGCGCCGAAGCCAGTGGCACCTTTGCTTCTCCACAAGTCGTCCTTGTCCGACTGCATGGTGCCGGCAATGTCGATGTGCGCCCAAGGGGTCTCCCCAACGAACTCGGCCAAGAACAGCGCAGCTGTGGTGGACCCCGCGTAGGGTCCGCCCAGATTGGAGATATCAGCAACGTCGGAATCCAGCTGGGGACGGTAGGCCCGCTCCAGGGGAAGCTGCCACACCTGCTCGTCAGCACGGCTCCCGGACTCAAGCACCAGGTCCACCAGGCGTTGATCGTTCCCGAACACCGGAGCGGTGAGCTGCCCCAGGGACATCAGCGCCGCGCCGGTGAGGGTGGCTATATCCACAATGCCGTCCACGTCGTCCTCCACCGCCAGCGTCATGGCATCGCACATCACCAGGCGACCTTCGGCGTCGGTATTCTTCACCTCGATGGTGAGGCCGCTGCGGGTGGTGAGAACGTCCCCCAACTTGTACGCCGAACCGGAGGGCATATTGTCCGTGCACATCAGAAACCCGGTAACGGCGGCCTGGCAGTCGAGGTCACGGAGAGCGGTGAAAACGGCCAGGACCGCTGCCGCCCCGCCCATGTCCATTTTCATGAGCAGGTGCATGGGATCGCTCGGTTTCAGGCTGACGCCGCCGGAGTCGTACATGATGCCCTTGCCCACCAATCCGAGGTGTCCTGTTGGCGATCCCTCCGGTCGGTAGCTGAGCTTGATCATGCGGGGCTCTTGGGCGCTGCCGGCATTGACGCCGAGGAGGCCGCCGCACCTGAGGTCGATGAGTTGTTGCTTGTTGAACTCCTCCACCGTGAAACCGAACCGATTGGCTAGCTCCTGCGACACCTCGCCCAAACCCGCAGCCGTCAGGTGGCTCGGCGGTGCATTGCACAAATCGCGGGCTATGTTGGTGGCGCGGACCTTCACCCGACCCGTGGTCAGCCCCCGTTCCGCTGCCGCTGTGTCTACGCCCGGGGCGAGGAACTGCACCTCGCTCAGAGCCGTTGGCTTGGCCTTGCTCTTTAGTGTGTCGTAGCGGTAGCGGGCCAGCAGCAAGCCCTCGGCCAAAACCTGCCCCAGGTGCTCGGCATCGATTCCCGCAGTATCGGAAAGCTCAAATCCAATCCGCGCGTGGCGCTGCGTGGCGCGAACCAAGGCCGCTGCGGCCTTCCGCCAGCCGTCAGCGTCCAATGAGCCCGGTTTGCCGCCGCCGACCGCAACCACCAGCGTGCCCGAGGCGTTTGCCAACTGCAGCGTGGTTCCGGGTTTGCCGTCGAAGCCCGCACTTTCCAAGGTTTCCCGGTGCAGTCCGACGGACGCCGGAACCTCACCCTCGGAGGGGACAACCACGGCAAGGGCATCCAGCTGGCCAAAGCCGTCCACGAAGTGCAGCTCCGGTTCGTCGGCCTCAAGGGACGGGACAGCCGTGAAACCTTCAGGGATGAGTTTGTAGGGTTCGTGATTCACCGTTTCGCCTGTTCTGTAGTGGTTTGAGCCGCTGTAGTCGTTTGGGCCGCCGTGGTGCCTTGCGACGCTGTAGTGGTGGGATGCGCCGTAACCGCTTGGTCCGCCGGGAGGCCGGGTTCCGGGATGGCATCCGGATCGTCCGGTTCGAGTTGCTCAGGGAGGTCACCCTTCATGCGTCCGGGCATGCGGCCTGCCGGGACAACCGCCAGCAAGGCAAGCCCGGACAACCCGAGGAGGGAGATCTGCAGGGCCCGAAGGCGAGCTTCCTCATTGACTTCGATCGCGGCCTCCAACTCGGCGGGACTGCTGACCCGGTCGCCGATGACGCCTTCAACTTGGGCATTGGTCATGAAGTCGGCCTCGTTGATGTTCACCTTGTAGATCAACTCCTGGGACACCTCCGGATGCGCGGCGGCGCCGCTGGCTATCAGGCTGGACAACATTCCGACGGCGAACGCGCTCGCCACCGCGATGCCCACACTGCCGGAGAGGTTATGGACCAGCCCGCGCCAAGCTCCGACGTCGCCGGCCAACTCGCGGGGAACCGCGCTGAGCAGCGTGTTGAACACCAAGGCGACGATTGCGCCTTGGCCAAGTCCCAGCAGAATCAGCCCCAGCACCACGAAGATCTGACCCCAGTCATTGCGGATGGTGAAGGCGAGCAGGATGAGTGCGCCGGCCACCACCACGAAGCCGCCCTGGGCGATGACACGTGGCGGGAATTTGTCGTACAGGAAAGCCACAAAGGTGCTCGCGAGGAAGATCGACAAGGTGTAAGGGATGATCGAAAACGAGGTCTCAATGCTGGAACGGCCCTGAACGATCTGTATATACAGGGGGATCAGGAAGTTTGCGGCTGTACCCACAAACAGCATGATGGCCATGCACGCCGTGACCGCGAGCTCGGAACTGGAAGCGAGCACCCTGAGGTCGAAGATCCGGGGAAGCTTGGCATCCTGGCGCTTCCTGATCCATGTGAAGAACACCTGGCCCATGATGAGCCCCAGGATGATCAGGAGTGGCGCGGGTGAGAGGCCGAGGATCTCGAAGGGTGCCTGGCTGGTGGCGAACCACGTACCCCAGGAGGACAGGCCGCTGAAACCGAAGCTCAGCAGGATGACGGCCACCGCGGCGATGATCGACCCCGTCCAGTCGATCTTCAGGTTCGGTTGCGCCGGGACAGTCTTGAGCCTGAAACTCAGCAGCAGGTTGATGGCACCAAGGACCACCATGAGACCAAACGAGTAACGCCAGCCGATGGTGGTTGCGAACCAGCCGGCAATGAGCAGCGCCAAAACACCCGCTGCCGGGATGGCCGCGGCCAGGAGCCCGATGGCTTTGGCTTGTTGCTGGTCCTTGTAATTGGTGGCGATGAAGACCGTGAGGGCCGGTGCGATCAGTGCAATCACCGCGCCTGAAGAAGCTTGGGCAATGAACAGCATTGCGGGACTGAGACTCAGTGCCACACCCGCCATGGCGGCCGCATGGATGGCCACGGCGATCTGGAACACCTTGCGCGTTCCGAACCGCGCGCCCAGCTTCGCTCCCAACAGGATGAAGGCCGCCATTGAAAACGTTCCGGCAGTGATGGCAGTGCCCACGGATGTAGCCGCAGTGTCCAGGTCGGTAGTGATGCCTTGCATTGAAACCGTCAAGGCGTTGACGGCGAACGATGCCTGGATTTGGGTGAGGACCACCACGATCAGGGGCAGCCAGGAAGCCGCCTTGACGGGTGGTGGGGTTTCTTTGGTGGTGCGCTCACTGGCCATGTCTTGCTCCTGGTGTGCTCTGTTGGTTGCATGGGTTTATTGGTGCTAGTTCTGAAGCGGCCAGATCACGGGCACCAGCAGGATGGCCACAGCTGCATAGAGGGCCATGATCGCCAGCCCGAACTTCCAGTAGTCGCCGAATCGATAGCCTGCCGGTTGCATGATCATCATGTTGGCCGGAGTCGCCACCGGCGTCAGTAAGGCAGCGGAGGACGCCACCGACACACACATCAGCACTGCGTAGGGGTTGATGGAGGACTCCTGCGCCACGGACAGGGCAATGGGGATGATGATCAGCGCCGTGGCCGTGTTGCTGATCAACTGCCCCAGGACGGCGGTGACCACGAACAGTCCCACCAGCAACAACAACGGGCCGCCATCTCCCACTACGGACACCATGCCTTCAGCCAGGATCTCCGCAGTGCCCGTCGAGGTGATCGCCGTGGACAACGGGATCATTCCCGCCACCAGGATGAGCGTGGTCCACGCCATGGAACGGTGGGCCTGCTGAACGGTCACCACGCGGAGTACCACCATGGCCAGCGCGGCCAGGAGCGCGGCGACCGGCGCAGGGACGAGATTGGTGGCCAAGAGGACAACCATGACGCCGACGACGATCAGCGCCGGTGTGGCGCGGGGCCCCAACGGGACGGTCTGCCTACGGATGGTATCCGGCGAGTCCACCAGCAAGACGTTGTGATCCACTGTGTGCTGGTCCAAGGCAGACCAGGTTCCCTGCAGAAGCAGCCTGTCTCCGGCGGTGATGAGAGTGCGTCCCGACGATTCCGGCTCGCCCGGATGATGGTGGGCCAGCACCACCAGATCGCCGCTTTCGGTGACCATGCCGGGGTAAGCCTCCGTGCCAACGAGGTTCGAACGGGGTGCGACCACCACCTCGGCTACTCCGTAGCTGCTGCTGATGAGCCCGCACGTCGCGTCGTCGTCCTGTTTCAGGCCATACCGGGCGGCAAGGGCGTTGATGGTTTGCTGTCCCCCTCGCACCACAATCTCATCGCCTCCTTCGAACACATCGCTCCCGGACGGCTTGCCGGCCGGGTCCTGAACGCTGATGAGGTGGAGATGACCGCCGTCGTGCTCGTCCTGAAGACACGCAACCGGCTGGCCCACCAAGGCCGAACCGGCGGGGATGCTGAGCCGGCTCAACCCATCGCCATCCAGATAATGGTTCATGAGCGTCTCACCATGGGAACCCAGATCCTTTGGGAGTGCCTCAGGTGTCCTGGTGGGCAAAAGCCGTGGCCCCAGCCAAAGGGTCAAACCGATGGTTCCCAACAACAGCGGAAGCCCCACCAGCCCGAACTCGAAGAACCCGATCCCCGTTCCGGTAGTGTCCAGCGCCGCATTGAGAATGAGGATGTTCACCGGTGAACCGGTCAGGATCAGCAGTGAACCCGCGTGAGCGGCAAAGGCCATGGGCATCAACAGCTCGGAAGGCCGCCTGCCCAGGCGAACCGCCAGCACAACCACCATGGGAAGCAACGCGGCAACTGCCCCATTGACACTGATGAGTGCCGTTAATAGGGCCGTAAGAACCATCATCAACACCATCAGCCGGGTCCGGCTCGTCCCCGAAAACCTGATGAGCAGGCTTCCCAACCATGTAGTAACGCCTGCGGCATCAATGGCCTCCGCCACCACGAACAGCGCCGCAATCAACACCACGGTGCCGCTCCCGAAACCGGCAAACGTATCGTCCAACCCCACAATGCCGGTGCCATACAAGGCCAAGGCCGCTCCGAGTGCCACTACCTCAACCGGCAGGCGGTTCCACACGAACGCCGCAATCACCACGACGAGCACCAGCAACGTGAGGGCGACGTCTGTCATGAGCGCCTTCGGTAACCCGCAGGATCTTTGGCCAGCATTCTCTCAGACTAGATCCGTGTTCCCGCCGCAGGGTCACCCCAAACAGGTGAGTGATGGGCGTTTTCCGAGGTCACGGCTAGGGTAAATATCCGGTCTTATAGGCCGCTGCCACCGCGTCATGCCGTGAACCGGCCCCCAGCTTCGAATAGATAATGCGAATGTGAGTCTTCACCGTGTTCACGGACAAGTGGAGTTCCGCTGCCATCTGTTCCTGGGACAAATGCGATGGAAGGAGAGCGAGGACCTCCCGTTCCCGGGGAGTCAACGACTGCGCTTGCCGGGTGTCAGTGGGCGGCCGTAAAGTCAGCAGCCGCTGGGCCAGGGCCTCTCGGGGCCCATAGGCGCCTACCCTTTCCACCAGGAAGTCCATCACTTCCCGGGGTGCGATGGCCAGGGGTCGGAGGACGTCCAGTTCGGCTGCCGTGTGGAGGGCTTCTTCCAGGAGTTTGCCGGCCAGTGTGCGTCGTCCGGTCCGTAGGGCCATGGAGCATTCCAGAACGGTCACGTGGAGCCTGGTCCATTCCAGCAGCGGCGTTATTGTGCCGGCGTGCAATGGCCTGAGGCGGTCCGAAGCAGCGTCGAAGCGGCTGATCCCGGCTGGCCCCTGAGCACGCAGGAGGCAAAGTTCACCCGTTCCTGGAATTCGCTCTTCCGCCCATTCCAACACCTCACGGGCTTGGTCGGCATGGCCAAATGCCAGTGCAGCGGTGTGCTCGATCACAGCGATGCTGGCAGCCAGCGGCCGGGCAAAGACATGGTTTCTGCTGATCCGCAGCCTGGCTTGCCGCAGGTCGCCAAGGGAGTTGCGCCTGTTCCCGGAATCCAGGTGCGCGCATGCTGTAATGATCTCCAGTGTGGCTCGCATGGCACCCCCGACTCCCGTGGAGGAAGACCCGAGTTGTCCGAGTTCGGAAAGGCCTGCCGCGGCAAACTGCAGGGCCTTGTTCGGTTCAGCACGGAGGAGCGCGGCCGAGGCATGCATGAGTGCGCCAGCAGACCTTCCGGCGCCGGCCGTCCACAGTTGTCTCGGCAGCTTTTCCTCTGAGAGCCGCAGAACTTCACCGGCACGGCGGAGCTGGCCTTGCAGCGAATACATGGCTGCCAGTTTGAGATAGACCTTGCCGGCGAGGTAAGCGTTGCCTGCCTCGCTGGCTTCGATGAGGGCTGCGGAAGCTTCGTTCTCGGCAATCCCATAGCTGCCTTCCACCAACGCCGCAGTGACCGTAACCATCCTCGCCTCGATACGGACGTCGCTGTGCCCCGAGAAACGGAGCGCAGCGTGGTCCACGGTGGCCTGCGGGTCATGGCTCTCCCACGCGTCGCTGAACCAGGAAAGTCGCGCTTTTGCCAGAGCCTGCAGCTCTCGGAGTTCGGCAGGAGGGTCGGCAGTCCGATGCCGGTTAGCCGCAGCTAAATAACGGGTAGCGGTGGTGGGCTGACGGCTTTCAACATAGGCCAGTGCGGCAACCACGCAGAGTTTGGGATTCACAGCGAAGAGGGCGTCAGGCAAAGCAGCAATCGCACGGCGGACGTGCACCACTTCACCCGACCCCAAGAGCGCCGCGCCATGCCGTTCAAGGACGTCGATGATCAGATCATTGTCCGCGGAGTCCATGGCGTGCCTGAGCGCCGCAACAGGCTCGCCGGCACACTCATGCCACCGCGCAGCAATCCGGCTGAAGCGCAGTAGTTCGTCGGGGTGCTTCCGGGCCAGCCTGGCTTTGAAATAGCCGCGGATCAGAGGGTGGACCAGGAAGACATTCCGCCCGATGCCTGACGACTCAACGATTCCCTTGTCATCGGCCAGGCGCGAGAGGATGCAGCCGGCGTTCGTGTTGCCAGCAAGGATGTTGGCCTGTGCCGCAACCACCTCGCGGCACACGCTGGAACTGGACAGTACATGCCGTTCCTCACGGGAAAGAGCACTGAGGATCTGGTGGTCCAGGTAATCGGAGAGCTGCCGGTCGTTGGCAGCGAGGTCTCCCAGCGCGGCGTCGGGATTGGCAGCCTCGCGAAGATAGCGCAAGGCGAGGACCACACAGGCCGGCCACCCCTGGGTCTGCCTGAAAAGCTCAGGCAGTTGCTGCACCCCCACCAGGGTGGTTGTCCTTGCTGCCAGTACGTTGATGTCGTTCACAGTGAAAGCCAGGTCTTTCGCGCCCAACTCAATGACGCGTCCGCTCAGCCGGGCAGGTCCCGGGTCAACCGCAGAGTTGTCCCGGAAAGCAAGGACCAGTTGAAGGGGCAGGCCCGCTTGGTTGAGCAATGCGGGTATCCAGTAATCTCGTTCAACCGGAGCAAAGCCGTCCACGCCGTCGATCACCAGACGAATGGTGGTGCCGGATGCAGTCAGTACTTGGGCAAGATCTCCCAGGACGTCCACAGCACAGTCTTCGGCTCCGGAAAATTGCTCCAAAGCGCGCGGTGGAACGGCAGGGCATCGCCGGAGCGCTCCCAATATGGCGGGCCATAGGGCTTCCCTGTTGTGTTGGTCGGGGCCGAGCCACGCGACGTCGTGCAACTGACCTTCCAGCCACTGGCTCAAGAGCACTGTTTTTCCGTACCCTGCGGGGGCGCAGATCAGCACGGTGCTGGCCGTGCAATCAAGCTTGGCCACGAGTCGGGGGCGTGCCATCAATGCCAAGGGCGGCCGTGGGACCGCAGTTGGCTTCGGGCTTAAGAGGTCCGGGCGGGTACCACCTAGGTCGTCCACACCTTCAGTGTAGGGGCGGGGCTTCGAGGATTCACCCGGTATAGACGATCCGCGTGGCGGCCATGGGACGTAAGGATGATCTTGGCGGCCGTGAGACGCTTGGAGAAGGCCCGCGAGAGGGGTTTCACCATGCAGTTTTTCAAGGACATCATGAGTGCCGCGGACTCCGGGTGGGTCTACCCGCTTGGGGCGATCTTTGTTGCGCTCTCGGCCATCTTCCCGCCGATTCCCACGACGTCATTGTTCGTGGCCTTGGGTGCGCTCGCGGCCACGGATAACCTCCCCAACGCGTTCCTGTTGTTCGCAGCCATGCTCGCCGGTGCCGTGGCCGGCGACGTGGGCGCCTACGAACTGGTCCGTCGCCGGGATATGGCCAACTGGAGGATGCTTCAGGGTCCCCGCCCCCAGAAGGCTCTGCACGCCTCCCGGGAACGCTTGGCCAAGCATGCGGCCTCGTGGGTCCTGACGTCCAGGTTCGTGCCCATGGGGCGGCTGACCATGAACGTGGCCAGCGCGATCACCCCGGTCCCACGGGGGAGGTTTGTCCTGTATTCCGTGGTGGCAGGCATCGTGTGGTCCGCATACTCCGTGGGTATTGGTGCCCTCTCCGGGCTCCTGCCCGGGCTTTCCACTGAGTTCGCCGTGGTGATTGCCATAGCGTTCTCATTGCTTCTGGGCCGGGCCATCAGCGCTGGAGTGACCTGGTATCTGCAGTTGGATGACTAACCAAGCCACGCTACTGAAGCGAGGACGTCAACCGCGCCAGGTTATCCAGTGCCTTGTGGCCTACTGGCCGGCGGAGCCAGTCCTCCAGCAGCAACTCCGTGCTGGCCGCGCGGTAGCTGTCCTCGACTGCCCGCATTTGGTCGACTATTGAGCGTCCATGAACCAGTACGGAAACTTCCATGTTGAGGCTGAAGGATCGGACATCCATATTGCTCGAGCCGATCACAGCGACGTCGTAGTCCACGGTGAAGTGCTTGGCATGCAGGACTTGCGGGGCCTTGTACAGGTAAATTCGGACGCCTGCCCGCAGTAGAACCTCGTAGTAGGAACGCTGTGCGTGGTAGACCATGGCTTGGTCGCCCACTTCCGAGACGAAGAGCTCCACGTTGAGGCCACGGGAGGCTGCTGTGATGATGGCCAACTGGATGGCCTCGTCCGGTACGAAGTATGGGCTGGTGATGCTGACGCGGTGCTCGGCCTTGTAGATGAGTGTGGTGTAGAGCTTGAGGTTGTTGTCATTGTCGAAGCTGGGGCCACTGGGAAGGACCTGTGCGTCGATGAGCTCGGGTGCGGAACCAAGGACCACCGGCGAAGTGTCCAACGGCAGCAGTGTCTCGGATTCGCTGTACCAGTCAGTGACGAACACTGCGTCCAGTTCCCGCACCACGGGGCCTTCCAACCGCACCATCAATTCGTGCCATTGGAGGCCCCGCTTGATGTTGCTTTTCTTGTTATAGGACGCATC
The DNA here is from genome assembly GCF_011605365.1 of Paenarthrobacter sp. MSM-2-10-13. Lineage (NCBI taxonomy): Bacteria > Bacillati > Actinomycetota > Actinomycetes > Micrococcales > Micrococcaceae > Paenarthrobacter > Paenarthrobacter sp. MSM-2-10-13. The sequence goes on along the minus strand of NZ_JAAOXO010000005.1, from coordinate 11,367 downwards.
AATGAGGTTTTGCGAGCCCGTGTATCCCACGCTGCCGTCCACTACCACCAGCTTGCGATGATTGCGCAGATCCGGGCGCTGCCACTGTCCTTTGAAAGGACGCAAGGGGAGCATGGCATGCCATTCGGCGCCCATCCCATCAAAGGCGCTCAGCATGTCCCGATACGTGGGGTCGCGGACCGCTGCCAAATGGTCGAAGAGGACGCGGACCGCAACTCCCCGCCGGCAAGCCCTGGCCATGGCCTCGAAGAACGGCTCAGTTGTGGGGTCCAACGCCAAAATGTAGAACTCCACGTGCACGTACTCCGTGGCGGCGTCGATGTCCGCGATCATGCGGTCGAAGCTTCCTTTGTAGTCCTCCAGCAATTCGGCCCGATTGCCGCCCACCATGGGCAGCGCGCCCAGCCGGAGGTTAAGTTCGACGGCGGAGCGCAGCCAGGCGGGCCAGTCCTCACTGTGGCTCACTGCTGAGAGGCCGGGCGTCCGTGCCAGCATGAGCTCGTTGACGGCGCGCTGCTTATCGCGCCTGGCCTTGGGAAGTTTGCCGCGGCCCACCAGCAGGAATGCCACCATTCCCAAGTAGGGGATGAAGATGATCGCCAGCACCCAGGCAATGGCAGAGGACGGCCGCCTGTTTGCGGAGACCATCACTGCCGCGATTGATCCGAGCACAATGTGGAGCGCCAACAAGATCCAGGCGACAGCATCGGCGTCGTTCAGTAGTCCTTGCATGCCGCGCTACTTGGCGTTCTGCTGCGGTATGACCACCTTTTTGATGATCAGCAGAATAGAGGCCGTGGTGGGGCACGCTATCAGCGCCCCCAGCAGGCCCAGGAGCGTCCCGCCCACCATCGCGCCAATGAGGACCAAGGAGCCTGGGATGCTGATCGCCTTTCCCACTATGCGTGGTGTGAGCACGTAGGCCTCCACTTGCATGTAAGCCAGCATGACGAGGAAGACCACAAGGGCCGTCGAGGGAGAGGTGAAAAGTGACACCACGGTAATGATTGCCGTGCTGATGGCGCTGCCCACCAAAGGTATGAGGGTGATGGGGAACGCCAGGACAGCGAGGACCGCCGCGTACCTGACTCCTGCAACAGACAGGAGAATGAAGGTGAAGATCGCATTGAACAACGCAAGGACGGACATGCCGCTGAGGTATTTACCCACCGAAGCAACAATTGTGTCGGTTATCTCCGCGAATGATTCCCGTCGTGATGCGGGAACCAGGGAGTAAAGGCTGGCTTTCATCATTTCGTGCCCAGCCACAAAATAGAGGGTCAGGACAACAACAAAAATTACGGCGAAGGTGCCATTCACCACGTTGTAGCCCACCTGCACGGCACCCCCGCCAATGGCGAGCCACACATTGGGATCCGCCGCCGAGGTTTCCAGCCACTCCAAGAGCGGGGTCAGCGCTCCTCCTAAGGTTCCGTTAAATTCCAGGAACCATTCCTGTTCACTGACTGCTTCGAAACTGGATGGCAGCAAACTGACCAGCGCTGCGCCTTCCTCCACCAGGATGGGGACGATGAACCGTATCAGCACGGCCACCAGCAGCAGGAAGCCAACCGCCACGGCAAGGACTGCGCCGCCGCGGGAGAATTTCCACCGTTCCAGCCAACGAACCAGGGGATAGAGGCCCAGGGAGATGAACAATGCGGCAAAGATCAAGGTCAGCGAATACCGCAATGTGATGACTGCGGAGCCCAAAGCCAGGGCTACCAGTACACCGAGCGCCGCGATGAGGCCGAAGCGGAACGGTCCGCCTTCCAACAGGGGGAATGCCTTCAATCGCGTCATGCGGTCCCTTTCGGCTGTACGTGAAGAGCAGACCGTAGCCTGGGTCAGGCCAAAGCGATCTCCTTGAGGCGAGCGTACTCGGCTTCGTTAATGTCTCCAGCGGCAAGCAGCGCTTTGGCCGCTTCGATTTGTTGGGTGGGGGAGGGGGCTCCGGCGACGTCGCGGATGTAGTTCTCCGCCTCTTCCACCGATTCCCTGACCCGAATCTCACTACGCAGAGCCATGCCCTTTCCACGCATGATCACGTAGATCAATGCGGAGATGAAAGGAGCCACGAACAGGCATAGGATCCACAATGCTTTTACGCCACCACTCAGGGCTTTATCGCGGAGAAGATCGGAGATGATCTGAAAGAGGAGGATCAAATAGGCAACAAAGAAAAACGCAACAATGATGCTCCACAACGATTCCAAAAAGCTCATGGTGTCTTTCCCATCGTTCGTTCGGCCCGGGGCTGGACCGCCGTCCTCCGGCTGGGGAATCGCTCCCCGGCTGGACCACACCACCATTCTCGATTCGCCAGCACCCCCAGCGCGCGTGCCTTCGGGGGATCGGTATCGAATGGGTAGAAAGATCACCCACTAAGGGTGAGCGGGTTGATGGCGTTGGACGACTGACGGATTGATACGTGCCCGCTGCCGGTCACAAATCCCCCGTAGCGCCGTGGCTGCAGCTCGCATCCGGAGGTCCGCTACGCTGCTCAGAGCCACGCCACTCCGCACGCATAGGGCCACCAATGACGCACTCTTTCGCAGCCGACAACGCCCTCCCGCAGTCGCAGCATTCGCCGGGACCGACGCCCGAAGGCAACGCCGAACGCAGCCCCGAGCGCAGCCCCGAACGCAGCCCCGAGCGCTCCGCGGCCGGCACCGCTCTGGGAGCCTTCGGAATGGTGGCACTCATCGGCGTGATCGCACTCCTCCTCCACATGCTCGCGGAGCATTCTCCGCGAGTGGGTCCCGGTTATGCCGGCTGGGCGCAGGAAACCATCGGTTCCCCTCTGGCCGCAGTGCGCTGGTTCCTCGGTGACATGACCGAGCCGCTGTTCTACAAGTCCGATCTCGGAGCGGTCGGACTGCTCACGGGTGCCGCGTTAGCGTGGTGCGTTGGCCGTCGCGGTGTGAAGTGGGTCGGCACACTTAGCTACGATTCCGGGCTGTGGCCCTGGGTTTTGGCTTCCGCTTCGATGAGTTTGTTGCTGTCCAACCTGGTGTTCGGTTGGGTGCTCGACGACGGGTGGCAGCCAACGTTCGTTCCGTTCGTTTGCGTCGCTCCCGCTATGGTCCTGCTGTACGGGGCTGGTTGGCGGACCTGCATCACCGGAGCGATCCTGGGTGCAGCTACCACCACACCGTTGGCGTTGCTGTTTATCCCCACTGTTTCAGCCCCGCTTGCCCTGCCGGCTGTGGTGGCAAGCGTGCTCGCCATGTCAGTGGGCTCGGTCATCTCATTCCTGATAGCCCGGCGTCTGACGTGGCTTGTCCTGCGGGAGGCTCGGGAGGTTCGCCCTGCCACGCAAGCGGAGCTGCCGCCGTCGAGCCTCAACCGGCGCGTTCCCGCCGACGCCGTTTGGGCTGCGCGGCGGGTCCTCAAGGACTTCACGGAAACTCATTTCTTCGCCAACGAGCTCGCCGGCGCCGGTGTAATCCTTGCTGTGGCCGCGGCATTTGTCCTGAACCCGGGACTGCCGTCGTACGGGACCGGCCTGCTGCCGCACATACTGTTTGCCCAGGCACTGACCTCGGCCATCGGTGTCACGCTGTGGCGGGGCTGGTACCGCGAGGGCGGATGGGCGGCCACCTACGCGTCCGTTGTGTCGGTTGCCCCGGCGGCAGTCCTCGCGTACGGCGGCTCCTGGCAGGGAATGGTGGGTGGTGCCGTGATAGGTGCCATCCTGGCACCGCCTGTAGCCAAGGCGATCTCTGCGCGGCTGCCCACCGGCTTCCATCCCGTCATCGGCAACACGGCCGCCATGGCAATCTCGACGGCGGTCGCCTTGCCCCTGATTGGGCTGCTGCCGTAGTTCGCGTGTCCCCGCCCAAGTGACGTGGGGCCAACCCGGCCGGTGTTTAGCCGCCGACGTGATGAATCGTGAACGCACTCAGGAATCCCACCGCGGCCGTTAGCCCGGTCAGATTATGGTGCTCCTCGAAGGCCTCGGGAATCATGGTGTCCGCGAGCATGGCCAGGATTCCGCCAGCGGCAATGGCCGTGATAAACGCGATCACGCTCTCCGGTGCATTTTCCAAGGCGGTGTATCCCAGCAGGGCAGCAAGCCCGCTGAACACTGCAATGCCGGCCCAGGTGCCAAAGACGTAGGCGGGGCCGCGTCCGGCCTTCTTCATGCCTGCCGTGCTGGAGAGGCCTTCCGGGACGTTGGATATGAAGACGGCGGCGAGCATGGCCGGACTCACTGCTCCGCCGGCGAGAAGGCCAACACCAAGGACCACTGATTCCGGGATGCCGTCAATAAGTGCCCCTACTGCGATGGCCGTGCCGCTTCCCGGGGAATCCTTCTCCGAGGGCTGAGGTCCACCGGAACGTTTCCGATGCTTGGCTCCAGCCCGGGCCAGCAAGACGTTGGAGCCCACAAAGATCACCGCCCCCAAAAGGAAGCCAAAGATGGTGGGGATCAGTCCGCCGCCCTCAACGGCCTCATCCACAAGTTCGAACGACAATGCAGAGATCAGGACGCCGGCGCCGAATGCCATCACCGTGGACACGATTTTGGCCGGCACTTTCCAGATCCACGCTATGCCCGCTCCGAGGACTAAAGCGCCACCGGCAAGTGATCCCCACATCAAGGCCTGCAACCACATTGGCATGAGTCCCACCCTTCCATTGGCCGTTCATGTGCATCAAGAAGTGTTGCACATGGGGTTCGATGGGCTATCCCGACGTGCGTAGATTGCCCGGGGTTCGGCTGGGTTGGGCTGGGCTGGGTTGTATTTGGCTGCGGGAGTCTTGAGGTTTTCCTGAGGAAGTGTTGCGGGTATGCAGGATTTGTTCTTGATCCGGGCCCGGCACAGTAGTTCTTGTCAGCCACACAGGCTGGAAACGAACGGCCGGCCGGTCTCACGGTGGCCTCCCGAAAGGAAACTGATCCCCATGGCCATCAGCCTCAAGACCACCTCCGGCAAGATCCTCGCTTCCGTCGCACTGGTCGGCACCGCAGCCGCCGTCGCCGGCATGGGCACCTACGGCGCGTTCACCTCTTCGACCTCCGCCTCCCAAGCCGTCACCGCAGGAACGGTCACCATCGCCCTGGGCGCACCCGGTCCGGCCAACACCCTCAACGTCCCGGTCGCTGGACTGCTGCCCGGTGACAAGGTCGAAAAACTCGTCACCCTGGCCAACACCGGCAACTCGGACCTGAACAACGTCACCCTCACCACCAACGCCGGCACCACCGCATCCCTGCTCACCACGGACGTGACCAACGGCCTGCAGCTGACCATCGAAAACTGCTCCGTGGCCTGGACCGGCGCCGCAGCCCCGTACAACTGCACCGGGACCAAGACCACCGTCCTGGCCTCCGGCCCGGTCATCGCAGCGAACAAGGTCCTGAACAACCTCACCTCGCTGACCTCGGCCAAGACCGACAACCTCAAAGTCACCACCGCGTTCCCCACCACCGCGAACAACGACTTCCAAGGCGCCACCTCCACCATCGCCTTCGCCTTCACCGGCACCCAACGCACCGAAACCACCAAGTAAACAACACCACCGGCCCCGCCGGGTCTGATCGGTTCCTTTCCCCCAGCCCGATCAGGCCCGGCGAGTATCCCGTCAAGCACAGCCGCTTCACCAGAACGGAGAATCACCACCAGCCCCGCCGGGCCTGGTCGGGCGCCCCCCCTGCCCGATCAGGTCCGCCGGTATTGACGCACCCGGTTCTGCTGTTGGGCAGCGTTTCTGCTGGAGAGCGGTTCTCCTGTGGGTCACCGGTTTCGCTGTTCAACACGGTGAGCGCGCCTTACCCCCCACGAACTTCAACCCCCACCACGGAAGGAACGCCACGTCATGAGCATTATCACCAGCATCAAAGAACCCGCACTCCACGGCCGGCGTTCCGCCGGGGAGGCTAGTGCCGCCGTCGGAATTTCAGCTGATGCGGCCACCCCAACTGTTGCCGCCGCAGCTGCCGTCACAACTGCGGCCCCTACAACTGCTGCCAGGGCCGCTGGCACTGCTGGCCGGTTTCGTCGGATTGCCGGCAAAGTGGTCAAGGGCATCGGCGTGGGCATGCTGATCCTAGGCGCGTTGGTGTTCCTGTTCCTGGCGATCGGGCCACGGATCCTGGGTTACCAAACCTCCACCATGCTCACCGGTTCCATGGCCCCGCTGATCAACCCGGGCGACGTCGTGGTCACCGTCCCCACCCCCACCACCGACGTCAAAGTAGGCGACATCATCACCTACCACATCCCCGTCGAAGACCAGCGCGTGGAAACCCACCGCATCACCGAGATCACCACCACCGCCGACGGCGGAATCGCAGTCCAGACCAAAGGCGACGCCAACAACGGCCTCGACCCCTGGATCGCCACCCTCCAAGGCAACACCGTGGACAAGCACGTAGCCACCATCCCCTACGTTGGCAACGCCATCCGGGCCCTGCGCGAACCCATCGTCATGAACACCCTCATGTACGGCGCACCCGCCATCCTCGTCATCGGAATGCTGGCCTCCATCTGGACCAAAGACCCGGACAACACAGCCCCGCAAGGCACCGCGAAGCCCCAGGCGGCAAACGGTGAGTGAGGACCAGGGCCCCGCAACGGAGGCCACCACCTTGGAACCGTGCCGCCTTCAAGAGTTGGCTGACGAGCTGGGAGATCCATCACCGGCGCTCGGTTTTCTCTCCAATTACCTGTCCATGCTGCCGGACCGGGTGCTGAGCATCTCCAACGGCTTATGCGGGCACAACGCTGAAGCGAGTATGGACGCCATCCTGAGCCTGAAGATTTCCTCGGCCATGGTGGGAGCCATGGAGACGGAGGATCAGTGCCAGGTCATTGAACGGATGATCCGGGAAGACCACTTCGACTCCGCAATCCGGGCATTCCCGGCCCTTCAGAAGTCCACGGACCGCTGCTTTGCCGAGGGTCCGCAGCTGCTGGGGAAAGCACGGGAGTCCCTCTGCACCACGCCCCGGACTTCTCTCTAGTGCGAAGCGCTCACCTGGTGTTCAGCACTCACCGGTCGTTCAGCACTCACCTGGTGTTCAGCGCTCTGCCGGCACGCTGGTGTCGGCCGTTGTGACCTGGTGCGGCACGAGGAACAGCGCGGCTACGGCCAACAGCCCGGCGGCGGCGAAAACGTAGAAGCCTGCAGGGTAAGCGATGTTTGCGGCAACCAAAGTCCCCGTCACCGCCGGCCCGACGATTGCGCCGAGCCTGCCCACCCCTGCTGCGAAGCCCAGCGCCGTACCACGAAGGCGGGGAGGGAAGAGTTGGCTGACCCAGGCGTACACCAGTACCTGGGAGCTGAAGACGAAGACCCCCGTGACGAATACGGCTGCGTTGAGCAGGAACTCGTTCTGGATTTTGACGCTCAGGATCGCCAGCAACACTGCGGACAAACCGAACCACATCAGCACGATCTTTTTGGTCCCGTGTTTGTCGGCCAGGATTCCGGCGAGGAAGAGACCAGCGACGGCGCCGAGGTTGAGGACCAGCAGCAGTGTAAGGCCCGTGCTAACCGGGTAACCTGCGGCTGCCATCAGCTGTGGCAGCCACGTGTTCAGGCCGTAGACCGGCAGCAACCCCATGAACGAGGCGATGCCGATACCCAAGGCAACCATCGGATACGGCTTCTGCAGGAGGTCGCGGAAACCTGTCTTCGGCTTGGCGCTGGTTGAATGTCCGCTGGTTGAACGCCCGACGGCGGTTGTTGCGTTTGCGGGTTGGCTCGTCTTGAGTTCGCTGGCCTGCGTCGGAGCCGTTGTGGCCGGGGTGCCTGCAGCAGGGGCTGCTTCAGGGAGAGACTCCGGGAGTTTCGCCCACAGGAAGGGCAGAAGGGCGAGACCCGCAAAGCCGCCGATGATGAACATGAGCCGCCAGTTCGGAACGATGAAAATTGCCAGAAGCGCCGTTGCTACAGCGCCAACGTGGTAACCGGTCATGGTCCGGGTAGTGGACTTGCCAGCCGATCCGGCAGGGGCGTAGTCGTTGATGTACGCCAAAGCCGCAGGGAGGCACGCGCCCAAGCCGAGTCCGGCCAGCATACGAAGCAGGGAGAAGACGGCGACATTCGGGGCGAAGGCAACTCCGACGGTGAACAGCGAGAAGCTTGCTACGCAGGCGATCAGGAGTTTACGGCGTCCGAATTTGTCCGAAAGCGGCGCGATGAAGAGGGCGCCGAGGCCCACACCTACCAATGAAATGGTGGCGGCGAAGGTAGCCCCGAACGCGTCAAAGCCCAACTCGCCGGTCTTGATGAGTGTTGGGATGACGGTACCCAGGACAACGAGGTCGAAGCCGTCCAACACCATGGCCAGCCAGCAAAGCCAGACGGGCCATTGAGAGCGGCGGGCAGATGACATCGTTGGCATAGCGTCCTCGGTACTTCGCAGATAGGTCGACCCACCGCAGAACGGTCGGTCGGTCGGTTAAGAGAGTTGTATCACCGCTCGGTGTTGCCTGGCACACGTTCTACCATTGAACGGAAGGGAGCCAGCAGGGCATTCGCCCAGGCCGTGTCCCGGAGCACCGCAATCAGCAGACTGATGAGCGCCCTCATGAGGCGGCGGCCGGAAGCAAAGGAGCAGAGCATGGCAAACTCGGCGTCAGGCGATTCAGTGGTAGACCGCGTGGTGCGGGTCATAGAGGCCTTCCCGGAAGGAACCACCTTGCTGCAGCTAAGCGAGTTGGCTGACCGATCTGGACTTCCGTTGTCATCAGCCCACCGACTGGTCCGGCAACTCTCCGAACATGGACTCTTGGACCTCGGCGCGGGCGGTACTGTTCGCTTGGGTCTGCGTTTATGGGAACTCGTCAACCGCAATTCACCCACCCTGGCTCTCAGGCAGGCTGCCATGCCGTTCATGGAAGATATACAGCAAGTCCTCAACCAGAATGTGAATCTGGCGGTGCTTGACGGGTGGGAGGCACTATTTGTGGAGCGGCTTTCGCGTCGGGGATCAGTGACCAACCGGGCGCGGATCGCCGGGCGGATGCCCGTCCACATTTCCTCGGCCGGTCTGGCCCTGATGTCGAACCAATCGCGCGAATTGCAGACGGAGTACCTCCGGCAATTCGCAGATCCCAGCGCAAAGGTAACTGCCGGCGTCGTGCGTCAACTTCTAGCCGAAGCGGCGCAGCAGGGGTACGCGCAATTGGCTGGTGTGGTGGATCCCGATACGTTGGGGATTGCCGTGCCGGTGATCAACAGCAAGCGTCGCACCGTGGCGGCGCTCGGAGTGGTTGTGCCGCTGGCGGAAATGCGACTTCAGGCGCTGGTGCCCGCGCTCCAAACGGCTGCCCGGGGGATAGGACGTCAACTCGGCGACTAGAGTCCAACTTCCGTTCAACGGAATTGTTGTAACGCCAATCACTCCTCGCGGGCCACACTAAATGCAAGATTCATCCCGCTTCACGGCAAGCAGGGATCCGCAACGAAGCGAGGAAACCATGGCACGTACACCGATTACCACCCAAGTGGCCATCATGGGTGCAGGCCCAGCCGGCCTGATGCTCTCCCACCTGCTGGCCAAGCAGGGCATCGAATCTGTGGTGGTGGAAATCCGCAGCCGCAAGGAAATTCAGGAAACGGTTCGTGCAGGCATCCTTGAGCACGGAACAGTGAACCTGCTGGTGGATTCCGGCGTCTCGGACCGGGTATTGCGCGAGGGCGACCGACACGACGGAATCGAACTGCGGTTCAACGGTGAGAGTCACCGCATCAACTTCAAAGAGCTCGTGGGTGAATCCGTGTGGCTGTACCCGCAGACAGACGTGTTCGCGGACCTTGCCGCAAAGCGGGCGGCCGACGGCGGCGACGTCCGGTACAGCGTCACGGACACCACCGTGCACGACCTCGAAGGCAAGCCAAAGGTCTGGTTCACCGACTCCGACGGACAGGAGTTCGAAATCCAGGCCGACTTCCTGGTGGGTGCCGACGGGTCGCGCAGCCACTGCCGCTTCCAGATCCCCGAAGCCAACCGCAAGTGGTACTTCCACGAGTACCCGTTCGCGTGGTTCGGAATCCTCGCTGAGGCCCCGCGCAGCGCCGACGAACTCATCTACGCGAACTCCGAGAACGGGTTCGCCCTGATCAGCCAGCGCACCGAAACCGTTCAACGCATGTACTTTCAGTGCGACCCCAAAGAGAACGTGGCCGACTGGGACGACGAACGGATCTGGTCCGAGTTCCGCAAGCGCGTCAACGGCAACGGCTTTGAACTCAAAGAGGGGCCCGTTCTGGAAAAGATGCTTTTGCCTTTCCGCAGCTTTGTTCACACACCCATGCGGCACGGAAACCTCTTCCTCGCCGGCGATGCAGCGCACACAGTGCCGCCCACTGGCGCCAAAGGCCTGAACCTGGCAATCCACGACGTCAAGGTGCTCTTCGAAGGGCTGGACTCCTTCTACTCCAACGGCTCCACCGCGCTGCTCGATTCCTATAGCGACCGCGCCCTGGACCGCGTATGGAAGGCCCAGCACTTCTCTTACTGGATGACGTCCATGCTCCACACCGTGCCAGGTGCCGACGATTTCGACCGCGCCCGCCAGCTTGGTGAGCTTCACTCCGTGGTCACATCCGAGCATGCCAAGGCGTACCTCGCGGAGTCGTACACGGGCTGGCCAACCTCGCGGTAGCGCTTTTTTTGGGGGCTGTTGGGCGCTGTCGTTGCTGCGCTGGTTGCTGGTTGCTGGTTGCTAGAGAACGAATTTCACGTGTCCGCCGAAGTATGGGTCCTGGGCCACGGGCCTTGGACCCTAGGCCCTGAAACACGGGCGCGGTTCGTAGGAGGTCCTGTGCGGTCATGATCAGGTCACGGTTCGCGTGCGGAGCGCCGGTCCCGGGTTGCAGGTCGAAAGCAGCGAAGGCGCTGCAGTGATCGGAACTCACAGGCCACAGATAGCCAGTAGGGAGTGCTGGGCAGGCAGCTGCACGGGCGGTCCAAGCGCCACCATGAGCGTTGAGCACACGTTCCTGTATCGCTCTTTGCCCATCGCGCCCTGCCGCTCCTCGGGTTCTGCCGCCCTCGGGTTCTGCCGTCCCCTCGGGTCAGGCCCCGCGCACCGTTTTCAGGCGATCCCGTTCAGGCAGTCCCATTGAGCCTATTCAGACAGACCCGCGTGGGGTTGTTGTGGGTTGGGTTTATGTTCGTTGGGGTGTGTGGTGGTGGTTGCGTCGGGGTTTTTGGTGGGGGTCGATGTGGGGTGGGGGGATGAACCAGGGGGCGCCGGTTGTCATGTCGATGCGCCATTGTTCTTTGTGGATGATGTGGTGGTGGTGGCTGCAGAGCAGGGTGCCGTTGTCTGTGCCTGTGGTGCCGCCGTGGGACCAGTAGGTGGTGTGGTGGGCTTCGCACCAGGGTGCGGGCATGGTGCAGTC